>NZ_CP088014.1:1500000-1800000 GCF_021044685.1 Bradyrhizobium daqingense
GGCCGGCTATACCTCGCTTGTTGAAGGCGCGAAGGTCAGCTACGAGCTGGTGATGAACCGCAGCGGCAAACAAGCCGCAGAAAATCTCCGCCTAGGATAAGGCGCAGCTCGACGTCCTGGCATACTTTGAGCTAGCCTGAATCTCGTGGTTTTGAGACCTTTGGAAGATATCCTAGTTGGCGCTCGAGGGCGGCCAAAGTCGAGTGGGCTGAATCCAAACGTGCGGTCGCCTCAGTTAGGTTGGCCCACGCTTCGTTCTGCCGCGAGACAGCTGCCGAGCCGATCTTAATGCTATTCTTAAGACACCGCGTGTCTTGGCTGCGTAAGGCGCGCCCCAATTCAGGCAGTATCCTGGTCACCGCTCGATGCGCGGAACGTTCTTTTCGCTCCAGGCGGCCGACCACGGCGAAGGCCTCACGATAGTTCCATATCGCTTCGATGGCTCTGTTTTCAAGATCGCTTTTGTCGCTCATCCGGTTCTCTTCTCACTCGAGCTCTTAGCGGTCATCATTTGCGCGAGATCCTCCTCTGGGTCCGCGCGGCGAATTGTCGTAACCCCTGTAGGGGCGGGAAGGCCTGGCGCAAGCCGGCAGCGTCCATTGGAAGGGGCTGACTCGATCAGACATCCAGCGTGCTCGCATTCTAGTCTGTGAGCTTCACACAGAGCGGCCAAGCATCGAGACACGACCGATCATCGCAGAGTGGCAGTTTCGTGGCAGTCGTTGTGCGGCATCGACCAAACGGTGACGGATCACAACTACGGCCAGCCGCTCTCGTGAATGGGGCGTGCTGCCGACGCGCGATCGCGGAAGCGGAGATCCGTCCGTCTCGATTACAGAGGGCTAAGCAGCATTGGATTCGTTGGGCCAGCTCTCTCGGTGGGCTCCCAAATCGCCACGTTCTCCTTGATGTCAGCTCTGTTTGGATCGAGCGCACCAACGGCCTCTTCGATGGATGGATCTGGCCGAAGGACGGCTGAAGCCTCGACCGCCTTTGGCGCAACAGCGGCGTCACAACTTTCTTCCCCTGCCGGCTGCGCCGCCATTCCTCGCGCGAGACAAGAAAGTTCCTCCTTTGCTGTCCAGCCCCTTCGGGGTGCGCCGTCGATCGCCTCCGGCCTGTCGATCACCATCGAGGCCGCAAGGTGCGGGCTCGAAAACAGAGATCAAGGAGAACTACCATGGCGACCATCGGCACCTTCAAGAAGACCGGCAACAACGAGTTCAACGGCGAGATCGTCACTCTCTCGCTCCAGGCGAGGAACGTCCGCATCGTCCCCGAAACCAGCCGCTCGGGCGACAACGCCCCCAGCCACCGGATCTATGTCGGCCGGGTCGAGATCGGGGCCGCCTGGTCCAAGCGCTCCAACGAAGGCCGCGATTATCTCGGCCTCAAGCTCGACGATCCGAGCTTCACCGCCCCGATCTTCGCCAACCTCTTCGCCGATGAAGAGGGCGAGGGCTTCAGCCTGATCTGGTCTCGCCCCAACCGTCGCAACGGCGACTGAGCCGATCCGCAATGCCCCGCCCGGCTGGCCCGGGCGGGGCACCGCCACGCTGAGGAAGCGCGAAGGCACCTCGTTTGCCGTGACGGCGCAAGCGGCAAGGGCGTAACCGATGCCGATCAGCGGCCGCGTGCCGATTTGATTGGACGTCTTTGGTTGGCCTCGATCACGCTCTCGACGATGTCTTCCCAGTCCGGACAAATGGCGACGAGACGATCCAGCACTGTGGGATCCCGTTCGATCTGGCCAAGCGCCTGAGCGCGCCACTGGTCGTTGAAACTAATGCTCATCAGTCCCAGGCATTCGACAACCGAACTGTCGGGGAGCAAGTGCTCCATCGTTGCCGTCACTATGCCGGTCCACTGTTGGATCAGATGCCACGGCTCCGCCTCGCGCCGCGCCTCCAACTTCTCTCCGAGCAGGCCAATCAGCGCAAAGAACCGCGTTGGCCAAGGTTGCGGCCTGAGTTCCGTGACCAGAGCATCCACTGTCTCGCGAATGTCGGCTGGCAAGTGCTCGTACAGAGTCATGAGGCCTACTCCATCTCCCCAGCATGCTCGTCCGTTTCTGAACTAGGCATGCGCTTTGGAGACAGATCAGATTTACGTAAAGCCGACTATCAACTTATGCGTGAGGCAATGCGGAGTTGATTCACGACGTGCCGGTGTTGCGGTGGGGCACAAAATTGTCGCGTCATCGAGCCCGATGGGAATGAACCGTCGTTCGCTTGACGAGATCGGTTGCTTCGACGCCGAGCGCCTCCGCGATTCGGCCAAGCACGGTCACGCTGGCCGACACATCTGCGCGTTCAATTGCGCCGACGTAACGGACGCTTAGTCCAGCGCCATCGGCCAACTCTTCCTGCGTCATTTTCTTCACATGACGTATCCGACGCAGATTGACCGCCATGACCTCCTTGAGATCCATGGCCACAAGGGAACTCACATCGGAATGATCGTTCCAGGAACGATCGTTCCGATTCGTGCGTCACTGTGCTATTCATATCGTCTGGCTAGGCCCTGGTGTGCCGCTTCCGGGGAGCGCCGCGATGCGATCTGCGCATCACGGCACAATTCGAGTGTGACGATTTCCCAGCTTGCAAAGTTCTGGAGCTTAGATGAATTCTAATTGCTGCATCAATGCTGAGGGGCAATTGCAATGAACGGCGCGCCATTCCAGGACCGGCCGCCAATAACGGATCGCGTCAACGCCTATGACGAGAAACATCTTGCTATCTACGTTCGGTTGTTGATGGCCGAAGAGGAGGGCGCCGACTGGCGCGAGGTGGTCAGCGTGATCTTCGGCCTCGACCCCACGCGCGAACCAGATCGTGCCAAAAATGTCCATGATAGCCATCTCGCCCGCGCGCGATGGATGGTGGAAGCCGGATATCAGGGCCTTTTGGAACCGCGGATGCAGTGATTTGCGCCCCAATCACGCAAATTGCGATCTCGCGTGATGCAACCTCCGGGTCTGGTCTCTTGTAGCGTCTTTAGGGATCGTGGTGCGGGGCACAGAACAAAAAGACGAGAAGACAGACCATGCCGACCCAGTACTGGCGCTCGCCGGAGACCATCGAACGCCTGAATCGTCTTGAGCGCCCGGGTTTTGCCCTCGAATTCCTTCGTCGCAATGCCGACTACCGCCGCGACTTCGCCCGCACTGAGCGACAGATCGCGCGCGGCGAATCCGATCCCAACACCATCCGAACCAGTTTCGCACGTCGATGGAGGTTGCGGTGTCGCCCATGACCCCGCCTCTCCGGTTTGGCCCGAACCAGCCATTTGGCTGCCCGAGGCATCACCGGGAACATTGATCCTGACGCCCGCGCCGCCGGACTTCGAGACCGTTCATTCGATTGATCGCAACGCTTTCGGACTGTCGATCGTCGGGCGGACAGATGCTGACGGTCGCGAGCTGGTTGTCGCCGACGGCTCGGGTGAGCTCCATGTCAGTTTGCGCGACGAGCAGGCCGCGCGCCGTCCCGCCGTGCTTGTGCCGCTCGACGGCATGGGCGAACTGCGGGCCGACGTGGCGCTACACTTCGTGCGTCGCCTCAGCGGCCAGCGCACCGGTCTTCTCCCGGCGGCGCTGCGGCTGACGTCGTTTCAGAAACGGCGACTGATTCAGCTCCTGCACGCCTTCGACGTCCACGACCTGGGTGGCGGCCCGCGAGACGTGGCAGCGAAGGTGCTCGCCTCCGACCACGCTCAGCGCCGCTCGGTCGAGTGGAAGGATTCTCATGCCCGCCGCAAGGCGAACCGGCTCATTCACGATTCAATCGCTTTGGTCGAGCGCGGCTATCTGAAACTTCTACGCGGCCTCTGATCGGCTCCCCGATTCCTTCAAGCCATCGACCTGATGAGTTAGTTGCGCCCCGGTAGTACGCCTGGCTTCGCCTGGTTGCGACGATGGGGGGACACAAACGTACGTCAATTTTCGTCCACCCCCAACGCCTGAACTCTCCGCCACTCTGGCCCGGACATGCCGCGACTTGGCCGCGGCACTTCGAGGCAAGACGGAGATCTCCCATGCTCGACAGGCCTGCGCAACTCGCCACCCGTTACGTGCGCACCCCCGAGGCCGCGCGCCTCCTCGGCATCTCGCCGCGCACGCTTGAAAAATATCGCTGCCATGGCAATGGCCCGACTTTTCGCAAGCTCGGCGGCCGCGTTGTCTACGCCATCGGCGATCTCGAAGCCTGGGCCGATCAGGCCGCCTGCAGCTCAACGTCGGATCCGCGCTACCTCGAAGCGCGCGCCGCCGGCAACGCGCATCGCTAAGGCAACGCTCGTCATGTCGTCGCGTCGCCTCATCACACCCAGCGAGCGAAGCAAGCTCGACCCGTTCGTTGTCGCCACCGGTGATGCCAGCCCGCGTGATCAACGCGACCTGATGGAGCGCCCGTTCTTTTCGCTCGCCAAGGCCAAGCGAACAAGACCGATCCTCTACCAGACCGGCGACGTGTGTGTCGAAGTCTATGCAGTTCCTGAGCACGGTATGGCGACCATTTGGGATGCCGACGTGCTGATTTGGGCGGCGAGCCAGATTGTCGAGGCCGAGAACCTCGGTCTGAAGACCTCGCGCTTCCTGCGCTTCACACCCTACCAGCTTCTGACCGCAGTCGGCCGGCAGACCGGCGCCCGCGACTACAAGCTCTTGAAGGGGGCATTGGCCCGCCTGCAGGCGACCGTCATCCGCACCAGCATCCGGCAGGGGGAGCATTGGCGGCGCCACCAGTTCTCATGGATCAACGAATGGGAGGAATGCGCGACGCGCGACGGTCGGGTGCAGGGAATGGAATTCGTCCTTCCCGACTGGCTCTATCGCGGCGTCATCGATCGCTCACTCGTTCTCACGATCGATCCGGCCTATTTCAGCCTGACTGGTGGGATCGAGCGCTGGCTCTACCGCGTCGCGCGCAAGCATGCTGGCCGCCAGCCGAGAGGTTGGCTGTTCGAGGTCGCACACCTCCATGAGAAATCCGGCAGCCTCGCCAAGCCTGCAGACTTCGCCTTTGATCTCCGCCGGATCGCGGCACGTCAACCGCTGCCAGGCTACTGCCTGAGCATCGAACGCAGGGAACGCCGAGAGCTATTGCGCATCCTGCCATCGAAGTCATTCACAGCTCCTGTGGACGGCGCTGTGAATCAGCTCGGGACTTCGGGCGTTCACACTATCGGGACTCCGGGCGTGCCGGTATCGGGATTCCGGGAGTGCAAACCACAGCTAACGCTTTGGCCAGGAAACACGATCGCCTGCCCTAACTTAGAGTCTAACTTAGAATCTAACTGTTGTAGTGGGGCCGCGCGTCTTGCGGATAACACCGACATCCGCGCTCAGCCGCCAACCGAGCACCCAAGCCAACCATCTCTGCCGCTTTCAGGTCGCAAGACGGGAGGCATGCGATGATCGTCGCCGTGCTCAACCAGAAAGGCGGTGTCGGCAAGACCACGCTCGCCCTGCACCTCGCCGGCGTATGGGCGCTGCGCGGAAAGCGCGTGACGCTGATCGACGCTGACCCCCAGGGCTCCGCATTGGACTGGTCGCAGCAGCGTGCGCGGGAGAATGTCGCACGGCTATTCGGCGTCGTTGGCCTCGCGCGCGATACGCTCCACCGCGAGGCGCCGGAAATCGCACGCACCGCCGATCATGTCGTCATTGACGGACCGCCGCGCGTCGCGGGACTGATGCGTTCGGCGCTGCTGGCGGCGGATCTCGTGTTGATCCCCGTGCAGCCGTCGCCATTCGACGGCTGGGCCTCGGCCGAGATGCTCGCTCTGCTGCGAGAGGCTCGCATCTATCGTCCGCAGCTTCCTGCTCGCTTTGTGCTCAACCGCTGCGGCGCGCGCACGATCATCGCCCGCGAGACTGCCGAAACTCTCGCCGACCACGATCCGCCGGTGCTCGCCAGCACCATCGGCCAACGCGTTGTCTTCGCCGACGCCGCTCAGTCCGGACGGCTCGTCTTCGAGTTCGTCGAGCAGAGCGCCGCCGCCCGCGAGATCGCCGCGCTCGCGGCAGAAGTTGCGAGGTTCGCGCCATGAGCGACCGCTCTATCAAACGCGGCTTCGCCTCGCGTCCGGGCGATGCCGAGAGCTGGATCAAAGCCAGTGATACGCCGCCACGCAGCGTGAATGATGCTGCCGCATTCACCGCGCGCCTGACGATTGACGTCACGCCCACGCTGCGCGGCCGCATCAAGGTCGCCGCGTTCCAGCGCGGCGTGACCGTCGCCGACATGCTGCGCGAATTGCTGGCGCGAGAGTTCCCCGCTGACGCCCCGGAGAACCGTCATGAACGACAATGAAGCCTTGCCGCCGCGTGCAGTGCCGCCCTCGCATCGACGGGATGTCGCGCTCACCCATGTCGAGCTGACCTGGATCGAGAAGCGGATCGAGCACTGGCTGCGCTTCGGCCGCCGCGCGGAGGAGAAGATTCTCGACCGTCGCCGCAGCATCTCGAGCTTTGAGCCGGGCAGCATCTTCGGCTTCGTCCGCTGGGCATCGAACGACTATGGCACCGTGGTGTCGCGCATGGACATCGTGCGTGCCGTGGAAGCCGGGCAGCGCTATCAGACGCTGCCCTTCGTCCGCCCCGGTGGCGAAATCCTGCTGCGCGTTGATAGCTGGCCGAAGGTCGAGCGCGTGTTGCAGGCCATCGACGCCATCGAGGCGCTCTCCATCGATCCGGCTGACGCCGCACCCGAATACTGGCGGCATCTCCACAACCGTCTCGCCGCCGACCATGTGCCGCGCGCCTACACGCGCGAGCAGCATATCGCCTGGCTCAAGCGCCGGAGCGTCACGCCATGACCCGCTTCGGCTATCTCATGTTGACCTACCTTGCGGCGCTGGTCGCCGGCGCCCTGGCCCTCGTTCATCCTGCGCCGCGGCTGATTTGGAACGCTACCGCGAGCACGCCAATAGGGCTCTACGCGCTGCATCCGCTCGGAGAGCTGCGCGACTTGGAACTGGTCGCGGTACGGCTGCCGGAACCGATCGCCAGCTTCCTTGCCGATGGCGGCTTTCTTCCAAAAGGTCTGCCGCTGCTGAAGCGTGTGATGGCGCTGCCCGGGCAAACCGTGTGCCGGTCGGGCGATGCCATCACGGTCGATGCTGTCGATGTCGGCGCCGCACACGAGCACGATCATCGCGGCCGTCCGCTGCCGCGTTGGAGCGGTTGCCATACCCTCGAACCGGGCGAGGTCTTTCTCATGAACCCGACCGTCCCAGACAGCCTGGACGGCCGCTATTTCGGCGCGCTCCCCGTCAGCTCGATCGTCGCGCGCGCAGTCCCGCTTTGGACGGACGAAGCCGCCGACGGCCGTTTCGTCTGGCGCGCCGCCACTCATTGACCCGTTTCCAACCCAGCAACCCAGGAGCTTTCCCATGGCACAAATCGGCCAGTTCACGCGCGATAAGTCCGGCTTCACCGGTCGCGTTGAAACGCTGTTCTTCGAGCGGATTCTCACCCTCGTCCCGGCCGAATCCTCGGATGCCGAGAACGCGCCGGACTACCGTATCCGCCTCGGCGATGCCGATGGCCCGGAGATCGGCGCAGGTTGGAAGCGGACCGGCGAGAAGGCCGGCGATTACGTTTCGCTCGTCATCGACGACCCGGCGCTGCCGCGGCCGATCCGCGCAAATCTCTTCCAGTCGGGCAACGACAAAGCGGCCTGGACGCTGAACTGGAATCGTCAGCCCCAACGCGCCGAGCGGGACTGATTGCATGCAGGATCCTGTCGCGCGTGCCGCCAACCAGGCGCATCAACGGTCCACCCCCTTGTTCGGGGAAAAGCCCTCTCATAACTCGGGTCCACGCAACCGTCGGGCGGCCGCCACGCACAGCGGCGGTCAAACCGGTGGTCCGTGCGCACCGCCGGTAGGCAGCAAGACGCCTCGCCATGATGGCGGAGACAGGGCGAGCCTTGCCGTTCTCCTCCTTACCGGCCTGCTGGTGATTGGCGGGCCAACGGCAGCAGTGTCCGGGCAGAGAGCACCGGCACGAAGTCAACCGGCGAGCGATCACTACGCATCTCATGTGGCAGAGGCCGCGCAGCGCTTTGGCATTCCGGCTGCATGGATACGAGCCGTCATGCGGGTCGAGAGCAATGGCGATCGGCGTGCCGTCTCACCCAAAGGCGCACTCGGCCTGATGCAACTCATGCCCAAGACTTGGGCGGACATGCGCGCGCGCTATGGTCTCGGGCGCGATCCCTTCGATCCCCGTGACAACATCCTCGCCGGCGCCGCCTTTCTTCGCGAACTGCACGACCGTTACGGCTCGCCGGGCTTTCTCGCGGCCTATAATGCAGGTCCCGGCCGCTACGAGGAGTTTCGGGATAGACACCGTCCACTGCCCGCGGAGACGACAGCCTATGTCGCGGCCATCGTCCCTTTTGTCGACGCGGAGGGAGCGCCAGGACCTCTTCTCCTCGCGGCTTCTTCTCGTTCATCCTGGACGCGGGCGCCGCTGTTCTTCGACCACGCTGACGGGCCGTCCCCTGGCGCGCGAGCGGCGCTCGATCAACCCGCGCACGGCGGCTCAGTCGGCACTACGGTGCACGATATTTCGGCGATTGCGCCGCAGTCGGAGGGCCTGTTCGTCGCGCTCTCGGCCATGGGGCGATCGCAATGACTGCACGGCATCTTCAACGTCAATGCGCGGATCGCGGTACGTCTGCAGGCACCCTTGTTGCGGCGGCTGCACATCGGGCAGCTCGCGATATCAGCTGTCAGTTTCCAGGTTCGCTGGCGCCCCTTGACGAACATTCGGTTTGCATTCGAAACGCTGCAACACAGTCATACGGGCGATGCCTTCGGCCCGCGCTCTACTCGTCGCTTCGCTCCTCACCGAGCCACCCTACGGGTGTCTCGGCCCTTCGCGTAACGATCGCTATCGCAAACACTCGCAAACAGTGGGGGCTTCCGCGAGTACCGACCGAACGATGGCGAGATAAAAGGCCGCAATGTGCGGCTCGGTCGGTTGGTTGTTTGTGCTGCTATTTTTCCTCGGGTCCGCAATGTGCGGCTTCGGCGCGCAATGTGCGCTCGACTATCAACCCGTTGCAGGGATTCTGCATTCCGCACATTGTCGAGGCTGGCCATGGCTGAAGACAGCGATTTTCAACCACGGCCCGGCCGCATCCGCTCCTCGAGGAGCCAGCGGGCCAAGCCCTTCATCGCCCAGGCGCTTGCCGCCGCTCAACGCGCTGGCGGCGGCATTTCGCGAGCCGGCCAGCTCGTCAGCCACCGTCATTCGCGCTTCGGCCGCGGCCGAGCCGCCAGCGTGCGGGCAAACCGTCTGCTCACCGGCCGCTCGCGTCTGGTGACCATCAAGACCCGGGTCGTCCGGCACAGGGCGAGGTCGGCGCCGCTCGCGACGCATCTCGGCTATCTCCGGCGCGAAGGCGTGACCCGGGACGGGGAGAAGGCCCACCTGTTCGGCCCGGGCACCGAGGATGCCGATCCCAAGGCCTTCGCCGAGCGCTGTCAGAATGACCGCCACCATTTCCGCTTCATCGTCTCCCCCGAGGACGCGCCTGACATGGCCGACCTCAAGGGTTTCGCCCGCGAATTGGTCGGCCAGATGGAAGTGGATCTGGGTACCAAGCTCGACTGGGTGGGGGTCGATCACTGGAACACCCAGCACCCCCACGTCCACATCATCGTGCGCGGCGTCGCAGAGGACGGCCAAGACCTCGTCATCTCCCGCGACTACATCAAGGAAGGGATGCGCGCCCGCGCCCAGGACCTGGTCACCCAGGAACTTGGACTGCGCTCCGATCTCGACATTCGTCGCTCGCTCGAGAGCCAGATCGGAGCCGAGCGCTGGACGCAGCTCGATCGCCAGCTTGTTCGCGATGCAAACCAGCACGGTGTTATCGACCTTGCGCCGCGTCCCGAGCAGCAGCCCGATCAATTCCATGCGTTGAAGGTTGGCCGGCTGCGACACTTGGAAAGTCTTGGCCTCGCTCATCAACTCGGGCCCGGCCAATGGTCCATGGACGAGGCCGCCGAAACGACCTTGCGCGAGCTCGGCGAACGCGGCGACATCATCAAGCGTATCCACCGCAGCTTGACCGAACGCGGCATCGAGCGCGGGAGCGCGAGTTACGTGTTATCAGGCGAAAATCTTGACGTCCCCGTCATCGGGCGTCTCGTTGATCGCGGTCTCGACGACGAGCTCAAGGCGACCGCCTATGCCGTGGTCGACGGGGTCGACGGCCGCACCCACCACATCCGGCTGCCCGACCTCGACGCTGCCGGCGACAGCGCGCCAGGCTCAATCGTCGAGCTTCGCAAATTCGATGACGCAAGAGGGCAGCGTCGCGTGGCGCTTGCCGTCCGCTCCGATCTCTCGATCGAAGCGCAGGTGACCGCGAGCGGCGCGACATGGCTCGATCGGCAGGCCGTCGCGCGCGACCCTGTGGCGCTTGGCCAGGGCGGCTTCGGCGCCGAGGTCCGCGACGCTATGGAACGGCGGCCCGAGCAGCTCATCGGGCAGGGGCTCGCCGAACGCCAGGCGCGTGGACTGGTGTTCGCGAAAAACCTTATCGGCACGCTGCGCCGTCGGGAGTTAGAGGATCTCGGCAAGCAGCTCGCCGCCGAGACCGGTCAGCCGTTCAACCCGTCGGCTAGCGGCGAGTATGTGGCAGGCACCTATCGGCAGCGCTTCGCGCTCGCCTCCGGCCGCTTCGCCATGATCGACGACGGTCTCGGCTTCCAGCTCGTGCCTTGGACGCCCTCACTCGATAAACAGCTCGGCCGGCATGTCTCTGGCGTCGCGCGCGCGGATGGCGGCATCGATTGGGGTTTTGGGCGCAACCGGGGGCTCGGCTTGTGAGTGATCCTTCCAATCACCGACGTCAGGAGAGGGCGGCCGCCATGTCGGCGACCAAGATTCTTTGGGGGCAGGTCATCATGGTCTTCGGCATCGTCCTGCTCACGATCTGGGCCGCGACGGAATGGACGGCTTGGCGCCTCGGCTTTCAGCCGCAGCTCGGGCAGCCCTGGTTCGAGCTGCTCCATTTTCCGTTCTACCTTCCGCCTGCCTTCTTCTGGTGGTGGTATGCCTACGATGCTTACGCGCCCTCAATCTTCACCGAGGGCGCCTTCATCGCGGCATCCGGCGGCATCATCGCTGCGGCGGTCGCGATCGGTATGTCGGTCTGGCGCGCCCGCGAAGCGAAGAATGCCGAGACTTATGGGTCCGCGCGGTGGGCGAAGGCAAAGGAGATCGAGCAGGCTGGATTGCTTGGACCCGACGGCGTGGTGCTCGGCCGGTTCGAGCGCACCTATCTTCGCCATGATGGACCGGAGCATGTCCTGTGCTTCGCACCCACGCGATCGGGCAAGGGCGTCGGCCTCGTCATCCCTTCGCTCTTGACGTGGCCGGGCTCGGCTATCGTCCACGACCTCAAGGGGGAGAACTGGCAGCTCACTGCCGGCTTTCGCGCCCGACACGGCCGTGTCCTTCTGTTCGATCCGACCAACGCGAAGTCGTCGGCCTATAACCCGTTGCTCGAGGTGCGCCGCGGCGAGTGGGAGGTGCGCGACGTCCAGAACATTGCCGACATTCTGGTCGACCCGGAGGGCAGCCTCGAGAAGCGGAACCATTGGGAGAAAACCAGTCACGCCCTGCTGGTCGGCGCGATCCTCCACGTCCTCTATGCCGAGGAAGACAAGACGCTCGCCGGTGTCGCAGCCTTCTTGTCCGATCCCAAGCGGCCCATTGAGACGACGCTTGCCGCAATGATGCGAACCGCGCATCTCGGCGAGGCCGGTGTTCATCCCGTCGTCGCGTCCGCTGCCCGCGAGTTGCTGAACAAGTCCGGCAACGAACGCTCCGGTGTCTTGAGCACCGCCATGTCGTTCCTGGGCCTTTACCGAGATCCCGTGGTGGCGGAGGTGACGCGGTGCTGCGACTGGCGGATTACCGATATCGTTGGCGGAGAGCGAGCGACCACGCTGTACCTTGTCGTGCCGCCCTCCGACATCAATCGCACCAAGCCGCTGATCCGTCTGATCCTCAACCAGATAGGCCGCCGCTTGACCGAGGATCTGCAAGCCAAGGCCGGCCGGCGCCGGCTCCTCCTGATGCTCGACGAATTCCCGGCGCTCGGCCGGCTCGACTTCTTCGAGTCTGCGCTGGCCTTCATGGCCGGATACGGCATCAAGAGTTTCCTGATTGCTCAGTCGCTGAACCAGATCGAGAAGGCCTACGGGCCCAACAACTCGATCCTTGACAACTGCCACGTCCGGGTCAGCTTTGCGACCAACGACGAGCGCACCGCAAAGCGCGTGAGCGACGCGCTCGGCACGGCGACCGAGATGAAGGCGATGAAGAACTATGCCGGCAGCCGGCTGGCGCCTTGGCTGGGCCACCTCATGGTGTCGCGGTCCGAGACCGCCCGCCCGCTGCTCACGCCCGGCGAGATGATGCAGCTCCCGCCCTCCGACGAGATCGTCATGATGTCGGGCCTCCATCCGATTCGGGCGAAGAAGGCGCGCTATTACGAAGATAGACGTTTCCAGGAGCGCATCATGGCGCCGCCGATGCTGACGAAATCCAATGGCGGCCGGTTGGACGATTGGAGCTCAAGGCCATTGCCGCCGCGCCCAAGGGCATTGGAGACGTTGAACGACGACCAGACGGATGACGAAGATCCAAAGGCCGCCGACCGCAGGCAGCAGCCGGAACTCGATCGAGACACGGTGGAGAATAAGGAACCACTCGAGAACGAGTTCGCTTCGGACCTCGTGGATGAGCTCGATGAAGATGTCCCGCGGATCAGGCGCATGAACGACATGATGCAGGGCGTGGCGCGCCAAGCCTCCCTCGATCCCGGCGACGATCTCGGATTGTGAGGTAGCCATGATCGGGACAAAAAAGAAGGCTCAGCTGTCGGTCTATCTCGATCCTGATGTCATGAAGGCGCTATCGGCCTACGCCGCCCGGCGCGAGCAGTCGCTGTCGCTTATCGCGGAAGCCGCGATCGCTTCCTTTCTGTCGCCGGACGCCGATGAACGGCGAGAGGCTGCTACTGCCAAGCGTCTTGACCAGATCGACCGCCGGATCGCGCGCCTTGAGCGGGATGTCGGGATTTCGGTCGAGACTATCGCTCTCTTCATCCGCTTCTGGCTCACGACAACACCATCACTCCCCGAACCCGCCGCCAAGGCCGCGAGAGCACAGGCCGGAGCGCGTTATGATAATTTCCTTGCCGCATTGGGCCGCCGGCTCAATCAAGGGCCGAAACTGCGGCAAGAAATCCCGGAGGATGCCCAGCAGACTGACTCGTCCCCAGGCGAGTGATGCTCAACCCCGACGGTCGGCTCTGGATCGATTGGCTGTCTGGCGGGTTGGAGGATAGCGGACGAACGATGTCCGCCGCCGACGGCGAGCGGATCGTGGACCATCCAAAAAGTGTTAGGCGACCCGCGTGCTCAACTGCGAAATGCATGCCCTCCCCTGGATCAACTCGATCAGAGGCGACCCCCTGGCCCCGTATGCGACCGTCTGATGCGAGCTATATCCCTCGACGGCCTGCCAGGATCGACTGCGACCTAGCGAGTGATGTCAACGGGATGAGGGGGGATCCTGTGTTTGCGACAATTGTACAAGCGTTGCCAAGATTGCCTCAGTCGAAGACACGGATAGTGTTCGCACATTCACGCTCGATTTCCCAGACTGGTTAACCAATGACCTCGCCATTGAAGCGGGCGTATCTTTAGACGGTGTGTGTCTCAAGGCGACGACTGGCATTTCTTCCACCCGAGTTCTTCTCGACTCCAATCGAGCGAGTAAGCCAGGAGCCAATCAGCGCGCCGCGCCCGTGACTTGCTGGCGGAGTTGCGGCTATTATGTGTTTGCGAACAGGATCAACGAGATTTTGTCAGGCCCCATCCGTTGATCTATCTTCGGTCGGGCTTCTAGAGACAAACCGCCGATGATGAAGACGTACACCGGCTCGTGTCACTGCGGCACCGTCCGTTTCGAGATCGACGCCGATATCGACCATGTGCGGGTTTGCGACTGCTCTATCTGCTCGAAGCGTGGCGCGCTGATTTATCGCGTCGCCGAGGGCGACTTCCGGCTCCTGACGCCCCTCCAGGAGTTGTCGGTCTATCGCTGGGGTTTATTCACTGCGGCTGACTATTTTTGCCCGGTTTGCGGTATTTTGCCGTTCCGCAAACCAAGCCAGCCCACCGCAGCAGAACGCGAAGCCGGCATTCGGCCGTTCGACGGATGGGCAGTGAACGTGCGTTGCCTGAAGGACTTCGATCCGTTTTCAGTGCCCGTTCGGCAGATTCACGGCAGCAGGCTGACAATTGATTCGCCATAGCGGCCCTTGCCATGGACTTTCCGTTCGACTGCACGTGTTTATAATTGGTGATGTTCGTTGGACGTCGGCACTCAAAGAACGAAATCGGCCCTTTCCACCACGCTGAGTTTGGGAGTAGTGCCACTTCATAGCCGAGCATCGGGAAAACCTTCAGAAGATGCTCGTTTTCGACAGGCATCCTCGAAATCATGACGCGTCTCTTGATCGGTCGCGTGGATGGCCGGCCAAGGCGGAAGCGATGAACACGCGTCGATGATAGTGGCGTGCCTGTCCGAGTTCCTTGTCGCCGGCTCGCCTGTCACGCGTTCGAGACCCGCTGCGGCGTCGATCAGGCCGCGATCGAATAAACCCAGCCGTCGAACGCACTCGCTCGCGTCAGGTTTTCAAGGGAAAGATCAAACGCACTGTGCAGGCGCGCTTCAATACCTGTCCCGGGCAACGCGGGAACGCCCGACTCCAATTCCTTCCTTACGACCGGGCGTCCAGGCTCATCTATCGTCGCGTAGCCGCGTCGGCCGAGTTCGGTCAGCAGCGTGGACTTCCCACAGCCGGGGCATCCCGAGATCACGGCGAATCGATCAGATATTCTTCAAGCTCAATTGGCGCTCCAATAGACTTGCCTGATGAGGCGTAATCTCCGCGCCTTTGCGCCTCCGGACACATCACACGTGGACTACGAAAGATCGCCCCAGTGGGGATGAACCCGGTTGCCGTGGTCAATCGGCTGCGTACAAATGGTTGAAAAAGTCGAGGCAATTGCGATTATCGAAGTCTCCTCTTCCGATGCGACCGCGCCCGCCAATGCATTTCGCGAACCTGCATCCGGCAACCAGTCGTCACTCACTCCCGTGCTGTGAAACGCACTCCAATTTAATCACAGCCCTGTTCGGCCGGCAAAGAAGGCTTGTCGGGCGAAATTGGTGTTCTAAGTCCCTCAATTGGCTACGTAGAAGCCGTTGAAATTCGCTATTTTTTCTTGCGACGTGGACCCGCTGGCTTGCGGCTTTTAGGCAAGGTCTTCGGAGACCTAGCACCTTTGGGCGGCAGAACAAAGAACTCGGACAACTGCACGTCCAGCGTTTCGGCGATGCGGTCGAGAAGATCAATCGTCGGGTTCTTCGATTGCCGCTCAAGACTACTCATGTAGGAGCGGTCGATCCCGGCCTTCCAAGCCAATTGCTCCTGCGAGATACCCCGATTCACGCGAATCCGACGCACATTCCAGGCTACAATCGCACGAGTTTTCATACGTCAACTCATGCCATGGTGCTAGGCCTCAAAACACTGGCTATAATCCCGCTATTATTTCTTGGTCGGTGTTCCTCGACGTGATCTAGCCTCAAACGCGGCCGGGACCGTGATCGATGCACGTGGGCAGTCGGCGTCCCACGCGCTTCGCACGATGCCCGCGGCTTAGGATGTCGACAGTGTATCGGGGTATTTCGCCTCTAAGCTTTGGCCTATCTCCGAAAAAGCGCTCAAGACCGCATCGATCTGATCCCGTCCTATTCCAGCGTAGATGACCAACCGTACGTATCGATCGCCATAAGGGACGACAAGCACGCCCAATCCCGCTTCACCCAGCGTCCAAGATTTGAGGGCAGGAGCTCCGGAAAGACGTAGAACCACAGGAACATCTGGATCAGCAATGGCACGTTCCGAAAGAGAGCTGTGTAGACGAAGCCTATTCCACGCACCGCTCTCGATCGAGCAGTGCGGGCTGTACCGACTAAGGTTCCGATCGCAAGCGCTAGGAGGAAGCTCACCACCGCCATGACTATTGTGAGACGCAGACCTTCCAGCAGCCATCCAAGCTGCGGCTGCTGGAAGAGAATACTCCAGTTCCAATTGTAGGAGAGCATTCGACCCAGCCGCTATTGAGGGACTGCTTGCGCTTGCAAAACGGTCTCGAGCTTCTCGCTCAGTGGAATTCCAAATTGGTCAAACCACTTGTGGTAGAGAGATGTTATCTCTCCCGAGCGAAAGAGCTCGGCCAGCGTCTTGTTGACAGCCAAGCGAAACGCAGAGTCGTCACGGCGCATCATTAACCCGTACGGCTCGAAGGAGAGCGGGCGGCCGACGACCTCCAGACGGTCGCGAGCCGGCTTTTGTCGCAAAGTGTAGAGGATCGCGTCGTCCGAACAAAACGCGTCGGCGCGATCGCTATCGACAGCCAAGAGTCCTTCTGAAAAATTCGAGATGTTTAGGATTTTCACGTTTGGGACCTTTAGTTTCTGGACCCATCTGCGCCGCCGAGATCGATACTGCGCCGTCCGACGCCGAAGGCCATATGAACTTGCCGCGATCCAGGCGCTTGGCGTAGAGCGACATGCCCAGCCCGTCATGCCAGAGGATCTTGACCAGATCGCCGCGGCGACCCCGGAAGATGTAGAGATCGCCAGCATGAGGATCGCGCTTCAGGCTCTCCTGGACCGCAAGCGCCAGGCTTTGCATCCCGCGGCGCATGTCGGTGTGGCCGGTGGCGATCCAGACCCTGACGCCGCTCGGGATCGGGATCATCGCCGTCTCAGAAGCTCAAGAACCCGCTGCAGCGCCTCCGCGTCCACGTCCCGGTCAACGCGCACGCGACAGCCGCCCCCAAGCTCGATCTCGATAATGCCGGCCCGTGCACGTTGCGCAGGCGGTGAAGACACCGGTTGTGGCGCGCCACTCGAGATCGGAGCCGCCGCAGGCGTCATCTCAACCGGAACAAGCACCGGCGCGGCATCCCCGCTCAACTTGCCTTCCCGCGCCAACCGGCGCCACGTGAACAATTGGCTTGTCGACAGCCCGTTACGTCGTGCCGTGACCGACACCAGACGTGGCCCGCCATAGCTCTCGGTGACGATTCGCTGCTTTTCTTCCAATGTCCAACGACGTCGAGCGCCTGTCGAGACGACTTCAAGTCGGGAAACCTTCGGCATAGGCATATGGTCAGTCATACGCCTATGTCTTCATCCTCCATCAAACCGCACAAGGCGGTCCTCCCCGGAGCGATACGTCGTCTATGCCGAGTCGCTGGACGACCTAGCAGCATCAGCCAGACTGGCCAGCAGATCTGCAGCGCCAGCTCAACATCCAGCCGACGCTGACCATCCGGCCAGGTTTCCCCGTGCGGGTCATCGTTACCCGCGATTTGGTTATAGCGCGACGATCTGGGTCGGAAGAGCGCGGCGATCAGGATGGCGAGTCAGTGTCGCGGCGCGATGATGATCGCCGCGATGATTGTCGCGCGCAAGAGTTTTGTTTGCTTTGATTGTCGCGGAGCGTCAATCAAGCGAGCGTTTTTTGTGTCGCGTGCTCCGGTGGCCGCCCTGGACCACGCTTTCGCTCGAGGGCAGTCCGCCTGCGATAGCTCTCGACGTTCATCTCGACGATGGTGGCGTGGTGAACAAGGCGATCGATCGCCGCGAGGGTCATAGCTGGGTCCGGAAAGACCTTGTTCCATTCTCCAAAGGGCTGATTGGCGGTGATCAGCAAAGAGCGTCGCTCGTAGCGTGCGCTGATGAGCTCGAACAGCACACTGGTCTCGGCCTGGTCCTTGGTGACATAGGCAAGATCGTCCAAGATGACGAGATCGAAGCGATCGAGGCGGTTGATGGCGCCCTCGAGGTTGAGCTCGCGGCGAGCCACCTGGAGCTTCTGCACGAGATCGGTGGTGCGGGTGAACAGGACGCGCCATCCGTTCTCGATGAGGGCCAAGCCGATTGCTGCCGCCAAGTGGCTCTTGCCTCCACCGGGCGGACCAAACAGCAGCAGATTGGCGCCCTTGCCGAGCCAGCCGTCGCCGGCGGCGAGTGCGGTCATTTGCGCCTTGGAGATCATCGGCACGGCCTCGAAGTCGAAGCTGTCAAAGGTCTTTCCGGTAGGCAGCCGCGCCTCGACGAGATGGCGCTCGATGCGGCGGCGGCCGCGCTCAGCGATCTCGTGCTCGGCAATGGTGGCGAGGAAGCGCGCCGCCGGCCAGCCTTCTTTATCGGATTGCTCGGCAAATTGCGGCCACAGCGCCTTGATGGCGGGCAGCCGCAGCTCGTTGAGCAACAGATTGAGGCGCGCGGTGTCGACTACGTTGGTTGTGCTCATGCGGCGCCTCCGATCTCGGCGGTACCGATGAGGCATTCATAGGTGGCGAGCGGTGCGAGGCGTACCACGACGTTCGGCACCTGGGCGGGATCCGGGGCGAAGTGAGTACGTAGCCGGTTGAGGTCGGGCAGCCGGCCGTCGTTCAGGTCAGCCGTGAGCTGATTGGCGAGTTCGGCCTCGCAACCGCGCTCATGGGCGAGTGCGAGGAGATCGACCATGATCCGGCAGGCCTTCTTGTCCGGTAAGCGTTTGCGCAAGACGTCGAAGGCTCGGCGGTAAGCTTCCCGGGGGAACAGCTGGTCGCGGTAGACCAGGTTGAGGAGCGCCATCGGCTTGCGCCGCAAGGAATGGATCACGTGCCGATAATCGACGACCTGATCGTGCTTGCCATTGGGATGCGGCCGCCCGCGCGGCAAGGTGAGGAGATGCGTGCCGCCGACAAACACGTCGAGGTGATCGTCATACAGGCGCACCCGCAGCCGATGGCCGATCAAGCGCGACGGCACCGTGTAGAACACCTTGCGCAAGGTGAAGCCGCCGGACGACGTCACGTGGACGATCACCTCTTCATAGTCCGACGTGCGGCGGTCCGGCAGATCCTGAAGTGCGCTACGTTCACTGTCGATCCGCTTGGCGTTGCGGGCATTGCGGCGGCTGGCGATCTCATCGATGAAGCCACGATAGGCAGCTAGATCGTCGAAGTCGGCGGTGCCACGCAGCAACAGCGCGTCGCCGATCGCTCGCTTGAGATGACCATGCGAACTCTCGATCGCCCCGTTCTCGTGGGCGATGCCACGATTGTTGCGGGAAGGCCGCATGCCGTAATGGGCACAGAGGTCTTCGTATCGCCGCGTCAGATCGTCTTTGGCGTCGCGGTCGAGATTGCAAAAGGCGGCCGACAGGCTGTCGGTGCGATGCTCCCGTGGCGCCCCACCGAGTGACCACAAGGCATTCTGCAGGCCTTCGGCCAGAGCGACGAAGCTCTCACCGCCGAGCACGACATGGGCGTGCTCAAACCCGGAATAGGCCAGCCGGAAGTGATAGAGACGATGGTCGAGCGGTACGCCCGCGATCGTGACACCCAATTCGCCCATGTCGGTGAAGTCGGACAGGCCGCGCTGACCGGGTTCGTGGGTCTGGCGGAAGATGACCTCCTGCTCCTCGCCGTGGATCGCCCGCCAGGCCCGGATCCGGCGCTCCAGCGTGCGACGGATGCCGGCGCCGAGCTCGGGATGGCGTCGGAGCAACTCCTCGAAGATCGTGACCGGCCGCACACCGGGGGCGGCCTTCAGCATCGGCGCGATATCTGTCTCAAATACGCGGGCCAAGGGATCTGGCCGGCGACGGCCGCGGGGAGCCTTCTTCTGCGACGGAAGGCGTCGATCCTTCTCGATCCGGTAAGCGGTCGAGGTGCTGAACGAAGCCTTGGCGGCGGCCACGGGTGGGCTATCGGTCTGACGGTACTTCATGTAGAGCCTCATTTGGTGATCGGTAATGTGTCGGCCTGGCACGCGAGTGATTCCTCTTGGCGGAAGAACCACTTGCATAACCAGCCGGCCGCGATCACCAGTCGGCGCGGTCCGCTGTGGATCGCGCCGACGCCGGGCTCGTAACTCCGGTCGGGCTACGCCCTCCCTGCGTCACGAGCCCGGCGTAGCCCTCTCATCATGGTCGACGCTCCACTTCCATCCTGTTCGCCGCGCGGCAATTTGGTATTGGCACCCTACGGCAAGGGAGGAACGCCATGACGAAGCTCAAACTCGGTCCGCTACGCGACATCCCGGTCTGGCGTATCTTGATCCATCATGCGTTGCCGAACGCGGCCGTGCCATATTGACGGTGCTCGGGTTGCTTGTTGGGGGAGTGGTCACGGGCTCAATCCTTGTTGAGACGGTGTTTTCGTGGCCCGGGATGGGCAATCTGCTTATCACGTCGATCGGCAGCTGTGGTGCGCTACGGTGTGGCCCTGGGCGGCCATACGCCGCACGAGCTCGGGAAATTCCGCCGAGGATCGGCCCACCAGAAAGAACGTGGCTCGCGCGCATTCCTGTGCGAGCGCAGCCAACACCTTATCCGTGTTCGGCGGCCGCGGTCCGTCATCGAAGGTGAGGACGACTTCATAGTCCGCCATCTGCGAGTTCGGTTTGATTCTACGCTTCATCGCGCGATTCAAACACGGTGCACCTTTGTGTGTCGATATAATTAATGACTCAATACGTGTTATACAAAAGAATACAACTTAAACGTTGACATGGCCGAATGGTATTTCCTATCGTCGCATCCAGAAAACCTCGTACGGCAGGCGTAAGCCATCTTGCGCGCCGGCAGTTTGCCGAAGGCGTAACTGACGATCGTAGAGCGCTCCGTAGGGAGCGCTCTACGTATTTGAGCAACGCGGCCGGCAAAAGCCGGCATCTGATGGCCCCGGCACGCTCCGAAAAGGTGGTAATAACCCGTGCGAGACCTGATCATCGAAGCCTTTGACAGCGTCATCCGCTGCGAGATCGCGGAAGCAGACGACGTTCGCAAGGAAATCGCCCAGCGCGGCGCCTACTGGGCCGGCGACGAGATATGGAAGCTGGGCCGCCAAGTCGCCGCGCTGCGCAAGCGTATCGCCGAGCTGGAAGAAACCGACGCATGATCTCAGCAGACCGCGAGTATCTGCTCGATGCCCCTCTAGAACCGTGGCTTCAATCGCTTCGAGCGGCACCGTGCGCCGGTTATCACAGAAACCAGTTTCCTTCATGCGCGTGCAGATCGTTTGCCTCAGCAGTCATCCACTGCTCGCGCGGGTTTTCGCGGCTGATGCGCTTGCCGGTCTCCGGGACCTTTATGAACCTTTGGCGGTTCCAGATGATCCGCCCGGCGTACTGAAGGATGCCGTTCAAGCGCTTGCGGCTACCGTCAATGGTCGAGGCGTTCCAGGCGCCGCCACGTGGCCCGGGTACGCCTTTCTTGTTCAAGGCAGTTGCGATGTCGCGTGGCGAGTTGCCGCCTTCAACGGCTTCTTCATCTGCGGTGTTAGACTCACGAAGGCTTTTCCTTGCCGACGCATTCGATGAGGAAGCGTGACAGCGCTTCGAACGTGTCAAATCGGTTTATGGTGCGGCCCTTATAGACTTCCTTTGAGAACCAGAACATGCGACGACTGAAGGTGAGCCACGCCGAGGGCATCAAGACATAGTCGAAGATCGCTTCGTTCTTCTCGTCCAGCCGAACCGCGACAACCCATCCCTTCGGCCACCTCACGCGGTATTGCAGCGTCCAGCGCAAGGGCCGGTTTTCATAGTTGCGGCATCTCGCGACCCGAAAGACGACATTCACGACATTGTCGATTCGAAGACATTCAGTCGAAGCATTGAGGGTGGCACTGCGACCAAGTCTCTCGAAGGCGTCTCGAAGGCGAGCAGCATTGCTAAGCTGAAGGGCGGCCCACCGTTGGTGCGACGCGTATTTGTCAAACCATTCTTGATTGCCGTTGTACCCAATAAGACGGTAGATGTTCCGCAGCGCGCCGAAGTGCAAAACATACGATGACATGGACGGCAGTCCCGGACTTGAATTGATAATCGTCTTACTAAGCTTGCCTTTCTTCATCAGGACCTTACGGAGCCGAAGCAACATTTCCTCTTCGGGAATGCTGACGCGCCCCTCACCCATAATCTTTTGCGCGCGCCGGAATGCGTCGCGATGGACGATAGGTTCGATGGCATTCTCTTTTCTGATCCAGAGCTCCCTTGGGTTGCGCGTCACCTTGGCGCCAAGTTTTCTGCTTTTGCGATTGTAGGTCAGAACGCCGATATAAGCTTCGTTCCGGAGGAGGTCACCGACAGCCTTTCCAAGCCACGGTCTTCCCTGGCTATTCAAGATCCCTCGCTGGTTGAGCTCTCGGGCAATGGTGGCCTGCGATTTGTGACGGAGATATTCGTGGAGAATCCAATTCACGATCTCGACTTGATCGGGCGCACCGGGGATGAGCTTGACATGGTCGGTAAGCAAAGATTTGCGCTGGCCGATCGTTAAAATGCCCTTCGGTCTGCATTGATCGTCGACGAGACGTCGTTGGAACGCGTAAGCCGTAGGGCCGCCCATTTTGAAGCCGCGATGCGTCAGCCGGACTGACCCTGCGAAAACTTTGGCGGAGAGTTCCCGACTGAACTCAGCCGCCATCACTCTCTTAATATTCTTCATGATGCTGGCGAGAAGGCTTCCGTCATTGTCGAATTGCTCCGCGCAATAAGCAACCTCGACGCCCGCCCTGCGGCAGATGAACTCGTAGTGCGCGCTCTCGTCAACGTCCTGAAAGCGTCCCCATCGGCTCACGTCGAAGACAAGCAGATGAGCGAAGTCAGCGCGTCCCGATTGCACGTCTTCAACCAGTTCGGTAAGGCCCCCCCGGTTTTCGATTCTGAGGCCGCTTTCTCCCTCGTCACGATAGGTGTGGACGATGGTTAGCTTGTGAAGTTCGGCGTAGGTCGCGATGACCACTGCCTGATTCTCAATCGAGTATTGCTGGTAATCCGTCGACATGCGGACATACTGCGCCGCCCGTCGCGCTTTCTGCGACTGAGGCAGACGTTTCGCGTGTACAACAAGGGTGTTCCCCATGTTGCCTCCCCGCGGCTATATCGCGCCGCGCTGTATTGCGCATCGCAAACCATTTAGGCGCATCATCAAGTCCGCGCCATCGGAAAGTGTATTCAGAAAGAGTCAACTGCTATGTCGTTTTTCTTGAAAGCACGTTGCGGCGGGCGAAGCGAGCTGCAGAGAAATGCGGGTTTGCGCTTTTGGGCCCGTAGCCGACATGTCCGGCGCAGCTCTTTCGTCTGCTTCTGACGAGGCAACCAGCAGGATATCGTCGTTGTCCTTGTCGATGATGTTGAACGCCCATCCATCATGGCTGTGGCGATCGCCACGTCGGCCTTCTTCTCCTTATTGCCGCTATTCTTGTTGTAGACGTGGGTCTTGAAGCCGGCCTTGTCGACCATCTTCCAGAATGAGTCGCCGGGGAGGTGAACCCCACATACCGCCCGTCAGCTGGCAAACCGACAGCGCTGGCAGCAATTTAGGATTGGATGAATTCTTCAAGCTCGTCGATCATCGTTTACCGGGTTTGATTCCTCCGAAAGGATATCAATGGCCTCGAGCCTTGCGTCATACTCCTCGTATGTGCCGAGCAGGGCTTGGCCAACTGTCAAGTTGTGCACGGGATCGATAATCGAGGGGGAGTCGTAAGTTAGGGAGGTTGGTCCAGTAAATAGAACTTCTTCGCCACGCTCGTCGCGTCGCAACGTTCGGTCCGTACACCATTTGACGAGTTGCGTGACCTCTCCCTTCCCGGACTCAATGATGGGCGGCAGCTGCCGAACCGAGTAGAAATTCGTCCGCGCAGAATACATCTGCCGCGAATCCGAGCTCATGCGCTCGTCTGGTTGAGCGGTAAGGGTCAGCAGGCGCTTGCCTTTCGGACGCTCGAGCGTACCCTGAATTAGACCGCCTTCTCTGATCAGTCTAATGTGCGCCAGCTTTTTTGGAGCACCAAGAACCTCTCGTCCCGAGGCGAGAGCTGCATCATTTACCGTCACGTAAATGTAAGGGATGTAGTAGCCAGTCTCGCCGTCGGGATCACGAACTTGAATTCCTGAATAGCACTCCAAGTATGGCCCGACAGTGCTTGAGCGATAGCTCGCGACCCCCACAATGGCGATTGCAGGGTTTGCTGCAGGTGCTAGTTCCTTCGGCAATAAACAATTCGCCTCGTGCCCCACGCTGAACATAAGGTTTATGGCTTGGCAGCCGAGAAACGCACCGCCACGATTTTTGCCCCCATGGTAAAGAGGCGCATCAAGCGGAATGCCTTTGACGTCGGGCATCGCATCCTCCTTGATCTCAGAACAATTCGCGCGGTTGGAGATTGAGCTATTCATCTCACCGCGCCTCTCCGGTTGTTGAAGCGCCCCTGAAGCGACTGTACTGCGCTGGCAGCGATGTGGGTTCGGTAGTCCGTGCGGCACATCGATCCGGTGATAGCGATCTTCGCTACGCGAGGCCGCAGTGCCGTTTCTGCGCCTTGCACCTCAATCCGCCGGATTAAACGATCCGAAAACATCCGACACGCTTGACCTTTTCCATTCTAGAAGCCGGCAGCTGTCCTGTGCTGCCGGATGCGCCTGATTGTGCATCCATTCCGGCGGAGCCTGCTCACCGATGATGACGTCAAGGCGAGTGGGTGATTCCTATTTGTCTATCAGTCGTTATGCAACGTCGATGCCAGGCACCTCGTGCGGTTTATACGGCTCACTGGCTGACGTCAAATTGGGTACGAGTGACCCGACAACTTTCGACCCTTGTTCTGTTGCCTTCCTCGCTTGTCCGATTGACGACGCGATGTCGAAAGCCCGACATGATCAAGTATCCGGACAGAAAGTCGATGAGGCTCTCTCACGAGTTTTCGCAACAGCCTCGATTAAACCAGATCAGCGTAACATTGTCGCTGCGCATGGTCGAAAACGCAGGCCCTGACATCGCCGTCTCGGTGGAGAGTCGGAAGACCTCCGGCGCCTGTGCAAGAGTCACGTGAGGCTGACTTCCCATCAGAGTCTCGGCGCGCCGATTGCACGGAATGGATACTCCAATTCGCAAGACTAAGGAGAACCTCATGCGTTCTGCGCCCCACTTTTCGATCCACAAGGAGCTCAGCACCGTTCGGCACCGGTATCGCTCCGCTCGCGGGTACCGATCCTATCTCCGAAACCGGAGGAAATTCGGTCGCAAATTGTCGGCGTCTAGAAGGCGGGGTAGTTCGGCAAAGCCAATGCAATAATCCAAAGGATGGCTAACGCCTGAGCGGCGGAAGCATGTTCGCGACGTGAAATCGTTATCGAAGTGCTTTAGCGCCAATTTACACGGGTACTGCGCACAGGCTTTGGGAATCAAAGATGATACGTAGCAGAGGGCAGATCGCCAAGAGTCCGGGGCGTGGTGCAGACCGCAACTCTTGGCTTGCCCGACTTTCAATGCTCGTTCTCAACCATTTTGATCAACACGCCCGTCATCCTTTTTGATGCTGAAAACCCCTGCACCGCCACTGATCGAGGGAACCAAGAGTTATGGGACGTGTGAGCGAAAAAGTCATTTTGGTAACCGGCGGGGCTCAAGGGATGGGGGCCGCTCATGCGCGCCTGCTGGTAGCCGAGGGCGCGAAAGTCGTGATCACCGATATTCTTGACAATGAAGGAGCGACTTTCGCGGCCGAACTTGGCCCATCCGCGATCTATGTGCGTCAAGACGTCGCTCAGCCAGGGGAATGGTGCCAGGCGATTGCGGCTGCGGAGGGCAAGTTCGGCGCGGTGCACGGCCTCGTCAACAATGCAGGCATAGCGAGTATGGCTCCCATCGAGCGGTTCCCGCTCGAGCAGTGGGAGAAGACCCTGGCTGTCAATCTCACCGGTGTATTCTTGGGAATGCAGACTGCCCTACCTGCGATGCGCCGCGCGGGCGGAGGCTCGATCGTCAACATCTCGTCGGTCGAGGGGATGAGGGGTAGTCCTGGGCTTCACGCCTATGTTGCTTCCAAGTTCGGCGTGCGGGGCATAACGAAGTCCGCTGCCTTGGAGGCCGCCGCGTCCGGCGTTCGCATAAACTCTATCCATCCGGGCTTCATCAACACTCGGATGACAGAGAACATCGATCTTTCCAGTTTTCCAATTCCGCTCGCGCGGCCAGCCGAGCCGCAGGAAGTGTCACAGGCAGTCTTGTTCCTGCTTAGCGACGAGTCCTCTTATCTTACCGGCTCCGAAATCGTCGTCGATGGCGGTCTGACGATCGGCGTCCCGCAGAAGGGTCAGGCGGTCGAAAACATCTTCTGACTATCAGCGGACGGATTGTCACATCAAACGAGATCGAATGTCGCGATGTATTACACCAGTGGAAATTACGAAGCTTTTGCTCGGCCCCGCAAACCCGCCGGCGTGGATAGCAAGACAGCATGGTTCGTTGGTTCGGGGTTGGCTGCGCTCTCCGGCGCGGCCTTCTTGATCCGCGACGGGCAGTTGCGTGGCGACCGTATCACCATCCTCGAACGACAGACGGTTCCGGGGGGCGCGTTGGACGGTTGTCAGGATCCGGAAAGGGGATTCGTGATTCGAGGTGGTAGAGAGATGGAGGATCATTTCGAGTGTCTCTGGGATCTGTTTCGTTCGATCCCATCGCTCGAACTTGAAGGCGCCAGCGTGCTCGATGAGTTTTACTGGCTGAACAAGGATGATCCGAACTACACACTACGGCGGGCGACGGTGAAGCAGGGGCAGGATGCCCATACCGATGGCCTCTTCACACTGAGCGAACAGGCCCAGAAAGAGCTGATTGCCCTTTTTCTTGCCACTCGTAAGCAGATGGAGACCAAGCGCATCGACGAAGTGTTCGGAAGAGATTTCTTCAACAGCAATTTCTGGCTCTATTGGCGGACCATGTTCGCCTTTGAAGAATGGCATTCAGCCCTCGAGATGAAACTTTATCTGCATCGATTCATCCACCATATCGGCGGCCTGCCGGATTTCAGTACGCTGAAGTTTACCAAATACAATCAATATGAATCGCTCGTTCTGCCGTTATCCAAATGGCTGTTGGCGCAAGGCGTCAACTTTCGCTACGGGGTCGGAGTCACCGATATCGATTTCGACATAAAGCGTGGCCGCAAGCAAGCCACAGCCATCCGCTGGCTGGAGAATGGCATTGAGGGCAGTCTCATTATTGGCGCCGACGATCTTGTTTTCATGACGATCGGGTCGCTGACCGAAAACTCGGACATGGGGGACCATCACACGGCCGCCAGGCTCAACGAAGGACCGGCGCCCGCCTGGGATCTGTGGCGGCGTATTGCGGCCAAAGATGCGGCCTTTGGACGCCCAAATGTCTTTTGCGGCAATATTCCTGCAAGCAAATGGGAATCGGCGACGATCACGACCCTGGACAAACGCATTCCAGCATACATCCGCAAGATCGCCAAACGCGATCCGTTCAGCGGCAAGGTTGTCACAGGAGGCATCGTTACGGTGAAAGATTCGAGCTGGTTGCTCAGTTGGACCACAAATCGCCAGCCGCATTTCAAGCGCCAGCCCAGCGATCAAGTCGTCGTCTGGGTCTATTCGCTATTCGTCGATAAAGCCGGCGACTACGTGAGGAAACCGATGCAAGATTGTACGGGCGAGGAAATCACGCAAGAATGGCTTTATCACCTCGGTGTGCCGGTTGCGAGTATACCGGAACTCGCCGCTGGGGCCGCCAAGACGGTCCCGGTGATGATGCCCTACGTCACTTCCTTCTTCATGCCGCGGCAGGCGGGCGACCGGCCAGATGTTGTGCCGAAAGATGCGGTCAATTTCGCCTTCATCGGCCAGTTCGCGGAGTCGGGTGAACGGGATTGTATCTTCACGACGGAATACTCCGTTCGGACCGCGATGGAAGCCGTGTATATCCTCCTCAAGATTGAACGTGGCGTGCCCGAGGTATTCAACTCGACCTATGATATTCGCAAGCTGCTTGCAGCAATGGGTAGACTGCGCGACGGCAATGAAATTGAGATCCCGGGACCTGCGTTCCTGCGCGAGCTCATTCTAAAAAAGATTGAAGCGACTGAGCTTGGCGAACTACTCAATAAATATCACCTGAGGTGATTAAGGCAGCGGACGCTGCGGCTTCGCTCGGATAGAGAAGCGCTGTCCTGCGCCGTGACGGCTCGGACTCGCCAAGGCGCGGATCAAACGTTCGCGCCGATCTTCCAGGCAACCTTTAGGCGTACTCTGGAATTCGGTGTTCTTTCGGCTTGATGTTATTCTCGCCACACGCATCCGATTAACCTCTTGCCACGAGGTGAGGGCGAAACTAGCTAGTGGCTCGTCACAGTGATCTTGATGGTTTGATACCGGCCAGCTTAGGATAGGCAAGTTTTCTGGCGGCACAAGGACTTCGATGCTTCTGGGGATGCAGGATTCGGCGGGTGGCCGTCCGGACATGTGCGAATAGGTATAGATGAACGCCAGATAATGGCCCTGCTTCTCGGTAAAGCGTGCGCCTGGTTTTTGACTCATGGATCGATTCATCCGTGCCTCCTTAGTCGTCCGTGAAGAACAGGTAAGGGGCTGATCTGGAGTCGTTGTTTTTCGGCTGCGGCGATTTTGTGATTGCAGGCTTTGACAGTGCGGTAGCTCGGAACCTGCAATTTGCAGTTTGAGATTCCCTCGAATCGCACGGCATGATTCGGCGCTCGTATCGGGAGGAGCCGATGCGACCGAAGAAGCCGAAGGCGACGGACGAAGGTGATCTGTTCCGGGCCAGGCTCAAGCAGGTCATCAACATGGAGCACGAACTGGTTCAGCACGCCGGCAAGATCAATTGGGACTGGATCGACTATCGACATGAAGGCGCCGCGCGGGCTCGACAAGCCGCTGTTCCAAAAGCTCGTCGCCGGCGAGTGGATCGACCGGCATCAGAACCTGCTCATCATCGGCCCGACCGGCGTCTGCAAGAGCTGGATTGCTTGCGCCTTGGGCCACAAGGCCTGCCGCGACAACCGCTCCGTGCTCTGTCAGCGGCTGCCGCGGCTGTTCGAGGCGCTTGCCCTCGCGCGGGGCGACGGCCGATGGTTGGGTTGCCGATGAGCTCCGCGCTTTGACTTCCTTGTAGACGTTGCTGATCGACATCGCGGATGTTGCGACACCGCGCCATCGACGAACCGCGTTCGGATGCGAGATCGGCGTGATAGCCATCGATCTTGGCGAGCATCTCCTGCACGAGCGCCGGATCAAAGTCGATAGCGACTGCTGCTGACTTTGCCGTCGTTTGTCCCTGTTGCGTTGCTTGGCCTCGGCGAGCTCTCATGCGCTTGACCTTGCCGATGATGGCGTTGCGAGATACGCATCGCCACCCCTCGCAGACACCGAGTGGCCCGCGCTCCACATGCATTGCAGAAGCGACACCTCCTCAGAATCCCATGCCGATGTGGCTTGATTGACCATCGTTCGTCATCGTCACGAGCACGAGTCGATGGTCGTTTTGATTGTCGCCAAAAGCAGTGCGTGTCGATGTTTACGCTTGTTCGCCGCTATTCGATGTTCGGAAAGGTTTTTGGCTGCGACGATCGGCCTGCCTTATAAAATAGGCAGACGAACGTGTATTTATGCCTGCGGTTGCATCGTGTCCGGAAAGTTGATCCGCTTACGTTAACGGCTGTTGACAACATGCGTTAACGGCGTTGCAATCACCAGCACGACAAACGGCGGTGAGTTTACCAACTAACAACAGCAGCTAGTCACATGAATCTAAAGTTCGCCACATAGAGTCTGCTGGGCTTTGTGGCAAAAGCGTTTGACGGAAGCCAAGATCTGGTCTGCGGACTTGGTCCATTTGAAGGGCTTCGGGTTGTTGTTGTGCAATTCGATGAAGGTACGGATGTCGGCTTCGAGCTGCCTGACGGAGGTGTGAACACCTCGCCGGATCTGCTTTCTGGTGAGTTCAGCGAACCAGCGCTCGATCTGATTGATCCACGACGCGGAAGTCGGCGTGAAGTGGACATGATAGTGCGGCCGGCGAGCGAGCCACGCTTTAATCTTGGGGGTCTTGTGGGTAGCGTAGTTGTCCATGACGATATGGACAGCGAGCCCCTCAGGGATTTGAGCGTCGATCTCTTTGAGAAACTTCAAGAACTCGAGCGCCCGATGGCGCTTGTAGCATTTGCCAATGACGAAGCCGGAAGCGACATCGAGCGCGGCAAACAGCGTGGTCGTACCATGCCGCACATAGCTATGCGTGCGACGTTCCGGCACCCCAGGCATCATCGGCAAGACCGGCTGCTCGCGATCGAGTGCCTGGATCTGGCTTTTCTCATCGACACTGAGGACAACGGCTCGGTTAGGCGGCGACAGATAAAGCCCGACAATATCGCGCACCTTATCGACGAATAGCGGATCGCTCGATAGTTTAAATGTCTGGCTGCGGTGCGGCTGCAAGCCGAACGCCGTCCACATTCGGCGGATCGTGGTGTGAGAAAAGCCAGTATCCGCAGCCATCGAGCGGATCGACCAGTGCGTTGCGTCGGGCGGCGTCGTACGCAATGTCCGCTCGATTACCTCGGCAACCTGATCATCGTCGATGGTTCGAGGGCGGCCCGGGCGGGCTTCGTCAAGCAGGCCATCACAACGATCCTTCAAGAATCGGCGGCGCCACTTGCCGACGGTGTGTTCATGGATGCCAAGTTCGGCAGCCACAGACTTGCTTGGCAGACCAACTGCACACCGCAGGATCGCGCGGCATCGCTCAGATAGCGATCGGGCTACACGATGACGACGAACTTGCCTCTCCAAGTACGCCCGCTCCTGCGAACTCAGCACCAACGGCGCGATCGGCCGGCCTTTCACACCTGCATTCGCCACGAGCGCTCTCCTCTCTAGAGATCCGAGCGATCAACTAATGTCACGAACTTCCGTTCCAGATGACTAGACCACGACGGCGTTACTGCTCGCACACGGCTACTAGCGTGGGTACCCGAGCGTTTGCGCGGAAGGATGGGCCATGCAGTCGATCCCTTGCTAGGTGTCGTCGGTGCCGGGGATCGTGCCGTTCTCGGAATACTGCCAGAGCTTCCGGTGCCGCGACGCCGACGTCTCCGGAGGTGACGATGCTGACGTCGACTCGACTTCAACCATTTCAACAGCGACGATGCAAACTTGGTCGCTTGGATCAGCCCTGCGGGCAGCAGGCCGCCGGAGCCGCCGCCGCCGCCGCCGCGGATGGTCGAGCAGCGCCTGGACGGCCTCGTGCAGATCGTCGAGCGGCTCAAACCCACCTTCGAGAAGGTCGTTCAATTCGAGCCGCAGCATCTCGTCATCCCAATCGGTGCGTCGAAGGCCTCGAAGAGACGCGACCAAGCGCGAAGCTCGAGACAATACCCGAGAGTGTACCAACAGCAACGGGACAGCTCGCAGAGATGGAAGCAAAAGTAAAAAGATCAAACAGCGTCATAGCAAGTCCGCCGATCTGGAAGCTAAGCGCGCGCTGAACCGCCTGAAGGAGGTTGACCCGGAGGGATATGAGGCCTTCCTTCGTAAGCGCGAGAACCGCGGGGACACTGGCGGTTTCGGCCCGGCTGGACGGGCGAGGCCATAGTCACCACCACATTCCTCGCCGTCGCATTCGCACAACTCTGGCGCGTCGTCGCCATGCGCAGCAGCCGCTCCGGTACCGTTTTCAACGAGTTCACGCGCAATCCATGGGTCTGGCTGCGCTCGGCCTGTACGGCCCTCTGCTCGCAGTCCCTCTCTACTGGCCGCCGATGACAGAGGTCTTCCACGTCTGCCACCGACGCTCACGATGTGGAGCATTGTCGCGGGCTACAGCCTGACGCCGATGCTGCTAATTCAGGTCAGCCGCGCCGTCATCGTGCTTGCCAAACGAAGCCGTTAAATGGTAGCCGCGTTGCTTGGCTCGAATTCGCCGTCTGCATCATCGTGATCGGCGTGGCCGGATGTATGCTCATGGTCATTGCGCCCTACGGAGTCCTGATCTCCGAGTGCGAGCCTATTGCCCTCAGGCGCCCGGCCAATTCCGTTCGCTCGCGTTCCCGCGGATTACAGCCCCCCGATCTCCCACAGCGGACCCAACGTCACTGCAAATTCGATCGCGAGGATGGGATGGCGGCTCGAACAAGAGCTCGTCCGAACGCTCTAGATGTTCTTGTTATGCGGTCAAGTTCGCCCATTCCACAGACCACCGATTGTGACGTCAGAAAGAATAGTGATCGCGTCTCAAGGACGTCAACAGCAGGGGTAAGCCTACAAGATCATGTAGTTGTAGTATTACTGTTTGCACGGCTCTCTGCTGGAGGCCGTTCGCTGACACGGGGGAGCCATGTCGACAGTTACCAGCGCAATTCGGCGCCTTTGGTGGCGACGCTTTCTTGTTCTTCTGGCGATCATCGTGGTCATTGCTTTGATCGCAGTCATGACCAGCTCCCAGCTTGGCGCGACAATCGAAGCTCTGACGCCGCCTGGTCTCCCTGAACCGGTTTCCGCGAGCGAGCAGGTTTCGCTCGATCAGGGCTGGAACGCCGAAGACGCCGATCGATTCCATCATAAAGCCCAGGGCACGCAGACCTTACCGATCCCGCTGTCATGGTTTCTCGCCCTGGAAGCGCCGCTGAACTCGCCTTTCGCTATCCCCTTTTTCAAACGAGAACGGTTTTCTGACAACCGCTATTTACTGCGGTTTGGATTCATAGAGTCTGCCGAAAGCGAGAACAATGAGTACGGTTTGCCGATCGGCTTTGCATATTCGCCGTTTCAGTCGATCCGCGGACTTTCGCGTAAGGAGACTGCCGTTGGATTGACCTGTGCCGCGTGCCATACCGGCCAACTGATCTTCAAAGAGAAGCGCTATGTCATTGAAGGCGGCCCCGCCGTGACCGATCTCGGTCAATTGACAAATGCGCTCCGCGCTGCGCTCGCACAGACCGCTTTGTCGGCAAAGCTACCCTTCTTCGACGGTCGCTTCGGGCGGTTCGCGAAGCGCGTTTTAGGAACCGAGTACAGCGATCTTACACGCGTCCAACTGTCCAAGGAGCTCGATGGAATACTTGGTGCTCTGATCGATCAGCCCGCTGGGATCGACGTCACGGAAGGGTTTACCCGCCTCGATGCGCTCAATCGCATCGGCAACCAGGTGTTCGCACTCGACCCCAAGCGCTACGGCAACTACGTCAACCTCAACGCCCCTGTCAGCTACCCGCACATCTGGACATCGTCATGGTTCGATTGGGTGCAGTACGACGGCTCGATTATGCAGCCATTGGTGCGCAATGCCGGCGAGGCGATGGGGGTTTCGGCGGAGCTCAACCTCACCGCCCCGCCCAAGGGGGGACGTTTTGCCAGCAGCATCCCCTTCGATAATCTGCACTGGATCGAACAACAGCTCGCTGGAAAGGACCTGCCGCTGGTGGCGAAAGCCTTCACCGGACTGAATGCGCCAGCCTGGCCCGACAGCTTTCCTGCGATCGACAAAGCCAAGGCCGCCGTGGGAGCCCAACTCTACGACAAACATTGCAGCGGCTGCCATCTTCCAGCGCTGACGCCGGACATCGTGCACGGCAAGGCCCCGGACGCGGAGTTCTGGAAGAACTTCGGCCCTATCCGCTGGCGCGGTCGCGATGGGCAGGAGAAGCAGACGAGGGAATCCGTACTCAACGTCAAGATCATCAAGCAAAGCCATATCGGCACCGATCCGGCCCAGGGCGACGTGCTGCGCAATCGCACCGTGGACACCGCCGGCAGCGAACTGGCCAGGGCGGGCCAGAGCAGCCCAGGGCTCGGCCTCGACATCGATGTCTGCCAACGGAAGGCTGACAACACGCTGGATACGATCCACCTCTCGGACCATGCGATGCAACTCTACGCGCTTGCGCTCGGCGCCGTGGTCCAATCCGGCATCGACGAATGGCTTCGGTCGACCGGGACGGTCCAAGCGGAGATCGAAGGCGATCGGCCGAACTGTCTAGCGGCAGGTTTCGGCTATAAGGCGCGTCCGCTGAACGGCGTATGGGCGACTGCGCCGTTCCTGCACAACGGCTCGGTGCCGACGATCTACGATCTGCTCAGCCCGGTTGCGGAGCGCCCACAAGTCTTCCTGCTCGGTGAGCCCAGCTTCGATCCTGTCCGCGTCGGTATCGTGACACGGACGGTCGCTCCTGAAGGCAGGACCTACGACAGCAAGGGCTACTTCATCATCGATACGTCGAGGCCCGCCAATCGCAATACCGGCCACGAATTCTCGAACGAGAAGCATGAGGGCGTCATTGGCCCTGCGCTGTCTCCGGAGGAGCGCAACGCAATCATCGAGTTCCTCAAGTCGATCTGAAATTGATTGGGTCAGCTCCAACTGGAGCAATAGCGAAGACCATCTCGCTCCCGCAGGGGGAAAGGTGGACGGAAGCCCGGATCGACCGACCAGGCGAAGCTTTTCGGAGTTAGGGTGCGGCAGCAATGGCGGAACAGAAACAGGGGCCGGCGGCGAAGTTCCTGAAATGGATGATCGCCAAACATCCGGATGCATTGTTCGCATTCATCCGGCGCGTCAGGCCCAACCTGGCGTTGGGCGCCGCGGGGCCGGTGTTCATCACCCGCTTCCCCGACGTGCAGGAAGCGCTGAGCCGCCCCGACATCTTCAACGTCACCTATGCGCCAATGATGGACCCTTCGGTCGGCCCCTTCATGCTCGGCCGCGACTGCACCGAAATAAACCAGCGCGACAAGGGTATCATGCGCGCCTTCATGCGCATGGAGGATCTGCCGGCAATTCGCCAGAAGGTGCGCAGCCTCGCCAATGCGTCTGTCGAAAAGCAGATCTATACCCAGAACCAGATCGAGGTGGTCAGCACGTTGTCGCGCCTGGTGCCCATTCAGCTGACCCGAGAATATTTCGGCTTTCCCGGCCCCGATCTGGCCTCGATGTTCCGCTGGTCGCGCGCGACGCAATATGACATGTTTCACAACCTGGACAAAGATCCGAAGGTGCACCAGGACAACATTGACGCTGGGCAGGAGATGCGCGCCTATCTGACACAACTGCTCCCGCAGCGGCGCGAGCAGCTGAAAAATGGGGCGCCGCTCGAGGACGTGTTCAGCCGCCTGCTGAATAGCCATTTTGACGATTCGATCGGCTTCGCCGACGAACGCATTATTACCAATATGATGGGCACACTGGTCGGCGGGATTGAGACCACATCGGCGGCCATCGTGCAGCTGCTCGACGAGTTGTTCAAGCGCCCGAGGATCCTGAAGGAGGCCATCGACGTCGCCAGCAGCAACAACGACCATCTGATGTATCGCTATTGCTGGGAAGCGCTGCGCTTCAACCCGATCAATCCGTTCGTGGTGCGCCACTGCCGGACCGATTACCGGATAGCCAAGGGCTCGCTGCGCGCGACGACAATCAAGGCCGGCAGCACGGTGCTGATCTCGACCCGGTCGGCGATGCGCGATGGCTTGCAACTGCCGGCGCCGTCCAGCTTCGCGATCGACCGGCCGGAGTCGGTCTACATGCATCTGGGCTACGGGATGCACACCTGCCTCGGCGACCAGATCAGCCGCATCCAAGTTCCGGAAATCGTTCGCCGCATCCTGCAAATCCGGGGCGTCCGTCCCGCCGCGGAGATTGACTACGCAGGAGGGCCGTTTCCAGAGCGTTATCCCATCACCTACGACACGCCGGTCTGAAGGCCGGACTTCCCAGCAACGAGCCGCGAGTACCGATCCGGCCGCTGGCGTGGCGGCCTCTGGCGTCAGCACTAGGTCGGTCGTCGCGAAGTCTCCGTCACGCGATGCGCGTGAGATGCGTGAGGCAATAATCAATCGTGTCGGTGGTGTGTTCCGCTTGCGAAACACATCAATAGATGAGAGGCAGAGCTTCGCATGCGCGGCTACTACATTGGCTTACCGAGGAAATGGTTTAAGCGAACGGAAGCCGTACGCTGAAGCGGGCCTCGGCAACCGGCAGTTATGCACGAACATCGCGCAATCAGCGCAACAGCAATGATACGCTCAAACGGCACCTGCAGGATCACCATTACGCACGACGCCGACGACTACAAACAGCGCATAGCATCGAGCGCTGCTTCTGCTCGCTGATACACTCTTTCGACGCTTGGCACCCGTTATGACAGGCGAATAGGACAGGCGAACCGTAATTTTACCGGCTTCTTCATCGATCTCGCGGCCGCATTGGTCTGCGGTTGCACGCGTTTCCCCGTAGCTGTCCGGATTGGCAAGTGTTGGAACACGGTGTTCTACTTGAAAGAACACCGGCTGAGGGATTTTATACTTAAACTGTCTTTTCACTAAATTCCGGTGGCGAGGCCGCGGGACTGCATCGTCTCGCGGCCCCATTGATTTTTCGTCGTTGAGGTCCGGGCGAGCTCCTCCACCGAATTCCGACTCTTTACTCCCAGAAGGGGTAATCGCTTCGATCGCCCGTTGGCATTCAGACGCGTCAAATTCGGGCCGTCGGCAAGTCCTCGCTGGACAGCATTCCGGAGTATGTTGTCGTGGAGTGCACATGGCTGCTGCCAACCTGATCGACAGTAGCGACAGCGATCGTACGAAAACGCGCTCCGCATCGAACATGGCGCGCGCTGTTTGACGTCCCAAGATGGCTGGAGTTCTCCCATCGAGACAGCTTCGGCCGAGCTTGTTTGGCTTTCTGGCTCTGCCAAAGGGCAGAGCCAGACTGATACAACAAAGTCGGCTCGCTGTCGCGCGCGCCATCGAAAACTGCCCCCTCGACGTCACGAGGAATTGCCCCCTCCTTGGATAGCCGAGGAGAGAGCGAATGAACGAGGAACAGAGCTGGCCCCGGTTGTTTGGACAGCGCCCCGCTGGATTTAAGTGGATTCCTGCCGGGTTATGCTGAACGCGGGGCTTTACGATTTTGTCGTTGCGTCGGGAGGGCGTAGCCCGACCAGAGCGACGACAAAATCGTCGGCGACGGTCATGCGGCCATCACCATAGCTTGCGTGCCGAAGTAAGCCTCGTCGGGCGTGCGCCCGTCAAGGCTCGAGTGAGGGCGTCCCTGATTGTAGAAGGCCAGATACTTGGCAATTGACGCTCGCGCCTCGGACACGCTGTCGTAGGCGCGGAGATAAACTTCTTCGTATTTGACCGTGCGCCAGAGCCGCTCGACAAACACGTTGTCGCGCCAGGCGCCCTTGCCATCCATGCTGATGGCGATCTTCGCGTCCAGCAGCACATCGGTGAACTCGAGGCTGGTGAACTGGCTGCCCTGGTCCGTGTTGAAAATCGCGGGCCTGCCGTGCTTCGCCAACGCCTCCTGGACCGCTTCGACGCAGAAGGCCGCCTCCATTGTGATCGAGACGCGATGGGCCAGGACCCGTCGGCTGAACACATCGACGACCGCCGCGAGATAGACGAAGCCACGCCGCATCGGAATGTAGGTGATGTCCATTGCCCACGCATGGTCGGGCCGCTCGATCTTCAATCCGCGCAACAGGTACGGGTAGATCTTGTGACCCGGAGCCGGCTTGCTCGTGTTCGGGCGACGATAGACCGCCTCGATCCCCATGCGCTTCATCAGCGTCGCGATGTGGCGGCGACCGGCGTATACCCCCTCCCGCCGCAGCAACGATCGCAGCATACGCGCTCCCGCGAAGGGATAATCGAGATGCAGCTCATCGAGCCGACGCATCAAGGCAAGGTCCTCGGCCGAAACTGGCCGAGGTTCATAGTAGACCGTGCTGCGAGCCAGCTTCAGGACCTTCGCCTGGCGCACGATAGAAAGATCATGACCGCGGTCGATCATCGCTTTGCGCTCAGCAGGCCCGCCTTGGTGAGCGCGCCGGACAAAAAATCGTTTTCCAACGCCAGCTCGCCGATCTTGGCATGCAACGCCTTCAAATCGACCGGCGTCTCGGCCGATGTCTTGTCATGCCCAAACACGCCGGCGGCGCCTTCCAGGAGCTGGTTTTTCCAGATCGTGATCTGGTTCGGATGAACATCAAACAGTTGCGCCAGCTCCGCCAGTGTCTTGTCTCCTTTGACCGCAGCCAAAGCAACCTTCGCCTTGAATGCCGGAGAATGCGTCCGGCGGCTCTTCTTCGTCATCTTCGCTCCTGATTCGCAGCAAGAATCCTCGCCGCTGTCAGGCAGAAAATCCACTCAAGCTACTGTCCGAATTTGCGGGGCCAGCTCTAACGAATCAAAGGCTTGTCGTGGAGTAATTCACAGGGGCAGGTGATGAATACGCCGGATGACGTGACGGAGATGTTGCACCTGAGGGTGTGTGGGTGAGGTCTGAAGCGGATTGCGCGCCAGCTGGGCTGCAGACGGTGAAGGACTACGTGGCGCGGGTGGGTGAAGCCTTCAAGTCGCCTGAGCGGGCGAAGCGGGTCATGGCCTTGAAGGCTGGCTGCGCGAGAGGTTCATTCGACATCGCGGCAATGCGGATGCGGTCCGTCACGACCTGTTGGCCGAAAACGGCTTGGCGGTCAGCCGGCGAACGCTGCGACGCGCCGTGCAGCCCTACCGCCAGGCACTGAAGGCCGAAGCTCTGGCGACGACCCGGTTCGAGACGCCCCCGGGGCGGCAGCTACAGATCGACTTCGGCGAGCGTCTGGTCGATATCGGCGGGGCGAAGGTCAAAGCATTTGTGTTCGTGGCGACCCGCGCCGAAAAGCAAGAGCACTGGTTCGCTGGGCTCGAGAGCGCATTCACGACCTTGCCGGAGGAAGTGCTGAAGGACAATCCACGCGCGCTCGTGGTGCGCCACGACAGGTGAGCCGGTCGGTTCAGTTTGACGACAAGCTCATCACGTTCGCGAAGCATTGGGGCTTCCGTCCTCGCGCCTGCGCACCGTATCGGGCGCGCACAAAGGGCAAGACGGAGAATGGCGTCCGCTACGTGAAGAAGAGCGTGATCGCGGGGCATTCCTTCGCGAGCTGGGAGGCATTCGAGACGCATCTCGCCGAGTGGGAGGGCGGGGTGGCGAACGTACGTATCCACGGCACGACGGGCGTGGCGCCGATCACTCGCTTTGCGTGTGACGAGGTACACCGGTCGAAGCCGCTCGGCGTCGCTCGGATCGCCGCGCGAACTGGCCCGCGTCGTCGGCAACGATTGTGCTGTCGAGATCGATACGAACAACTACGGTACCCTGGCGGCTGATCAGCGAGCGCGTGGCGGTGACGGTCGCGGCTGGCGAGGTGCGCATCCACCATGGCATGCGCGAGGTTGCGGTCACAGGCAATCGGAGGATCGCCGGCTGCGGATCGTCGAGTTCGCCCACCTCGACGGGGTTGCCTGTCGCGATGGCGCGGTCTGCCAACCAGCAACCGCGACACCGACAGTGCCGGCGCCTTCACCACTGCCCTCGTTGTTACGTCCTCTTGCCGAATACGAAGCTACGATCGGAGGGAGCTTCTGATGGTGCGTACAAAGAAGGTCACCGAAGCACCAATCGATTGGCTGGGGGCCATGCTGGCGCGCTCGCAGCTCTCCGGCATCCGCGACCAGCTCGACAACCTGCCCGACGAGACGGCGCGCGTGAACCTGTCGGCGCGTGAGACGCTGATCCTACTGTGCGAGCGCGAGGTCGTGCGCAAGGATCATAGACGCAGCCGTCGATCGACCGAAGCAGATCCGCGACCTGGCCGCCGTCACGTTGGATCGCCAACGGCGAGAACGTGCTGCTGCTCGCGCGCTCGAGTCAGGTTCATGCTGCCCACCTCGCTACCCCCTTGGAGTTGAGTTTCTTTTTGACCCGGATCGCCAGACGATGGCCGCCGGAACCGCCGCGCCCTTGACTTGGGGATGTTCCAGATCAACCGCTTTGACCATCCACGGTGCGCCTTTGCACAGCTGCTGCGCAGGCAAGCTCTGTTCTTCGATCAGACGGCGAGCCGTCGAAGGACTGACTTTCAACGCAGCTGGGCGCGCTCGTCCTCTCGGTAGGCCGCGATGGCGTGTTGGTTGCGCAGACTGCGAACGCGGACGCGGACGCGGGCCCAACTGTTGCCACGCCCTGTCGACCTACTGGCGCGGTTGAGAACCGCGGCGATGATGCTGTCGGGCATCTGACGCGCGAGGACACGAACGAGATCGACCACATCCGCCGCGGTGCTCGCCGGTGCGGTTCCTCCTCACCTGCAATGCCGTGTGATCGCCGCCATGCCAGTGGACAATCAAGTCCAGCACCTCGTCGCGCATGCGCACAACGATCTCATTGATGAAGCTTCGGATGATCCTGTTGCGCGTCGCAGCTGTTGCACCCGGACTTTCCCAAGCTCTCTTGAGTTCGGAATCAAGCGCAAGTAACCGATCGCGATCGATGTCGCTCAACGTCATCTCCGGCGTAGCCAACAACGTGTCGCGCTTGCCCTCAAGCTCGCGGACAGCGACCAGGCGTTCGTTCCAGCGCCGCTCCAGCTCGCCGGCAACAAGGCGATTGTCCGAATCGACAGCCTCGTATCGCCGAGGAGCGCGAGTTGCCTCGTAGCGTGCCTGCTCCAGAGTCAACTCGAGCTGACGCAGCTTGTCGGCGTGTTCACAGCCGCGCGCTTCCATGGCCGCCAGCGCTGCCTGTATACCCAGCGGCTGCAGCCGCGCGATGACCTCCGCGCTGATCGCGCGATCCGCGCGCAGACCGCCTAATGAGATGCACGGGTCTCCACCATGGTTGATCTGGCTACCGCGGCAATGATACCGCCCGACAGTACTGTGCGTACCGCTGTAGGTAACGTGAAGTTTGCGGCCGCAGTGGCCGCAACGAAGAACCCGCGAGCCGGCCTTCGCCGCTGCGAACCGAGCCTCGACTCATGAAGCGTTTCGTTGGCGTTGTCGGTGATCAGGCCCTGATTCTTCTCGAACTCCGCCCACGTAATGTAGCCCTCATGGTGGTCCTTGATCAAAACCTCCCAGTCGTTGCGCTCGCGCCGGAAGCCCCGCACGATCCTCTTGCGGCCGGCCTCGATCGTCACCCGACTGCCCGAGCGCCCGAAGACATAGGCGCCAGCATAGGCGGGATTGGTCAGGATGTGGTAGATCGTATTGTACACTGGTAACTTCCATTCGACGTGGCGGCCCTCGGGGCCATGGCCGCCCCCCGGGCAAAGTGATTCGCTCCTGCCGTAAGCAGAGGTGGACCTGGCGCGGTGTCTGCATCTCGGCAAACTTGGTGAACACGAGTGCGAGCGCCTCCTGAATGCGCCGATCAGGGTCCTTGTCGATCCGATCGTTGGAGACCTTGAGATAGCCGATGGCGACGTTGAGGAAGAGCTCACCCCTGCGTGCCTTCTGCTCCAAGGCTTCAAGCGAGCGTTGCCGAACGATAGACAGCTCCATCTCGCTCATCGTGCCTTTCATGCCAGCAGAAGGCGATCGTTGGGATGGCGAGGATCGTCGACGCCATCCTCATCGACGATCAGTGTTCCAACGAGCCCGTAGAACTCCAGGAGCGTATGCCAATCCTGCCGTTGCGCGCCAGCCGAGAGGCCTCACTCGAGACCACAGCGCCAACTTGCCCTTCGCAAATGGCGGCGAGCAGCTTCTCGAAACCGGGACGCGCGGTGCCGCCACCAGAGCGACCGAGTTCGTCGTCGATTGCGGCCACCTCGCTCCAGCCCAGCTGCCGGGCAAGGTCGGCCAAGCCGTACTAGCGGCGCTCGCTCTCGCGGTTGTTGATGACCTGGTCTGCCGTCGACTGGCGAACGTAGACGACGGCCTCAAAGCAGATCCGCCGCTTCCGGTGGATCGTCTACTGGAGGCGCGTCTTCTTGCCGCGATCCTCGACCGGCTCCTGCACCACCGCCACGTGCTGACGATCCGCGGCGACAGCTACCGACTCCGCGCCAAGAGTGGCTTCATCAAACCGCCGACCGCCGGTGACGGCCGTCCGGTCGGCTCCGCCTCCCTCCGTCCCGTCACCGGCGGAAGCGACCATCAAACGTCCGATGGTGGGGGCAGTTCTTCATGACGAAAAGGGGGCAGTTCCGGATGGCGTTCGACAGACTATGCTCAAGGTTGAACCCGGGCCAACTCAGCATCAAGGGCGGATAGATCCCTACCTATTCTGGGGAGGTCTTCGCTACATTGCCTTCTGATATGCTGCCCCGACGACTACAGTTTTCCAAGACAGAACGAAACAACATGACTCACCACGTGGATCTCGGACCTGGTGTGGCAAGCATACCAGCGCCAAGAAATCTTCCAAACCGTTCCGATCAGGGAGTGAGTTGGAACAAGTCCTACGAAGCCATCAACGCTTGTGGCCAAAAACCTCTTTTACGAGAGTTACTCACGCAACTACGTCAGCCTGCTGTCTTTCCCACTATGGCAAGGATCGCGGCGGATACAACTGACCTGGGCGTCAAGTACGACGAGGGCACGACAGCAACGTTTTCGCTCGATAGAGCTAACGCCGTTGTGCGAGCGATCGACACGCCTGACGATCAATCAATGCACGAAAGCTCTCGCGCGATCCCAAGTTGCGTTGTTCAGTAGGTCGACGGCGGCAGCGTCGTGGTATCCAGTCCCGTTGCCTTGATCCGACAATCGCGAATCGCGGCGATGATGCGCCGAGACAAGAACATCAAGGAGCGCGGACAACATGCGATAATTGGAAAGCCGCTGTACTACGCATATGAGTCTCGCAGACGAAAGCTCTCTCTGCCGGTGACCGCGGACACGACGTTGGCAATGGAGGTTTCGCACTTAGCATGTGTTTTGACCAAGAAACTTACGAGAACCGCTCAATACGAGACGAGGTGATGATTCCTTGCCTAGTCTGGACCTCGACGCGCGACACTTGGCTGGCTGTTTGCTCGTGCCGGAGCCCGGTTCAGGCAGCCATCGCCCGATGTTCGCCATGCCCTGACTTCTTCGCACTTGCAATATCAAAGGCGTCCTCATGTCATTCCCTTCGCGGACGGTTGCAGGCTGCCGAACCGTGTCGACCTTGAGAACGTCGGAGCTTCCTTGGGAAGGGCGGGGCGGGTTCCAGATAGGGCGTGGAAGCGCAGAAGCCCGCCAGGAATATGTAGATCCAAGCATTGCCTACCAAGGAGCCTTCGTCCGAAGTGGCCGTCAAAGTCAGCCGTCTGAGACAGGCGGAGATCTCGGAAGGGAAACCAAATGCACCCGGCGAGTCCCCGTCGGTGCATCCATTCCGCTCACCGTCAGATGTGTCGATGCCATGCTCCTCCTTGGAAGGCCAATGCCAAAACAGAGCCCCGAAACGACTTCATGACAGAAGAATCAGATATCAGATCTGCGAACGCAAACATTCGTGCAAGCACTGTCTGGACAATTGTGCTCGGCTTTGCCGCGGATCCGTTGATGCGTTGGAGCTGGCCTGACCCAAGGCAATACCTTAGAAGCATGCCTCAGTTCATTGACGCCTGTGGGGGCCGAGCATTTGCACATGGCACAGCCTACGTCGCGGGAGAGATTCGTGGCGCGGCCCTGTGGCTGCCTCCCAACGTGCAGCAAGATGAGGAGGCATTGGATGCAATCATGGCGCTATCCCTGCGCCCGGAGATTACCGAGGATATGGCACACTTGCGGCGGAGAATGGCCGAACATCGTCCCCACGAGCCACATTGGTATCTGCCACTCATTGCCGTCGATCCGAACTGGGTCGGAAAAGGGCTTGGCACGTTGCTGATGAACTACGCCCTTCAACGATGCGATGAGGACGGCATTGTTGCCTACCTCGAAAGTTCGAACCCTGAAAACATTCCCTTTTACCAACGTCACGGCTTCAAGGTCGTTGGTGAGATACAACACGGTTCTTCGCCGCCGCTCACGCCAATGTTGCGAACGGCTTCATTCCGACCCAGCAAGGCCGCGCCGCCGGATCGGCTCGTCACCCAGACTCAAGCATAGCTCCGCCTCATCCCGTTAGGATTGATTGCCAATAACCTGACATGACCGCGTTCGGTCAGGACGGCTTATGTTCGCGGCCAGACAACTGAGCACGTGAGGCGGCTCGCCGGGCCTGCGAAAAGCATACCAATCGTCTCTTCGGCAAAGTTGGCACGTCTGATGTGAGAGCTGGCGGGGTCAAATCCACTAAGCTGGGATATTGCCACGGGCGGCTGCATCGATTTGCGGTCGGGCTCCAGACAATTTTTGATCTAGGGTCCAGACTCAATTGAGCCAATATGCGACGAGAGCGGCGAGATGAACAGCGGCCAAAAAATTACGGGCGAGCTTGTCATATCGCGTGGCGATGCGCCGGAAGTCCTTGAGCCTGCAAAAGCAGCGTTCGATGACATTTCGTCCTTTGTAGGCGCGTTTGTTGAAGCGATGGATGACGACACGGTTAGATTTATTGGGGATTACGGGCTTGGCGCCACGACGAATGATTTCGCCGCGAAGCTTGTCGCCATCATACCCTTTGTCGGCGAGGAGCACGCTCATGGGTGGCGCGAGCGCCAGGACATCGGGAGCCGCAGCGATATCGGCATCCTGGCCTGGAGTCAGATGCAGGACGACCGGCCGGCAGAGCGGATCGCTCAGCGCATGGATTTTTGTCGTGCGGCCTCCGCGCGAGCGGCCGATTGCTTGATTGTGCTCCCCCCTTTTCCGCCGGAGGCACACCGGTGAGCTTTAATCGAGGTCGAGTCGAGCGACAGTACGACGCCGTCTTCGCCAGGCTTGGCCAGCGCTTCGAAGATTGCGCACCATCGTCCTCGCTTGGCCCAGCGATTGAAGCGATTGTAGATCGTCGTGTAAGGGCCGTATTCACGTGGACAATCACGCCATCGTGCACCCGATTGCAGCATGTGAATGATGCCGCTGACGATGCGTCGGTCGTCGTCCCGATCCGGCCCCGTCAGTCCCCTCGGCAGATGCGGTTCGATACGCGCCCATTGCCTGTCGTTCAGCCAAAACAAACCAGCGCGCATTCTCTCGCCCCCGAATCAACACGTAGGCAAGAGAATCACGTGGCGCTATTTAGGTACAGACCCTAAGGCCACAGAAAGCGATGAATGGCGAGACGCGTATGGCTACCGAAACCCGATCCGGCCCAACTCAATTCGCGGACCGCGAACCGATCGATGCCAACATTCAGGATGTCCAGGGTTGCTGTTCCCCTGTTGGAGAATTTGCGACGCCACTTCCAAAGGTTTGAGCACATCTTGGCCGATCGCAGGCGCTGGGTCGTCGAGCGCACCTTTGCGTGGCTCGGCAGATGTGGGCATCTCTGCAAAGACTTCGAAGGTTCCGCCGCTACCGAGCTCGCCTGGCCGCTCGTCGCCCATCTGAGGCTCCTAACTCGCCGATTGGCCAGGCCTTGAGACATCTATGTTTTTTGAGTGAGGCTCTCAGGACAGGCGCTCGGCGAATTTCGAACCTCGACCTCGGGGCTGCTCCAACTGGTTAACTTGACTGTGCCGTCTTGACGAGTCTGGGCAAAGGCTTCTATATGTGGTGTCGTAGTGGTTTTAAATTCGCATATATGGTGGCACGGTGTTAGGGGGGAACCCATTGTGTCGGCAGCGGCTATTCCGAGGCATTAGCGCGACAGCGCTGGGAAGGCCGACAGCCGCAGCGACCCGCGAGCCAGGAAACCTACCGCGACAGAACCCATGTCCTCGGGCGGGGTGCCCGGTGGGTCGCTTGCAGCCGGGGACATTTGCCCGGTCCCCTCGCAAGTCGTCCGCACGGTCCCAGCCCCCAAATATCACGGGGTTGCCGATGTCGGCGTCTTACGATTTCGATCAGTATGGTCATCTCATTGAGCTGCCGAGTGTGCGGCAGCCCTCAGCGCAGGCAAAGCCTACCACACCTGAACTGTGTCTTGTGCAGCCCCCAGCATTGCCGGCTCCCCTGCCGAGGCCCCCCGCGCGATCGCCAACTCCGTCTGACCTTTCGCTCGATCGGTCGCGCGACGACCTGCTGACCTCGTTTGGTAGGCTGACGCTGACCGACCGCTATCTGCTCGCCGGCGAAGGCCTCCAGGACATGTTCGCCCGAGTGTCTTGCGCCTTCGCGGACAATGTTGCGCATGCCCAACGTCTATATGATGCGATGTCTCGGCTGTGGTTCATGCCGGCCACACCGGTGCTCTCCAACGGCGGCACGACGCGCGGCCTTCCGATCTCGTGCTTCCTTAACTCAGTGTCGGACTCGCTCGAAGGCATCGTCGGCACCTGGAACGAGAACGTCTGGCTTGCTTCCAATGGCGGCGGCATCGGCACCTACTGGGGTAATGTTCGCTCAATCGGCGAGAAGGCGAGGGGCGGCGTCACCTCGGGCATCATCCCGTTCATCCACGTCACGGACGGCCTCACGCTGGCGATCAGCCAGGGCTCGTTGCGGCGCGGCTCGGCGGCGGTCTATCTCGATATCCACCATCCCGAGATCGAGGAGTTCCTCGAGATCCGCAAGGCGTCTGGTGACTTCAACCGCAAGAGCCTCAACCTACATCACGGCATCAACGTCACCGACGAGTTCATGTGTGCCGTGGGCGCCGGCACCGCATTCGCTCTGCGCAGCCCGAAGACTAACGAGGTCGTCCGCGAGATCGACGCCCGCCAGCTGTGGCAACGCATCCTTGAGAACCGGCTGCAGACCGGCGAGCCTTATCTCTTGTTCATCGACACCGTGAACCGTGCGCTCCCCAAGCACCAGCGCGAGCTCGGCCTCGAGGTCTCGACCTCCAACCTGTGCAGCGAGATTACCCTGTCGACCGGCATCGATCATCGCGGCGAGGAGCGCACCGCGGTTTGCTGCCTGTCGTCGCTCAACCTCGAGACCTGGGACCAGTGGAATGAGGAGCCCGGCTTCATAGAGGACGTCATGCGCTTCCTAGACAACGTGCTCACGCACTTCATCACGGTGGCGCCGGACGGAATGAAGCGTGCCCGCTACGCCGCCCTGCGCGAGCGCTCCGTTGGCCTCGGCGTCATGGGCTTCCACTCGTTTCTCCAGGCCAAGGGCATTCCAATGGAGGGTACCTTGGCCAAGTCATTCAATCTGAACATGTTCCGAAAACTCCGTCGCGAAGCCGACGCCGCATCCGTGGCGCTCGCTCGCGAGCGTGGCCCGTGCCCGGATGCCCTGGAACGCGGCGTGATGGCGCGCTTCAGCCACAAGATCGCAATCGCGCCGACCGCCTCGATCAGCATCATCTGCGGGGGCACCAGCGCCTGCACTGAGCCGATCCCGGCCAACATCTACACCCACAAGACGCTATCCGGCGCCATCTCGGTGCGCAATCCGCACCTCGCTAAGGTGCTGGCCGCGAAAGGCGCCGACACCTCGGCGACCTGGGAGTCGATCATCGCGCACGACGGATCGGTCGCCCATCTCGACGTCCTGTCGGAGCACGAGAAAGCGATCTTTCGCACCGCCTTCGAGATCGACCAGCGCTGGATCGTCGAGCTTGCCGCCGACCGCGCCGCGTTGATTTGCCAGAGCCAGTCGATCAACCTCTATCTGCCGGCCGACGTCGATAAGTGGGACCTCCACATGCTGCACTGGACGGCGTGGAAGCGTGGGGTGAAGAGCCTCTACTACTGTCGATCAAAGTCGATCTCGCGCGCGGCGTTCGCCGGCAAGATTGCCGGGGATGCAACGCCGACGCAGCAGCCGGCGCGGCAGCGCACCGACTATGAGGAGTGCCTCGCATGTCAGTGATCGATCTATCGCGCGCCGATCCGCGCACGTTGATCGGCAAGGGACGCGTCGGCCTCCTTGACTCGACCGGCAGCTACGACGTCGATCGCTATGCCTGGGCTTACGAGTTCTGGAAGCGCCAGCAGCAGACCCACTGGATGGGCGAGGAGGTGCCGCTCGGCGCCGACCTCAACGACTGGGCTTCGGGCCGCGTCACCGACAGCGAGCGCGCGCTGCTCACCCAGATCTTCCGTTTCTTCACTCAGTCGGACATCGAGGTCGGCGACAACTATTTCAAGCGGTACATTCCGATCTTCCAGCCACTCACCGTCCAGATGATGATGGCCGCTTTCACTAACATGGAGACGGTTCATATCGACGCCTATGCCCTGCTACTCAAGACGCTCGGTATGCCTAAGACCGAGTTCGAGGCATTCCGCGGCTATGCGCAGATGCGCGCCAAGGCGGACTACATGCACGAGTTCGGCGTCGACAGCGTGGCGGATGTCGCCCGTACCCTGGCGATGTTCGGCGCCTTCACCGAAGGCATGGCCTTGTTCGCCAGCTTCGCCATGCTGCTCAACTTCCCACGCCACAACAAAATGAACGGCATGGGACAGATCGTAAGCTGGTCAGTGCGCGACGAGAGTCTCCACTGCGAGGGCATCATCAAGCTATTTCACGAATGGCACCGCGAAACCGGCGCGGTGACGCGCCCCGTCCGCGACGACATTGTCGACGTAGCCAAGACCATGGTGAAGCTGGAGGAGAACTTCGTCGAGCTCGCCTTCGGCCTTGGCAAGATCGAGGGGATGCTGCCTGAGCATATCCACGCCTACGTCCGCTACGTCGCCGACTGGCGACTGGCCCAACTCCGGATTGCCCCGGTCTTCGGCTTCTTCGAGGCGAAGGAGGGCGGGTTCACCCAGCTCAAGGCGCATCCGCTGCCGTGGCTCGTCGAGATTCTCAATGGCGTCGAGCACGCCAATTTCTTCGAGCAGCGCGCCACGGAGTACTCCAAGGCGGCGAGCCGCGGCAGCTGGGACGGAGAAGACGGGGTGTGGGCGACTTTCGGCCGTATCTAGCCCATTTTATTCATGCTAGCGGCATTGACAGCGGCAGGCGCCGATAGTCGTCGCCGTCACCCGCCAGCATGACAAAGGCATAGAACCGGACCTCCTCATCGTGGCGTCTTGATTGCAGCGCGACAAAGCCGGACACACAGATGGTTTGTTGGGTTAAGCCGGTACATGCGCTCCATTGCTGATGGCGGCTAGGGTTTACAGTATTTCCGCAGGTCGGTGAGGTGGGTCTCGTCAACCACCTTCATGAAGTCAATCAGCGCAACACGGCTACGCCCTTGAGCAGACGAATGTTCTCGATGATCGCCACGGCCGCCCCCCTCTTAGGGCTAGAGGGGATTACTATCACGCAATCGGAAGTTGTAAAGAGGGGCAACCCTGTCAAAGGGGGTCATCTTCATTGCAGCCCGGTCGGATCAGGCAAACCGATTTGTTCTTCATCCCCCTTCGCGTTTGATTTCGTCGCCGACCCACTGGCGGTCTTCCTCGGCCGTGGCTTCGCGGAGGTGATCTACTACGAGCAGACGCTGGCAATGCGGCTCGGATGACAGCCGCGTTTCTGTCCTAACACAAGAGTTCCGCTTCAGCGCTGCCGATCCACCTCTCGAGATTTTGCATCCGCTCTCCGAGGCGCTCCCAATTGATCCGCGCCAGCGGGGGTTCGGCAGGCTGATCGGGCGCAGAGATCGGCAGCGACGATGACGCAAGCCATCACGTCGTCGACGTTATGTCCCACCCTCGCACGAGCGCCGCTTCGACCGCTCGTCGGCCTTTCGTCCGAGGTGGCCAGTGCGGCCTCGACCTGGTCGACCAAGTCGTAGCACGAAGGTGCGCCCGGCTCGCACCTCGGCTCGCATTTCAGTGCGCTGCCTGTGCGATGAGCGTGCTGCGGCCGACCGGAACGATTGTAATCGATGACCTGTGTCTCCCTAAGCGAGGGCCGGGTTAACTACGACGGTCGACAAAACTATTTTTTGCCTCATCATTCTCCGACGGCCGGAAAGCCGACGGTGATGCAGGTGGAGGCACGGGGCCGGGAAATCGGCGCAGCCAGCCACTAAGCGGCTGGCGTTCGACCACGGCAGCACGCTTGAGTTCGCCGCGATCTCGCCGTGGCGCTGCGTCATAACCAGATCAGCCAGATTCCTTTGAACCACGCCTAACCAGCTCGAGCCGATGTACCGACAAGAAGCCGATAGCGCTATTGATGCGAGTCCCTGTTGCCAAGGTTTCTATGCCGCGATGCGGCTCAGGATATTGGTGCGAACCCGCGCCATTTTGGCGAAGATCGATCAATAGGTCGTGGCGATCACGCCACCCCACCGGTAGTTCACACGGACCAAGCCGATATCGACGTCCTGACCGATACGGGCAGTCCCTGCAAAAGTGCCCACCGGAACACCCACGAGTCCGGGTGAAAAAAAGAAATCCACATCCCGACGACCCATGAACAGGTGGTCGTATTCAACGCCGATGGACCAGTTCGGAGCAAAGCCAAATTCAAGGCCCGCCCCTACCGTGCCGCCCCAACGAGTTTCGCTGCCGTTGTCGATAGTGAGCCCGGTCGCAAAATCGGAGACCCGGTATTTGTCACGGACGACTGCAGCCCCACCTCTTACATAGAGCAGCACGTTATTCCAAGCATAGCCGACTTGGCCCGTGAACAGGCCGAATGCATCAAGCGTGGAGTCATCCCGGACGCCTGCGAAAGCAAGGTTCGCGTTGGAGCCCTTGAAATCGGCCCAATTGCCCTGCGTCTCCAGACCGAACACCGAGTTCGCTATTTGCCAGCGGTAGCCGATGTGACCGCCCACCGTGCCTCCCGTCGCATGATGGCGCCCCATGCCAACGGGCGGAGCGACGACCACGCCGCCGGCGTTGACCACGTCCCAGCACTGCCGACGTAGAAGCCGCTCCAATCATAGATCGGAATGACCGCCGGAGGCGCTTTGAAGTAAGGCCGCGCGGCCGGATCAACGGCAGAGGCAGGAGCAGCCAGCGTGTTGAGGGCTACCGTGCCCGCTAGCAATTTTTTTATTCTTCTGAATCCCAGTTTCGAATTCGACGCCCCCGACGGGATATTGACGACGATTGCCACGTTTCCGCCACCTCCATCAACTGCAAGGGTTGGTAGTTGACGGGGTCGCAAGCGCCGCCTGAGCGGCCGGTCGATGGGCAAAGTGCATGTCGGGTCGGTCGCGGATGCTGTCCGCCGACTGTTGATTAAGTGGCTTGACCCGAAAATGTCTAATCGCGGTTACCCGTCCTGCGCGGCTTCGAGCACATCAGCATGACAAGAGTCAGCGCATCGACAGCGAGTCAGTTTCCTGATTGCAGCTGCTCCGCGTGTCCTCGTTCCGCCCGTATCGACCGTTCGTCGGCCATTGGATGCAAGTGTTCCCGCTTACGGCGAAGCTTCGACGGACGAGCCGCATTCAATCCATTTCGTTCCGGGCGGACGATGCATCCGCAGTAAGACGGAGGCGTGTGTAGGGGCCGGCGATAAGGCTCGGCGCCGCATCGAGTTAAGAGTCCAGAATTTCTTGCTGCGGCTGGCCTTCTCGATCACGGCCAGTACCCTCTTCGATACATGAAATTTGAGCCGCGAAACAGGCCGAGCGACATCCCGAGAACTGGCTATTCCAGGAGCTCTCACAGAACTCCCAGCCGAGTTCGGTATTGAACGACTGCGCTCGGAGCGGCCGACTACGGCACCCATCTCCAACAGCCACGTGAGCCGGTTGCTGGAAGACCGGGCGCCGTGTCGTCTTCGCCTTCATCGTCACCGAGTTCGATGCAGAAGCTGCAACGGCGCAGTTCGGCAAGGTCGCCGATCCGCTCCGTCCCAAACTCGAAGCGGCGATGATCCCTGAGTGCGCTCTCGCGCATCCGAAGCTGAGCAAAGGCGTCAAACGAACGGCGCCTTCGAGAGCTATCGCACGCTCGATCCCGTGGCTCTGCTGGCGGAGATGAGGGACGCCAAGATCGAGCTCGGCACGCGTATCGGCGCCCGGCCGCCCCTTGCTTGCTGCCAACGGAGGGAGAGGCTACTGCGATAAGAAATATCATGTCTTGTCGATACGGGCTTAGTCGTGTCGCGTGATCATTTTCATTCACGACGCATCCTCGATTGTCGAATTAGCGAACCAGGTTCAAGGCATTCGCTTTTGCGGAAAATGCTACCCCCTGCGCCGAAATGTTACTGTCCGCTGCAATCGATTTGGTTCGGCTTGATACCCCGGAACTGTCCACGCAAGGCTGTGACTGTGATTTGTTTTGACGGGGTCTTCGTTGGCCCACCACGCATCATATTCATACGCTGATTTCGGGAGGGAGCGACCGATAAGCATCTCGATGTCGGCAAAGGTCATCTTGAGCGAGGCAGAGCTGTTTGCGACCAGCTTGTCTCTCAAAGGGTTATAGATCGACATCGGGCTCCCCCATCCAACGATCTCATATTATATAGCCAATCCGGACTTTTCGTCACCAATTGCGGATTTTGTCCGATATTTGTCGGTTTTCGTTCGCAGCGGCACTGACGCCGCCGCGACATCATGTCGAGCAGCAGCCACGTCTGCGCCGAAGGCAGGCGGACGTACCACCTTTTACGGCCCTGAACATCGGCCTGAGCGGCTCTCGAGCAATGAAGCTACCGAAACGATATAGCCTATCCGGAGACTTTCGTTCATCTCGATGTGTTAGGCCCGCTGGCATTGGCATATGTTCGAAGAAAAGCGCGAAGCCGTGCCTGCCATTGAGATGCCGGTTTCGGCTCTTGTGCTACAGCATCGCAAGTGGGCCGCCGGTCGGGTGGAGATATCCTCCGGTGGCCCTGACGGTCAGTTTCAATGCGCTGTCATGCTTTTAAGCGGCTAGCGTGGCCGCCATGGATCCGACAGGTGCATGCAGACGCTCGCCCCGCAGCACAGGGGAATTGCGGCTTTACCAGAATTAAGCAGCGCCTCGATGAGGCGACCCAAGCCCAGCAACAGGAACGCTGGTGCTTGAAATCGCCCTCAGGCCTCGGAGCTTCTCGGCGGCGCTCCAACTACTGAGAGCCTCGTGTGTTAGATACGTCGCGGCCAATTCATTCCAGGATCTCACGACCTGATTCCAGCTCTCTTTTCGGGCGGGCAAGAGCTCAAGCATCCTTTGCGCCTTGCGGGCAGCGGCAAACCTCCCGTCTCGCGTAGCGTCTTTCAGAATTCTCCGCACCAACACTTCGGTTCGCTTCCATCCGGCGCCCGTCGATCTATCCTCGGCCAAGGAAGCGAAGTACACTCGAAAGGTCAGGGCACGTTCGGCGGCGATGCCCGATGCCAAGCTTGGCTCGTTCAACCATCGGTAAAGAGACTCGAGCTGCTCCGAGTCGCCGAGCGTGAAAGTGTCATCATCCCCGAAAACCAAGAATGTCGCGAAACCGGCGATCTCAAGTTGCATGCCCAAATCTTGTGAGTCCAGCCAACGGGTGATTGCTTCTAGTGGAGACATAGCTTTGCTCTCCTGTGGGGTTGATCGCGATTCAGCCCGGAGGACACCGCGCGGGTCAACTACAAGAATTTGTAGCTGACGGAAATAAAGAGCTGTCAGGCGTGCCGCCGCTATGGTGTTTCTGCATTGAACGGAGGGATTTCCGAAGGACGGCTGAGCAGCGCCACCCCGCGCCGACGACTTGCAAATTCCGAGCCTCGTTACTCCAAGAGGCGCTTGTTCGATTGGAGAAGATTCGGCGGCTTGCGATATCCGTTGGAACATCAAGGACGAGCCCAACCCCGACCAGCTCGAAGGAATTGACGCTCTGAAGCACGGTCGCTAGGGCAAGGTTGTAATCTTTGAGGCGATCAGCGAACATGACGGATGTGCGGATTGACACTTCGACGTGGGAGCGCGAGTACGGGAAGAAGCCAAGCGGGCGCCGCTATCGGCGCTTCCGGATCATATCGCCCAGTATTGCAGTCAAAGACTATTAATTAAGAACGGAGATCCCAATGACGTTCCCCAGGGCGTGCAGGGGGGCAATAGAAAGGGCGCGGCAACGCGGTTCGGCTCAAATCGTGCTGCTACCGTGAGGGACCCTGACGAGTTTGACGATCGAACGCATGTTTTCCCGAGGGCTGAGACGGAACAAGAGCTTGGGATCACGGTCATAATGGAAAAGTGGATCGTCTCCCAATCCGTCATCAATCCAGCCTTTGACTCTAACGAGAGAGAAAAGACTGGCTAGCAGCTAGGCGACATCTCGCTCTCGACACTCGATCTCGCCGATTGCAGCCGCGATCGCTCGTGAATAAGGGAAGCGACCAAGGCCCGGCAGTTGGTCTCCCCGGTCACAGCAACAGTCCAGCCCTATCACTACAAGGCGCTGCTCCTTCCGAGCCCACCAAATTCGGTAGTTGAGGCGACCGCGGCAGATTTGCAGAGTAAGGCCATCTGTCGATCACAGGGGCGAGGCCGGAGCAAGCTTTATGGCTGGCGTTCAATACTTCGTGTCGCGCCATAAAGGCCGGTGGAAGGTTGCGCTCAATTTTGAGTACTCCGGCCCCTACGCCACTGAGGAAGAGGCGACCGCGTCGCCGTCGACGCCGCGGCAGGGCACGTCGCTCAGGTTCTCGTTCAAAGGGAAACCACCAATTTAGAATCGAGTGGACATATGGCCACGACCCATACCCCCACCAGCCAGCTAATCGCTGACCACATGAGATCGGCGCCGACCTTTCCCGCCACGCCCGCCCCGCAACACCAAAGCGCGTGGCATCAGCAGGGCGGAATCTCACACCGAACACTTATCCACTTTCCGACCGCGCTTCTGAGGCCGGCCCTGTCGAGCGCTGCCGTGCCAGGTTCTGCAGCGGGCGTGCCCTTGGTCTGCGTGGGGAACAAGGCGTTCGTCGCAGGTCAACAAGATCGGCGGCGTCAGCGACGCCAGCATCTACAAATGGAAGGCCAAGTTCTTTCAGCGTCGAGCCTTGCAACGGAAGCGCGCGGTTTCGTCGCGCCTAGAGTAGAATATTAACATTGCAACCGTCTAGGTTGTGTGCGACCATAGGCTTGGGTCTCAGAAACCGAAGACAGCATCAGTGGCCATCAATGGGCCAGCGTGCTAACAGCCCCGTTCGGCGGGGACGGTGCGCCCGTGTCCAAGGGCACCCCAAAAGCACATTGGCCGGTCACGATTACGGTTTCTGAACCCCGGCAGCCAGTCCGCTACCGGCATCAGAGCTAAAAGCAAAATCCATGAACCATCAGCGAATCTCGCGCCGCGTCGTGGCGATCGCTCGCGTCTGTAGTCTCGAAGTTCTGCACGACAACGAAACATCTCAGCAGAGGGCCGACCGGTTGATGGCACCGCACAAGCGGGGCAACCGTTGTCCGTTGTCAAATGATTTGAGGCTGATTAGTCGTCCGTGAAGAAGGACTAAGCCACTGATCGGGAATCTCGATTTGGGCTAAGGGGCATTTCCAGATTGCAAGGTTTTGATGCTTTGGGCGTCAGAACCTTGCGATTTGGTTTTCGTGGATTCCCTCGAAGCGGGAAGCATGATTCCTTGTCTGCATCGGAGGGAACGATGCGGCCGAAGAAGCACAAGACGACGGGATCGAACGATCTGTTCCGGGCTCGGCTCGACCAGATCATCAATATGAAGCACGAGCTGGTTCTGCTCGCCGGCAAGGTCGATTGGGACTGGATCGACGGCGAGATCGCGCCGCTCTACAGCGAGAACGGCAGGCCCGGGATCGAGACGCGCTTCATGATCGGTCTGCTGTTGCTCAAGCACATTTACGGGCTGTCCGATGAGGAGGTGTGCGAGCGCTGGGTCCATGACCCATACTTCCAGTTCTTCACCGGGGAAGAGTTCTTTCAGCACACGTTCCCGCACGAGCGCTCGGACCTGAGCCATTGGCGCAAGCGGCTTGGCGACAAGCTGGAGTTGCTGCTGGCCGAGAGCTTGCGGGTAGCGCACGAGGCCGGTGCATTACGCAGCCAGGACCTCAAGCGGGTTACGGTCGACACCACGGTGCAGCCGAAGGCCATCACCTTTCCGACCGATGCCAAGCTGCTGCATGCGGCCATCAAGGGGCTCAACCGCCTGGCGATCAGGCACGGCGTCAGGCTGCGGCAATCCTATGCTCGCATCGCCAAGGCCGCCGCGATGATGGCCGGCCGCTACGCCCATGCCAAACAGTTCAGGCGGCATCAGCGGCAGTTGCGTATCCTGCGTAGCCGGCTGGGCCGGATCATCCGCGACATCCGCCGCAAGATCGAAGGCCAGCCAGCACTGGAGCAGGCGTTCGCCCTCCCGCTCGGCCGGGCCACGCAGATCCGCTCGCAGCAGCAGCGCCAGCGCGGCTGGAAGCTCTATTCCTTCCATGCCCCGGAAGTGGAGTGCATCGGCAAGGGCAAGGCCAGCGCGCCTTACGAGTTCGGCGTGAAGGCCTCCATCGTCACCAACAACCGCCGGGCTCCCGGTGGCCTGTTCGTGCTGCACGCCAGCGCACTGCCCGACAACCCCTACGACGGTCACACCTTGCGGGACGTCATTGACCGCACCGAGACACTCACCGGCTGTCCGATCGAGCGGGCCTATGTCGACAAGGGATACCGCGGCCACGACGCACAAAATCCCCGTCGCGTCTTCATCTCCGGCCAGAAGCGCGGCGTTTTCGGTGTCATCAAGCGCGAGCTGCGCCGCCGCTCCGCCATCGAGCCCATCATCGGACACCTGAAGGCGGAAGGCCACCTCGGGCGCTGCTACCTCAAAGGCCGCGCCGGCGATGCCGCCAACGTCGTCCTCTCAGCCGTCGGACACAACTTCCGCCGCATCCTCGCCTGGCTGAGATATCTCTTGTGCCTGTTCCTGGCCCAGCTATGGCGCACGCTCGCCCGGCCAGCCTCGATCAATCCGGCTTCTTAACGGACGACTGATTAGGCGGCTGGCGAAAGGAGCGTCGGGCTCCTCAGGGGCGAGAGTTTAAGCGGCCTGCACTCGATGCTGCAAGCGAAGGTTGCGTCTCATCGGCGCTATCCTGCTCGAGCGGCGCCCAAGTTGAGCACCCGCAAGCAAGAGTCGCACGGGCGCATGTCCGTCGTCACGACGATACCCAAGGAAAAGGCGAAGGGGTTTGTTCGCAGGCTCGCTGAAGCTCTTTCCGGCAATCATAGTCAACGGCCCCGGGTTTGCCGGAGGCCATTTGGTTTAAGTTATGCCGCCTTGGCTGGTTGTTCCAGCATGGCGTAGTAGCGTTGCTCGGCTTCGGCCGGCGGGATGTTTCCGATGGGCTCCAGGAGCCGCCGGTTGTTGAACCAGTCGACCCATTCGAGAGTGGCGAACTCGACGGCCTCGAAGCTGCGCCATGGCCCGCGCCGATGGATCACCTCGGCCTTGTAGAGACCGTTGATGGTTTCGGCAAGAGCGTTGTCATAGGAATCTCCGACGCTGCTGACAGACGGCTCGACGCCAGCCTCAGCCAGGCGCTCGGTGTACTTGATGGATACGTACGTTAAAGTGCTGGTCAAGAAAGCTGACGTTTCATCGAAATGACTTTGGCTACCCTACAGGACATGAATTGCCGGAGAGCTGCCTAGTCGAACTCCTTCGCCGCTGATGTTCACGAGTTTAAGTAGGCCTTGTTGACCAGACCGTCGCCGAAGACCGGGGCTGACCGCCTTTGTCCCCGAGAGAGTCGTGCGGCACTCAACCCTCCCACTCTAGAAGCGCGCGTATGCGTGCAGCGATCCGCCGCGCGTCGTTCGGCCTAAGATTGGGCTTCACGCTGTCGAGGATGCCTAACACTGCCCGAGCCTCCTCGGCATCAAATGTCGCGACTTGGCGATCTGCCAGGCTCAAAGACTGATCGGCCGCCCGGGCCTGATTGGCTGTAAGCACCTCAAGCGCTTGCGACCGTAGGGCCGTGATGTGCCGCTCGAATATATGCATCCTTTGGCCCCATGGTTGGGAGTTAGCGGCCACGTGGCTCGGCGCTCAATCTGAGAGAAGAAGAAGCGCTGTCCCTACCACGCGCGCCGCTAACTCCACCGCCAGCTTCGGGAGGGAAGAAGGCTGTCGGTAGGATACATCCACCGCAAAAAGCCGTGGCACAACTACCAGAACTGGTTGCCGCATCACAGTCACGGTCGCCTGGCAATGGGGGCGCGACTCGGCGCCGAGAAGGATGCAAGGCAACCTACTGGGATTGGTCGGCACACTAACCCACGGCCGAGGTCCACACTGAGGCTCTTTTTTCTTGCAGATGGGAGAGACCCGAGTGACCAGCCGCATACGAATTCAATGCATCAACAAGACTGACAGGCAGAACCCTCACGAGCGAATCAAAAACGTTGGCGGAGTAAACCCGGACGGGTCTAGGTGGAAGCAATCCGTCGATCACACGATCAAAGAAATCGAAAACGGTGTATGGGAGTTCTATGTCGAGGAAAAGCGCACGGCCGATGTGATTGTGGCCGTCCACAACGGGCACAAGTACATCAAGACGAAGGCCGACGGCATTCAACCGGACAATTTGCTTTCACTCCCTGAGTGCCCCTAATTGTCGCAAGGATAAAGTTCATTGGCGATCCGGCTGATCAGTAGTATAATTTTGATAGAGCGCCTCCCGAGAGTCACTTGAAAAGGTTGGACGTGTACGCTCCTATCTGCCAGCCTTCCGTTCTGAGGTCAGCCAGGCTGGGAGCGGATCGCTCGATGCGGTCTCCCCGGTAGGCAGACCGGACGCCCGGTCCAGATACCAATCAATCGCCTTGCGATCCCAACGCTGAGTGCCGGGGATAGCCTCCGGTACCAAGCCCTTCTTAATCCACGTGTTGAACGCGTCCTTGGAGCACCCGCAATAGGCGGCTGCGTTGGCCTTAGTGAGGCCCCGAGGTGCGATCTGATCGGCGCGTAGTATCCGCTCCGAACGTCTCAGCTCTGCGGGCGAAGGTCTGTCACGCTGATGATCACCGTCCATTTGGACCTATGGTAGAAGTTAGCGGCAACGTGACTCCGCGCCCGAGCTGGAATTAGAGGCGCTGTCCCTACCACGCCCCGCCAACTTCAACATGGCCAGCGTCAAGCGACTGAAGCTGACGGCGGAAAGTATCGTCCGGGAAAGCCCGTGGCGCAACTACCAGGACTGGTTGCCGCCAGACGCTTGGGCGATCAGTCTCAGCGACCGGAAGCAACGCGGGCACGGCTCGGCGCCAGGTCAGGATAAGAATCGGGCGTTGTCCCTACCGCGCCCGCGCTGCAATTGAGATTAGCGGTGACGTGACTCGGCGCTCTAGCCCCCTCGCGTACACCGGGGCACGCACTGTCCCTGCCACGCGCCGCTAAGCTCAATGGCTGAGTATTCGGGCTAGCTTTCCAAAAGCTGACAAAGATCCGCGCGGAAAATTTACAAACGAAAAGCGGCCCGCTTGGGCCGTTCAAAGCTCAATCTGTTGTGGGCAATCATGCAGCCACGCAAAGACGCTCGCTAGACTGTAAGGCCGTGCGACTTCATGGCCGTCAAGCTTAATGGGGTGATCTTCGATAAGATAGAATTGCCCGTCGGCTGTTCTGACCATCCGATCTCTTAGCTCAAACCACACGCCCGTCGGCCACCTTTTATAGGATACTCGCGTCGCGAAATGGACCGCTTCAGCAATGTCCCGCGCGCGCAAATGCCTTAAAGGCTTAGCCTTTGGTGCCATGATTTCCTCGTCGGCTCAAGAGCCGCGCGGATGCGACTCGGCGCCTTTATCGGCTGGGGGGCTTAGATAGAGGCGCTATCCCTGCGGCATCCGCACTGCCCCGTGAAGTTAGCCCCTCGGATCATAAAGGCTAACCCACACCCTGCTTTCCCATGAACCTTAATCCGCTGGGAGCTGAAGTGCGGTTTAGCGAGAAAGCCGCCGTGCGTGGCCTACCTAAATTGATAGGCCAGACTGAGCGACTTAACGCCGCTCAGCCTGCCAGTATTTCAGCCTCGGTCTTTTGCAGATCGATCAGGCCGCATTAAAAAGGCGTTCGGCCCGCTTACGATCAGTGGCAGCCGCATCACGACGGCGGGTCGGATTGGCGCTCAGCCAATCTATTGCCCGCTTACGGCCGATTGGCGTCACGATTTCAGACACTCCCGGCTCCCACGTCTCTTCGACCAAATAGACTCGCCCGCCCGCCCGCCCGACCAACGGATTCGTTCGGCCTAGAAGGTTCTTAGTGTTGTTTGAGAGTGTAGGGGCGACGGCGCGTGCGGGAGGCCCATCTATATTGGTCCCAAAGCCGTTGAGCTATGCTCTGGTGCGTGAAGACGCGTTCCCCGCTCTCGATCGAGCCGTTCTCATGTGCGATGCCCGCATTGTTGCGCGTTGGCGCCATGCCATAGTGGCCCATCAGCCCGGCGTAGCGCTGCGTCAGATCCTCCCGTGCGTCGGCGGCCAGATTGCGGAACGCTGCCGACAGGCTGTCGCTGCGATGCTCCCGCGGCACGCCGCCAAGCGCCCGACGGATCGGCCAATCGTGAAGGCTAAAAGGGGCCGGCGTCGTCCCGATCCGCTTATCCGGGCAACGTCAGATTTGAGAAAATGGTTTGAAGCCGAGCCTTGGCGGACCGGCAGCGAACTGCTCTCGCGCCTGCAGGTGGAATATCCTGGAGACTATCCGAACAAGCTTCTTCGAACCCTTCAACGTCGGTTGAAATCCTGGCGCAGCGAGCAAGCGAATGCGCTGCTGTTTGCTTCAGAAAAAATGCCGCCAGGGCATGAGGTCACAACACCCCAATGACGTGCGAGGTGCCAGCGGAGGAGGCCGGGCGCTCCGAAACCCCGGCCATCTCCGCACCCGGCCTCCTCCTCAACTCAGGCCAGGAGCAAAATAAATGAGGCAACTGATCGCGCCCGGGAGCATCGATATGAGAGGCAATACGTCTTCCCACCCAGATCGTCGCGCTATACCGAGAGCCCGGCCCAACGAACTCAATGGTGATTGGCTCTCTGACCCGGCGATTGCGAATCTCCGCTTCCGCGATCAAGCCTCGGCAACACGCCGCGCTCACGAGAGTCGTTGGCCGTGTCTGTGATCCGCCGCCGCTTGGTCGATGCCCCTCACAATGACCGCCACGAACCTGCCTGTCTGCGATGATCGGTCGAGCCTCGACGCTTAGGTCGCTCTCAGTCCAGCTTCAAAGACGAGGACCGCGAGCACTCGGGGTGCCTGATCCAGTCCAGCCCCTTCGGTGTGACGCTAGCAGCTCCGCGGCAAGATCTGCCCTGTTGGCTAGGGCGCGGTCAGCCCGTGAAGTGGATGAACGCCGTGGTGCTGACGGCAATCGTGCAGACGGCCGCAGATATTGTGTACGAAGTCGGTGAAGGCATCGCCATCTGGACGATTCCATACGTGACGCCGTGCCGGCGTCGGTGGCGGGCTCGACGTAACCTCACGAATACCCTTCGTGACACGGATATCTTATACCGGACAGGGTGAACGCGCGGATGGAACAGTGTGTGATCGCGATTGATTGGCGCGACATTCAAGAGCGACGGCCGCAAAAGGTCACATTTTCTTTAAGAACCAAATGCAATCTGTCGCCTGATCGTCACGGCCGGATGTACGCCGTGGCATCACGGGGCCCCGGCTTTCATGCCGGGGTTTTTCGTTGTGTGCCGAGTATGAGCGACAGCTTGGAGGTGGAAGTCCTCTATCCAGCCTGATGGCGGCGAAGGATTAGCGAAGCGCAAGGGCGTCATCGTGAGGTGGGGTCTGAAGAAAGCGTGGAGCAAAGCCGCGGCCCGATGGACAAACACCGGATAACGAGGCCTACCCGGCCGGACGAGCGAGCAATTGATCGCGAAGTCCAAGGTCATCAAAGGTCGGGGTGGTAAATTCGGCGGGCGTGCGGTGAAGGCGGTCGGTCTTACCTCGGGAGGTCTGCGCTGTGTCTCGGCAACGAGACTGAGACCGTCGCAAGACGGCCTGACCGCAGCGCAGAAGTCAGCCGAGGGCGTAGTAGGCGGCAGCGCGCCGCTGAAGGCCTGAACGGTGGAAGTGGTCAGTAGAGCGGCGATCTCGTGCGAGCCATGCGGCAGAAGAATCAGGTCGAGCTGAACTTGAGCCCCGGAGCGGAGGGTGAAGCCCGAAGCGCCGGCGCCCGAGAGCCTGAAGCGCGTGCGGCGGAAGTCTGTCTCGAACGCCCGGCGGTCGCAGGACCGTCGATGGAAGACGTTGTCGAGAGTGAGAATCTGAAGGCAGCGTTGGCGCAAGTAAAGCGCAACAAGGGCGCGGCGGGCGTCGACGGGATGACCGTCGGCGAGCTGTCAGCCCACCTGAAGGAGCACTGGCCTGCGATCCGAGCCCAGTTGCTTGACGGCACCTACAAGCCACAGCCGGTGCGGCGGGTGGAGATACCGAAGGCGTCGGGCGGCCTGCGGCCGCTCGGCATTCCGACGGTGCTCGACCGCTTGATCCAGCAGGCGGTGATGCAGGTGCTGCAGGCGGATTGGGATAGGACGTTCGCCGAGACGAGCTTCGGCTTTCGGCCGGGGCGCTCGGCACATCGGGCGGTGGAACGGGCGCAGGCGTACATTGCGGCCGGCCACAGCATCGTGGTGGACATCGACCTGGAGAAGTTCTTTGACCGGGTCAACCACGACATCCTGATGGGACTGGTTGCCAAGCGGGTTGCTGACAAGCGCATCCTGAAGCTCATCCGCGCCTTCCTGAATGCGGGTGTGTTGGAAGGAGGGCTGGTCAGTCCGACGGAAGAGGGCACGCCGCAGGGCGGTCCGATGGCTCCCTGAACGCAAAAGATAACTTCCGCTTTGAACGCGTCATCGTCGGCTGGCGTGATAGAGCCGTTGTTGATTTGAGACGCAAAAGGTAATACCGTTATGTCATATGATTCGATCGACGCAAGCGCAGAAAGCCGAGCGGCTGAGGGCGGCGCGACGCTTGCTCGCGAAGAAAATCGGCATGGCGGAGGCGGCCTTGGTGCTGTCGCGCGAAAGCGGCTTGTCGCTGCGGCAGGCCTATCGCTATCTCGAAGTGGCCAAAAGCAGGGAGCGGCTCCTTCCCGCGCCGCAGCCATCAGTGACGCTCTCCCTGAAGATGCCGGCCGATCTTGCCCAAAAACTCCAGACGCATGCGACGGCTTCCAGGCTTTCGGCAAGCGAGGTGATGCGCCGAGCGGTGGCCGCTTATCTCGCGTCTGTCCGCGAAGATGGCTGAGCGGCGAAAAAAACGCGACGTTCGACTCGAATTTGCGTTCGATCGCCTCGTCGCCGTCAAACTTGAACAGGTTTACGAAATTCTCGTTCCAGATCAGGTGCGCTTCGCGCGCGCTGGCGCCGATGTGACGGGAGGCGAAGATGAAGACCGCCGCGATTTACGCCAGAGTGTCGTCGGACAAACAGAAGGAGGAGAACACGATCGCCAGTCAGACGAGCGCGCTGATCGCTTTCGCGCGCGAGCAGAACTGCGACGTGCCGGCGGAATGGGTGATCGAAGACGACGGCTATAGCGGCGCGAGCTTGTTGCGCCCCGGACTTGAACGACTGCGCGACCTCGCCGCAGAAGGGCGGATCCAGGCCGTGCTCGTCTACGCTCCCGATCGGCTGAGCCGGCGCTATGCGCATCAAATCCTTCTTATCGAAGAGTTCGCGCGCGCCGGCGTCGAAGTCTTGTTCATTCGCTCGAGACGGGCAGCGACGCCGGAAGACGAGCTGCTGCTGCAGTTTCAGGGCATGATCGCCGAATATGAACGCGCGCAAATCCTGGAACGGTCGCGGCGAGGGAAGCGCCATCGCGCCCTTCAAGGCCAAGTGAGCGTGCTTTCCGGCGCTCCGTTTGGCTATCGCTACAAGCGCAAGACCGATCACTCTGCCGCCTATTATGAGATCGACGAGCGACAGGCCGGTATCGTGCGCTGGGTCTACGAGCTTTACACCGCAAAAAGCCACAGCATCGGCGCCATCACGCGCCTGCTCAATGAGCGCCAGATTCCGACAGCCAAAGAAACAGGCCGCTGGGAGCGCTCGACGGTCTGGGCGATGCTGCGCAATCCCGCGTATAAAGGAACGGCCTGCTTTGGCAAGACGCGGATCGCGCCGCGCATGCGTGTGACGCGGCCGTTGCGATTGCGCGGCGGCGTCGCTCCTCGCAATAGCGCAAATCATGAGCTTCCTCGCACAGAGTGGATCGAAATCCCTGTGCCGACCATCATCAGCGAAGAGACCTTCGCATTGGCGAACGAGCTTTTGGAAGCCAACAAGAAGCATGCCCCGCGACGCACGATCACGCCGAGCGCCCTGCAAGGATTGTTGAGCTGCGCCAAATGCGGCTATGGGCTCTATCGCACCTCGACCAGGTCGAGCGCTCGAACCATCCATTACTACCGCTGCTTGGGCTCGGATGGCTGGCGCCGGCTCGGCGGGCCGGTCTGCGACAGTCGCCCGACGCGCCAGGATTTGCTGGACGAGGTGGTATGGAAAGAGATCGCGCGTTTACTTGAAGACCGACAGCTCATCGAAGACGAACTTGAGCGCCGGCTCAAGGCGGCGCGCAACTCCGATCCCACACAGCGCCGGGAGGAAACGCTTCGCCGCGATCTTGCGCGTTCCCGGAAAAGCATCGAGCGTCTCCTCACGGCCTATCAAGAGAGCCTTCTCTCACTTGAAGAGCTGCGCAGTCGCATGCCCGATTTGCGTAGCCGCGAACAGGCTTGCTTGTCGGCGCTGCAGGCGATCGAAGACCAATCGCAGGAGCAGGAGGTTTGTCTGCGTCTCGCTGAATCCGTGACTAGCTTCCTCGAGCGCCTCCGCTCGTCCGTCGGCGCGCTCGATATAATCGAACGCCAACGCGTGCTGCGCCTTCTCGTGAAGGAAGTCCTCGTTGGCGACGACAAGATCGTCATCCGCCACTCCATCCCCCTCCCACCCACCCCTCCCGGTGGAAAGGCGCCCGGCGCCGCCAATAGCTCCGTGACCGCTCCCCCACCGCAAAGTTATCTTTTGCGTTCAGGGAACCCTCTCGCCGCTGTTGTCGAACCTGATGCTGGATGTGCTGGACAAGGAACTGGAGAAGCGCGGCCACCGCTTCGTGCGTTACGCCGACGACTGCAACATCTACGTGCGCAGTCAGCGGGCGGGCGAACGGGTGCTGGCTGGCGTCGAGAGGTTCCTCGAAAAGCGCCTCAAGCTCAAGATCAACAAAGCGAAGAGCGCGGTTGCCAAACCGAGTGTTCGCAAGTTCCTGGGCTTCAGCTTCACCGGCGGGCAAGAACCGCGGCGGCGCATCGCGCCGCAGGCACTCGCCCGCTTCAAGGCGAAGGTTCGGGAGCTCACGCGACGCACGCGTGGTCGATGCCTCGTGCAGATCGCCAAAGAACTGTCGACCTACCTGATTGGGTGGCACGGCTACTTCGGCTTCTGTCAAACCCCGTCGGTGTTGCGCGTGCTTGACCAGTGGATCAGGCGACGGTTGCGCGCCGTTGCCTGGAAGCAATGGAAGTATGGACCCGCTCGCTTTGCCGAGTTGCGACGCCGCGGCGTCGGCCGGGATCTGGCGGCGCAAACCGCCGGCAGCCCACGTGGCCCTTGGCGGCTCGCGAACAGCCCCGCGCTCACCATTGCTCTGCCAAACGGCTTCTTTGCCTCACTCGGCTTGGCTTCCGTCGCGGCACGGCGACCCGCATAATCCGCTGAACCGCCGGATACGGACCCGTATGTCCGGTGGTGTGGGAGGGGCGGAGCCGCGAGGCTTCCCCCTATCCCGATTTCAGGGAGTTCGAAAGTCTGCCACTGCAAGACATTTTGGATTGGCCGTTGAAATCGAACTCGCCGATGCCAAACGCGCGCTACAAAAGAGCCGCGCTAATTAGTCGTCCGTGAAGAAGGACTAAGCCACTGATCGGGAATCTCGATTTGGGCTAAGGGGCATTTCCAGATTGCAAGGTTTTGATGCTTTGGGCGTCAGAACCTTGCGATTTGGTTTTCGTGGATTCCCTCGAAGCGGGAAGCATGATTCCTTGTCTGCATCGGAGGGAACGATGCGGCCGAAGAAGCACAAGACGACGGGATCGAACGATCTGTTCCGGGCTCGGCTCGACCAGATCATCAATATGAAGCACGAGCTGGTTCTGCTCGCCGGCAAGGTCGATTGGGACTGGATCGACGGCGAGATCGCGCCGCTCTACAGCGAGAACGGCAGGCCCGGGATCGAGACGCGCTTCATGATCGGTCTGCTGTTGCTCAAGCACATTTACGGGCTGTCCGATGAGGAGGTGTGCGAGCGCTGGGTCCATGACCCATACTTCCAGTTCTTCACCGGGGAAGAGTTCTTTCAGCACACGTTCCCGCACGAGCGCTCGGACCTGAGCCATTGGCGCAAGCGGCTTGGCGACAAGCTGGAGTTGCTGCTGGCCGAGAGCTTGCGGGTAGCGCACGAGGCCGGTGCATTACGCAGCCAGGACCTCAAGCGGGTTACGGTCGACACCACGGTGCAGCCGAAGGCCATCACCTTTCCGACCGATGCCAAGCTGCTGCATGCGGCCATCAAGGGGCTCAACCGCCTGGCGATCAGGCACGGCGTCAGGCTGCGGCAATCCTATGCTCGCATCGCCAAGGCCGCCGCGATGATGGCCGGCCGCTACGCCCATGCCAAACAGTTCAGGCGGCATCAGCGGCAGTTGCGTATCCTGCGTAGCCGGCTGGGCCGGATCATCCGCGACATCCGCCGCAAGATCGAAGGCCAGCCAGCACTGGAGCAGGCGTTCGCCCTCCCGCTCGGCCGGGCCACGCAGATCCGCTCGCAGCAGCAGCGCCAGCGCGGCTGGAAGCTCTATTCCTTCCATGCCCCGGAAGTGGAGTGCATCGGCAAGGGCAAGGCCAGCGCGCCTTACGAGTTCGGCGTGAAGGCCTCCATCGTCACCAACAACCGCCGGGCTCCCGGTGGCCTGTTCGTGCTGCACGCCAGCGCACTGCCCGACAACCCCTACGACGGTCACACCTTGCGGGACGTCATTGACCGCACCGAGACACTCACCGGCTGTCCGATCGAGCGGGCCTATGTCGACAAGGGATACCGCGGCCACGACGCACAAAATCCCCGTCGCGTCTTCATCTCCGGCCAGAAGCGCGGCGTTTTCGGTGTCATCAAGCGCGAGCTGCGCCGCCGCTCCGCCATCGAGCCCATCATCGGACACCTGAAGGCGGAAGGCCACCTCGGGCGCTGCTACCTCAAAGGCCGCGCCGGCGATGCCGCCAACGTCGTCCTCTCAGCCGTCGGACACAACTTCCGCCGCATCCTCGCCTGGCTGAGATATCTCTTGTGCCTGTTCCTGGCCCAGCTATGGCGCACGCTCGCCCGGCCAGCCTCGATCAATCCGGCTTCTTAACGGACGACTAATTATGACGAGTTCGCTCCGGCCATCACCCAGAAGAATGCAGCCAATCGCCGGCTTGCGCGCCAGACCCGTTCGCGAAAGCTGCTCACGTAAGCCGAATCCATGGGATAATTCGCGCAAGCGGCCAGGCCGCGTCTTGACGTGGCTGCGATGCGCGCTCCTCTATGCTTAGAGCGCCGAGGCTGCGCGCAGCCAATTGCAACCGACATCCCCGAGGAACGTCACACCATGACCACCGCCACTGAAATCGCCGACGAGATCGCCAAGGCGTACAATCTGCCAAAGGCGCAAGCCAAGGCCATCGTGGACGGTGTCTTCAAGTCTATCGCCGATGCAGCAGCGAGCGACGCTGAAACCAATGTGCCGGGCTTTGGCAAGTTCAAGGTGAAGCACACCCCGGAACGCGAAGGCCGCAATCCCTCGACTGGCGCGACGATCAAGATCGCGGCGGCGAAGAAGCTGACGTTCGCCCCGGCCAAGGCCCTCAAGGATGTGCTGAACGGCTAAAGGCAGGAGCGCAGGCCGGCCCCCTTGTCCGAGGGTTCTCGATGCGAGACGGGCCGTGCCTTGACGTTGAAGGCGAGCGTGCGGATCGGACCGGTCAACTCGTTGTTGCCGGTCTTCCGGAAGATGCTGATGGTCGCCACGGTGTCCTCCATGATCTCTGTTTCCGAGCTCGCACCATCGGCGCTAAAGCCGCGGTTAGCGCAGGCTCGATGATGAAGGCTTGGTGCCAGTCTGGATGCCTGGAGCGGCCCCACCGTCCTACCGATATCAGCCGCGCGTCAAGCGGTGTTTGGCTGGTCCGCCTGCGGCCATTCCGGTGAGTCGGACGAAGGCCGTGATGCTGACGGCAATGGCCCCGACGACCGAGAAAATCGTCTGCGAGGCGGGTGAAGGTATCGCTATCTGGGCGATTCCACGAGGCCCACCGCGATGCCGCCGTGCAGCGCTTAGTGGCGTCCGGGTCAGGGGATGATTGGAGCGATCTCGTCATCCTGTATAGCTATCAGCTCATCGGGCCCAAGCCGAGCCTTTGCAACTGTTCCTCTTCGATCGGGCAGTTTAGGGTTGCAGCCTTGGCGCCGCAGTCTTTCATGGTCAACTTCCCGGCTGCCAACGGATCGGTGGCCGCAACCGCGCAAGTTACGTGCCTGAATTCCTCTTCGTCGTCGTCGCTGCCTTCCTTGAAGATGGCGACCGTCGGATTGAGAGAGACTAGTCGCCGTCAGTCACGATAGGCGCTGCACAGGTGTGTCTGGTTCAAGCTCTTTTGTTCGAGACTGGACACCGAAGCGCAAGCCTCACCTCCTCGCGGTCCGGAGCGCGTGTTTGCGCCTGTTTTCAAGCAAGCGTTGCCCATCTTTGATGGCACGTCGCTTGCTGGAACACGGTGACCGATCCGCCCGACCGTGGCGGTCTCTCCGTCGTCGGCCCAGGGATTTAGATGAGACTTGCTCGACTGATCAGAATAAGTGCAATTGCCGCGACAACGTGGAGTTGGGGGCGGCCCGAACTTTGCCGGGCGCAACGCCGGAGTCGTTGCCGTCATCCAAATTGGCTGACGCTCAAGACGATCGGATCGACCTACCATTCGGCTCAATTAGTCCCGAGCAGGCCCGAACCAGTGTGGCTGGCTGGAGCTGTCATGCGGCATGCGGAGGATCCTGCAGGGGCAATCTCGGCATCGCCCAAGAGGCAAACGAGGTTTGGCGCCCTGCGAAAGTGGCGGCTGCGGAGAAAGGAGCGAAGGGAGGTCGCGCGAAAGCTTCGTGGCTCGGAGCGAATTCGCCGAGACCACCTCCGCTTCCAACACGTCTGTGGGGAGCGCATCATTCTCTCGACGAATGCTCGCGCCCGTCGGCGCCGCCGCGCGCACAATGTTCGCACCGACAGCGACATCCTTACGTCGTCGCCGAACGAACAGAACTGCCATCGCACCTTTGCCTTAACGCAAAATCCTAAGGAGCACGAAAGATGAGTACGCCGACCTATTCCGAGGCCCTGGAATTCGCGATCGACCGCTCGTACGACATCAACATTGACATGTTAAGGTCGCGCAATTTGCACCTCGACACGTTTAACGATTACCTGGTCGGCACATATCCCCCCCTTAAGGCCATGGGGGAGATCAATCCAGACATATTGTTGGATCGCATTGCGCCGTCGATTGACCTCTATTTCCACATCCCCTTCTGTCATCAGAACTGCACCTTTTGCCACTTCGGCAAGGAGATCAATCCTCCTCCCCGACGAGTCGAACGCTACTTGGCGGCCCTGGATAAGGAGATGAGTTGGTCAGACGCGGCGCTGGCCGGCAGCGCAATTGAGACAGCCTTCATTGGAGGCGGCACTCCCTCATTCTTGACGAACAATCAGCTCAAAGCATTGTTCGGTATGATTGGGAAGCGCTTTGACTTGTCCAATTCGGAGGTGAGTTTCGAGTTACATCCGTCTCTTGCCAAGCAGGCAGACGCTGCCGATCGCATATCTACTCTCCTTAAAGGCGGCGTAAACCGCTTCGTGCTGGGTGTTCAGACTCTAGATCGAGATATTTTGCGGATACTCAACCGCGGGCATGGTGTGGACGAGGTGATGCAAACCGTAAAGTTGCTGAAGGGGATGGGTGTCGAGAACCTGTCGCTCGACCTGATGTACGGATTGCCGCAGCAGACGCTCCGGAGCTGGTACGGCTCTCTGATCGGCCTCCTCGATATGGAAGTTGAAAAGTTCAATATATTTCCATTGATGTTCAAATCGACCGACCCCATAGCTCGTCACTTGGCGCGCGGACGATATCAATTCGCCGGGGCGAAGGAGCGCGTCATGATGCATTTTATGGCCGAGCATATGCTCACGAGTCTCGGCTACCGCCATGGACCGATTTTCTATTGGACTAAGATGTCGCAACCGCACTCCTTTCAACAAGCCCGAAAATACGATTCCTGGAACGATAATAATCTGGTCCCGTTTGGGGTCAGCGGATTTGGTTTCATGAGCGAGTGTCAGTTCTACAACGAAGTGGATTTGGATCGCTACTTGTCCAGGGTCGAAGCGGGCGAGAAACCGGTGTGGAAAGGCGTCGTCCTATCGCAGGATGATCTCATGCGCAGGACGTTAATGTTCGCCCTGCGAAGCAGCGGCGTGTTGCTCTCCCGCTTCGAACGGGAATTTGGCGTATCCCTTGAAGTATACTTTGCTCGCGAGCTAAGGGCCTTGAAGGAGGCAGGACTCATCTGCATTTCGAAGGATGGCGTCCTTTCGTTAACTGATGCCGGCACTATCAATTCGGGTGCAGTGTCACTGCTGTTCTTCTCGAATAATGTGCTTGAGCAGGTCGCATACAATGACGGTCGGATAGCAGACAAACGAACGGATCTTATCGAAAAACATGATTACTCGCCGGCGGCGAGATACGGCTCAAGTGTTCAGATGAAAGAGGTCTTTCAATGACATCGGTGGTGCGCCCGACTGCGGTCGATAGTGGTTCGCCAGTCGCCCCTGAACGGTCGCCCAACCGTTCGGAGGACATTTTTTCTCATCTAACTGATAGCATTGATCGAAGTGAACGAAAGCGTCCGCTTGGACCAGTGAGCAACTTTACCGTCGAACAACTGCCGCATTGTGTTGCGGAGATCCAACGTAGTGAACGACCAAATGGAGCGATAAAGGCGTTCGGGCGTAGCGTCAACGCAATGATTGGTGAGGCAGACTACAGCGGGCTGCTGTTGAGGCTGCCGCAGTGCGATTTCGAAATAGCCAAAACAGACATCCAGTATCTCGTCAATTGCACTTATCAGATGTCGGCCTTTGCCGGCCTCGATCCTTCTGACGCCGAATTGACCGTGGGAGCGGAATTAAGCCGCCTGGCGAGCTTGACGTGCCAGCGTCAGCCTAGCGTTGGTGTCCTCTCCTACGAAGACATGATCCTTACGAATCCGGTACAGAGCGACCCCCGCCTGTATTGCCTTGGCGCAGTTGGCGTCGAGGAGCGTGATTTTTGCGCCGGCCATCAACTGATCGAGAGCGAATTGCAGTCAGCAATGGATGCGCTGCTCGACTTGCGAGACTTAGGTGGCGCGGATGCTTCTCGATGTCTTACGCAATGCGTGGCGCGGCTTGAGTCCGCACAAGATGTTTTGACGCGTTTCGAGGACCATATGTCGCCAGAACTGTTCAGCCAGTTTCGCGCGTTCTACGGAAAAAATCCTTATAGGAATACGCTTGGTCCAAGCGGCCGTTTCTCGGCTCGCGTTGTCGCGGTCTCGGTTTTGCTGGTCGGCGAAGAGCTATTTCGTCAAAAACCTCAATTTTATTGGGATCTATATCGGCTGTCCGAATACTATCCGCAGACGAGCATTGGCAAGGTGTTCTGTTGGCTGTCGCCAGACAACAGGGATGCATGGCTCAAGCCAGCCTGGCTCGAAGGGAAAGCGGACTTTCCAAGGTCTGCAACCATTTCGCCCGTGGTCGAGCGCGGCGGCCGTGAAATCGAGAGACTACACGAGGCCTGTGTTTGCGCGCTGGACCGATTTACCCGGATGCATCGTCGTGCGGCCCTGAAGCACACGGTTGAGCCAGGTCGACCACTTGTCGGAGTTGAGGCGTCGGAGAGTATTGAGGTCGTGCTTTGCCAGCGGCTATTGACACTGCCTCCGTAGGCCGAGGATTAGTATCTGCTCGGAAGAACCCGGGATCGTGTCGGAGCACCGGCGTCCGATGCCAAAGGATAAAGTATCATAGATGTCTAAGGACGAAGTGATCTTTCGTCGGTTCGCGCCAGCGGACACCGATAATGTCTGGCATCTGCATACAACCGCGTCGCAGGATGTTGGTGTATGTAGTCCGGAAGGGACATGGGGCGATGATCTACGGAATATCGGGGAGGTCTACATCAAGTCAGGCGGCGACTTCATGGTTGCGCATATCGGTTCCGATTTCGCTGCCATGGGTGGCTTGAAACCGCTTGACAATGACGTCGTAGAATTGAAGCGCATGCGGGTCCATCCCTCCTTTCAACGACGGGGGCTTGGAAGACGGATTCTTCGTGAGTTGGAATCGCGAGCCGTTGCGCTGGAATTCAAGCAGATCGTGCTCGACACGACAACGATCCAGGTAGGGGCTCAAAGACTCTATGAGAGCACTGGCTATGTTCGCCGCAGAGAAGGGATACTGGACGGATATGCGGTGATCTTTTACGAGAAGCGGCTCACCGGTCGGGACGAGTTCTCTATGCCAGGTAAGTAAGGCTGGCAGGCGCGCCGGCCCCCAGTGCTATCGACGGCTTCCTAGCGCAATACTATCATTCGGCCCTTTAATTTGCAGTTCAATGTCAAGCAATCCTTCTGGATTCGCCTGCGGCACGACGGTAGCGCTCGCGCCGTTGGCCGGGGTTGTGGAGATGGTGCGAGCGCAGCTGATACATGATCGTCGGCCAAGCATTGCACGCGCCCTGGACCTGCGGATGCCATCGCTGAGATCATGGTCCTTTCCGAGGTCGCGCAGCACCTCATGATGAGGTCCGGGGCGGACGCCTCAACGTCTGCAGCGGAGTACGGTCGAGCCGCCACCAGCCGAATGAATGAACGAGGTCGTCACAAGCACCGTCCCAGCGGGACATCGCTAGTTCGGCGGACCGTACCAGGAGCTGACAAACCGGGTCAGGCTTCCTTCGCCTGACCCCAGTCGAACGATGTGCCATTGACCCAGATGCAGTGAAGAACTATGGCGATCTTCCGCGCAATGGCGACCTTTGCCTTCCTCATGCCGATCCGCTTTGCGAGCTTCATGCCCCAGGCGTTGAGGGAGGACCATTTCTTCGTTCGATAAAGCAGGACGGCCGCGGCTTCAAACAAGTAGGTTCGGGGAAGCCGGCCACCCCATCGAGAGATCTTGCCAATGGTTGCGCCGGGCTGACTGCGCCGCGGTGTAAGGTCCAGATAAGCGCCGACGGCTGATGCCGATCGAAGGTGGGATGGGTCATCAATCGTATGTCGGATCTTTAAGGCCGTCACCACGCCGACACCAGGAACCGTCATCAGGCGGCGTGCGGTCTCGTCCAGTTTTGCCAGTCCGCGGACTTCGTCGTCGATCTTGTGGATCAACAGCAGCGGGGATATCACGCCGAGCAGTGGATGATCGCCACTCAAGATCTCGCGACCTGATACGCCAGCATCATCTGTAACCTGGAAAGGCACCGGATCGTCACCCTGCTGCCGGATCCAAGCCCGGCTCGCCCTCATCCCACGATCGCGATCGCGGCGGGGGATATGGCGAAGCTGCGGCAAAGGCCCTGCCGCACGCGGTTCAGGTCGCAGATCGTTGATGGAGAACGCCAGTCGAGCCTTCCTCGATGCCGTCCACAAATCGATGCGCCAGATCCGCAGCGCAATCGGGGTCACCGTCTCCGAACACCATAGGCAATTACCGCGGCAAAAAGAGAGCCTCGGATTTGTGAGGCTTGCCCTGATATTATTCAGGAATTGCGATTCTTACGGTAGCTGACTTCCCGCCTACGACTGCAGCCTCGAGGTCGTCACGATTGTGCGAGCCTCAACAAAAACACGCATGCTGCCGGGAGGAGTTGGCTGGAACGACATCCTCCACGAGGCGATCGCACGCGTTCTCGACGGCTCGCGCCCCTGGCCGCCAGACGTACCCATTCTTGCGTTTCTGTCGGGTGTCATGCGCAGTATCTGCAACGACCATTGGCGGCGTGCGCGGCTCGAGCAAAGGCTGCTTGTGAGCCGAGATGATCCGGACCAGAGAAGCTGGCCCGGTGACGAGGCCGATGAGGAGCCCGATCCGGAGCGGATCCTGGCCGCCGCCCAGAAGTTGGCCAACGTCTATCGGCTGTTCGAAGCCGATCCCCGGGCGCTGAAGATCATTGCGGGCATGGCCGATGGCCTGACGGCCAGAGAAATCTGCAAGGTCCATGATATGTCCGAGCTCGACTACGACACGACGCGACGGCGGATGCGGCGCACCCTGCTGCGCCATCAACAAAACTGGAGTAAGTGACACGCTAGCACCCCAGTCTCGATCTGGCCCGCCTGCTCGGAGCGCTGAGCGAGGAAATCCTCGCCGCGAGCGATGAGGAGGTACGGCAGACCTCCGCTCTGCAAGGATGGACAATTACCAACACCGCCCTCGACGTCGGAGAGGTGATCAAGGCCGCGCGCGGGGACGAGAGTGGGGGCCTTGCTCGAAATTGTGATCTGAACGAAGATCCGAGCAAACCCGGTGCAAGGCTGCGGCCGACGCGTCGGGGCCGCAGCTCAAATCGCACAATCAGCCGCATTGAGCGAGCCGCAGGCTTCTAGCCGTTAGTGTTTGCGGCAGCGCTTACGCGCCGCCAAACCTCCAGACCGGGATGCCGAGCTTCTTCGCCTTGTCGGCCAGATTGTCCTGGATACCGGTACCGGGGAAGTGAATCACGCCGATGGGTAGCGTCTCCAGCATCGCATCGTTGCGCTTGAACGGCGCGGCCTTGGCATGCTTCGTCCAGTCGGGCTTGAAGGCGATCTGCGGAACCTTGCGATTGCCGGCCCACTTGGCGGCGATCAACTCGGCGCCCTTGGGGGATCCGCCGTGCAGCAACACCATGTCCGCATGCTTGGCGTGCACCTGGTCCAGCTTGGCCCAGATCAACCGGTGATCGTTGAAGTCGAGACCACCGGTCAGCGCGACTTTCGGTCCGGGCGGCATGAGCACCTGATTGTCGGCGCGCTTCTTCGCGACCAGGAAGTCGCGGCTGTCGATCATCGCGGAGGTCAGATTGCGGTGGTTGACCCTCGACCCGTTGCGCGGCCGCCAGACGGAATGGGTGTGGCGTTCGAACTCGTCGGCGGCCTGGTCGCGCATCAGCTCGAAGGCGTTGCGTCGCTCGATCAGTGTTTGACCTTCCGCCGTCAGGCGCTCCAATTCGACGGATTTCACCTCGCTGCCGTCCTGTTCGCGCTGGGAGCGCTGCTGGGCCAGTTCATTGCCGTCGAGCTCTCGTTCGATCCTGTCGCTGGCGCGGTGGAAGACGTTCACCGTCGACCAGAGCAGGTCCTCGAGGTCGGGCTCAAGACGGGTATCGGACAGCTCCACCACGAGGGCATCGAAGATGTCGACGATGCTGCCGGCGAGGACTCGCGCTTCAGGGAGCCGCCGGGGATCGGGCTCATCGTGGAAGGGACGGTAGCCAAAGAGCTGGAGTTCCTGGAGCACTTGGTCGGTTGGGGATGAGCTTTGGTGCGGCTCGAGATCGTCGTCGTGGTCGGTGGTCATTGCGGCTTTCCCTGGTCGGATCGACCGCGCCCATCGCGGCCTCACATGAGAGTTGTTTGGTCAAGGCAAGAATGAGCGGTGGTGAACTCGAGATTATTGTGGAGTACAAATCGGACGCTTGGTGCCGGTGTAGGAGCCATCTTCGCCGTGATTGAACGTACCGATCTGAGCCATTTTCGTTTCTCCTGACTGTTCCTCGAAGCCACCCGATGCGGTCTCGATGGCGGTCGAGAGGCGATGGACGGCCGGCTTGCACCCGGAGGGCCGCAGCACAGCGGAGGACGGCGATAGCCGAGCTTCTTGTCTCGCGAGGAAGGCGTGGCACACGCCGGGGAAGAAGGTCGGCGAAGCCGTTGCTGGCATAGGCCGGACAGCGCCAGACCAGCCAAGAGAGAGGCCGCACGGTGGCTTCGTCGGCAAGTCTGCCGAGAACGACGCTGGCATTGGGCGCACCTCGATATCGTCGGCGCTGCCCCTTACCGGCCTGCTTCCCGCTCTCGAACCCAAGGTCTGAGCCGATCTGCTGATCCGCGCCAATGCACGTATCAACCTCACATCCGGTCGCCGCGCATGCGGCCGCACCAAAATCCCGCCTACGGCGGCAAAGGCTCAAGAGGACGAGACCATTCTTCGTGACGGCGTGCGAGCCAAGCCGCGATCCGGTCGTCCACCCTGGTTCCGGGCGAGCTGATTAGGCCCGGACCGAACTGGGAAGCGATGTTGTCATGGCCGAACGATGGCGCCTTCGATCACAACTCCGGCGCTAACGTATTTCCACAGAGCCACGATGAGCTTGCGCGCCAATGCCGTGATCATGACTTTCTTGAAGCGGCCGCCATTCTGGGCGACACGCTCGTTGAACCATCGGCTGAGCGCCGAGCCGGGCTGATGACGCAACCAAAGCCAAGCCATCTCCAGCAGTGTGGAGCGCAGGCGCGTGTTTCCGGACTTTCCGATTCCTTGATCCCGGTCGAACTGGCGCTTCATATGCTGCGGGAGATCTCGTCCATCACCGGTTCGCACAGCCTCGAACCGCTCGCGCCGACCACGCCGGAGTGGATCGTAATCGGTGACGCCCTGCGAGAAGAGAAGGCCCTTGATTCGGTTGCTATGCTGGATTCGCTCCTGCATCAGCACCATGCGTTCGCGTGTTATGCGGCGACGGTCCTCGTCGTCGGGCGAGGGCACACGCAGCATCGAGCAAACACGCGGCTCGCCTCGCTCAAAGGCCAGCAAGGCTCGGATGAGGGTCTCTCCATCCAGCCGGTCTGTCTTGATCCGGCGACGACGCCGCGAAACTGCGATCGAGGCGGCGTCAACAATATGGCTCTCGTGCCCTTGGGCCTGCAGAACCCGATGGACCCAAAAGCCGTCGAGTCCAGCTTCTTGAATGACGATGATGGGATAGGATTGGTCGGTTCTGTCCAATGCCTTCTGCTTCAGTCGGGCGAGACGTTCCAAAAGCCCCGCAATGTCACCACCCATCACTGTGTGACGTGACAGCTTCTCCCCCGTTCCCGGCACCAGCGATGTGACGAGCCAAGTCTTCCGGCTCAATTCGACAGAGACGAAGATTGCGTTCAGTACTTTGTTCGTCGTCTTGTTAGCATCTCCATTTAATTTCATCTGATCGCTCCCTTTTCGACGATTGGCAATGCCGATCGTATCGAAACGGACCGCCGTCGCCACTCATAGGATCTTCATGGCGACGAAAGCGGCGGGCGGAACGGACTTGCACCCGCAGCGCAGCGGAGGGCCGGAGCGTTAGCGGAGGAACGAAGGGGGCCGACTATTTTGCCTCGCGATGTAAAGGCGGCTCTGCCGCCGACGGAAAATAGTCGGTCCACGAGGTTGCCGGTCCGGGCCGCTTGCCGCCCGATCGCCCTCTCGGAAGGCCGTGGGGCGGTCCTCTCCGGCGCCGAGGGGAAGCAGGACCACCGGCCTCGCGATAACGAAGCGGCTGCGTCGCACCTCATCCCCGTTCCGGCTATGCCGCCAGCTCGATAAAGCGCGCGACGTCCTGCGCCGCGATCTGCACGCGGCTCGCGGCCCGAAGGGCGTCAAATCCGAGCAGACGAAGATCCTCGTTGAAGTCGCCAAGCCGTGGCGAGATCACGATCGCCTCGATCCCGGCCTCCTGCGCCCGATCGATCAAGGTCGCCATGGCGCCGTCACCGGCAGGATCGTCATCGCGGGCGATGTAGAGCCGGCGGAGCGTGTCCGGGAGAAGGATGGCTGAGAGATGCGCCGCCGATAGGGCCGCGACCATCGGCATGGTCGGCAGCACGCTGCGGAGCGACAGCATCGTCTCGATGCCCTCGCCGGCCGCCATGACCTCACCCGCTAGGCCAAATCGAACGGCGTGACCAAGCAGGTCGCCCATCGCCCGTTTCGGCGTGTCGATCAGCGCCTTGCCGAGCGTCGTCTCGCTGAAGCCTCCGGGGTCAAGCCAGGTGCGATGCGCGCCGGTCAGGTGGCCGCGGAGATCGGTGACGGCGGCGATCATCGCCGGCCAGGTCTCGGTCGCGCTGTGGTCGTCGGGCCTGTAGTAGCAACGTGGGTGAAAGCGCAGACTTCCGGTTTCGTGCAAAGCCGTAATGCCGCGATTGCGGAGATACGCTTCTACGAGTGTGCCTGCGATCGACTGAGACACGCCGAAGAGCCGCCGCGCCGCCTCTGGCGATCCGAGGGGCGCGGGCGACGTTCTCGACCGGAGGCGATTTGGCGCAGGCTCCGGTTCTGGACGCGGCAGGCTCAGAAAGCGTCGTGCCTCATTGGCGACGTCGCGAAAGTTCGTGAAACAGCAGCTCTCGCGGATCACGTCGAGGAGATCGCCATGCTCGGCCGAGGCAGCATCTCGCCAATGCCCAGCGGCGCCGGGTCCGGATTCCGGTCCGCTGAGCCGGACGAACATCGACCGGCCGGGCGTATTGCGGACGTCGCCCACCGTCCAATATCGGCCCTGGCGCCGCCCGTTGGACAGGTAATGGCGGCACACGGCCTCGGCGTCACGCGCAAGACGGCGGGCCAGTTCGGAGGCGTTGTCGCGGGCCATCAGGCGGCCTCCCGCTCGCCGATGCGCACGATCGGATAGTGGTCGAGCACCTTTGCCAACACGGCGGCGCCGGTCGCATCTGATGGCACGAACATGCGCAGCTTCCACGAGATGATTTCGCTGAAGAGGCCGTATGCGCGCAACCGGTCACGCATCACATCTGTAAAGCCGGACAGTTCGAAGCGATGGGCGCCCATCACGCGGACACGACGGAGCTGCAGATCCTCGGCGAGCTCAAGGACGGTGCGCCCCTCCATCAGCGCCGAGAAGGCTTCGTTCGGGGTCAAGCTGCAGGTCGCGGTCATGCAAGCGCTCGCGGCCCAAGCTGGCGAGACCCTGCGACCGATGATGCGCTCGCCAGCATCGGTCTGGAGCCGATAGACGCGCGTCGACTCGTTCGGCAACCGCTTCCAGATCGGCAGCAGCAGACCTGCGACGATGTGGAGCGTGCTCTCAGCGAACTCGGGAACGTCGACGACTTCGCCGTTCCATGCCGCGGCGAATGTCTCGCGATCCGTAGGCTGCCAGTGGCTCTCGTCCATCATCTTCATCGAAGCATGATGGTGCTCCATCGGACGAATCAGCCGCACCCGACTTTCGATCTCGCCGTCATCGAGCATGAAGCTCGGCGCCGGAATCTGCACCGCGGCGCGACCCGAGCGCTCGTTGACCAGCAGCACCGCCCGAGCATCGGCGAGATAATCGAGCGCTTGATCCAGCGTCATGGGACGGTTGCGCCGGCGTTCGGTGATCGTGAGCAGCCGGGTTTCCGCGCCGGTCGCAGGGTGCCGGTTGCGCCGGCGTTCGGTGATCGTGAGCAGCCGGGTTTCCGCGCCGGTCGCAGGGTGCGTGTAGATCGGATGCCGACCGGTGACGACGAAGCTGTCGGCCTGTAGCGTCTCCAGGCCAATGTCGTAGACGCCGCTAGCAATGGCGCCTTCGACCTTGGCGTTCAGCAATTGCTCGAAGGCCGTGAACAGCAAAGCTTGCAGGCCTATCGTGAGCGCGAGCAGCCGGTTCAGGAACGTCGTGATCGGCGGTAGCTCGTCCTTGATGCCGTTTTCGTCGACGAGCTTCAGGCCCGTGGCGTCCTCGAACATCTCGAGCGAGCAGCCTTCGACCTTGCCGCGCACGAGCAGCAGGTAGAGCTGGCGCAGCGCATCGCGGGCGTAGTGGCTCTCGAGATTGTCCTCAGGCCGAAACAGGCCTTGGCCGCCGGTCTGGCGCTGGCCGCGCGTGATGGCACCCAGCGTGTCGAGCCGGCGCGCGATGGTCGAGAGGAAGCGCTTTTCCGCCTTCACGTCGGTCGCAATGGGGCGGAATAGAGGCGGCTGCGCCTGGTTGGTGCGGTTCGTTCGGCCGAGACCCTGGATCGCGGCATCGGCCTTCCAGCCCGGCTCGAGCAAATAATGGACCCGAAGCCGGCGATTCCGCGCCGAGAGTTCGGCATGGTAGCTGCGGCCTGTGCCGCCAGCCTCCGAGAAGACACGCACGCGCTTCAGGTCATCCATGAAGGCGGCGGTCTCTGCGAGATTGGCGGAAGCTGCACGGTTCTCGACGGTAAGGCGGTCACATCTGCGCACCACGCGCCGCGAACGGCCGGTCACTTCCGCCACGAGGTCCGTGCCGAAGCGCTGCACGATCTGGTCGAGCGCGCCGGGAACAGGCGGAAGCGACGCGAGCCGCTCGATCAGCTCATTGCGGCGGGCGACGGCCTCGCGGCTCTCGACCGGCTGGCCGTCGCGGAAGACGGGCCGCGACGAGAGATTGCCCTCGGTGTCGGTGAAGGGCTCATAGGCCTGCACCGGGAAGGAATGGGCGAGGTAATCCAGCACGTATTCGCGGGGCGTGATGTCCACGCGCACGTCGTTCCATTCCTCAGGTGGAATCTCGGCGAGCCGACGCTCCATCAGCGCCTCGCCGGTCGATACGATCTGGATCACCGCGGCATGGCCCTCGGCCAAGTCCCGCTCGATGGAGCGGACCAGGGTCGGCGTCTTCATGCTGGTGAGCAGATGACCGAAGAATCGCTGCTTGGCCGATTCGAAGGCCGAGCGCGCGGCCGACTTCGCCTGGCGGTTGAGCGTGCCGTTCTCACCGGTAATGTTGGCGGCCTCCATTGCCGCGTCGAGGTGATTGTGGATGACGCTGAAGGCAGCGGCGTAGGCATCATAGATCCGGCGCTGCTCGTCGGAGAGCTGGTGCTCGACCAGTTCATACTCGACGCCGTCGTAGGAAAGCGAGCGGGCGGTGTAGAGACCGAGCGAACGAAGATCGCGAGAGAGCACCTCCATCGCAGCGACCCCGCCCTCCTCGATCGCCTCGACGAACTCGGCGCGGGTGGCGAACGGAAAATCCTCGCCGCCCCACAGCCCGAGGCGCTGGGCGTAGGCGAGATTGTGGACGGTGGTGGCGCCGGTCGCCGAGACATAGACGACGCGGGCATTGGGCAGCGCATGCTGAAGACGCAAGCCTGCACGCCCCTGCTGCGAGGGCGCGACATCGCCCCGCTCGCCCTTGCCGCCACCGGCATTCTGCATGGCATGGCTCTCGTCGAAAATGATGACGCCGTCGAAGTCGGAGCCCAACCATTGAACAATCTGCCGGACGCGCGAAAGCTTCTCGCCGCGGTCGTCGGACCGCAGCGTAGGTTAAAAATAGGACGCCCTCGGCCAACCGGATGTCGTACCCTTGAGGGAAGCGCGAGAGCGGCGTGACCAACAGACGCTCCATGCCGAGCGCCGACCAGTCGCGCTGCGCGTCCTCGAGCAGCTTGTCGGACTTAGAGATCCAGACCGCCTTGCACCGGCCCTGGAGCCAGTTGTCGAGAATGATGCCGGCGGACTGGCGACCCTTGCCGGCGCCGGTCCCGTCACCGAGCATGAAGCCGCGACGGAAGCGGACGGCGTTCGGTGCGTCGTCGCGGGCGGCCGCGACGAGGTCGAAGGTCTCGTCTACCGTCCAGGCGCCAGCGAGATAGTTACCATGCGCCTCGCCAGCATAGATGACCGTCTCAAGCTGGGCGTCGGACAGAATGCCATCGCTGACGAGGTTTGCCGGCAGCCGTGGCCGATAGCTCGGCTTCGGCGGCGCGACCGAGGCCATCGCGGCCGACTGCACCAGCTTGGTCGGATGCGCCTGCGCACCGTGGATCCGGATCGATTGGAGCCGGTATTCTTCGTAGATGGCGTCGCTGAGGCGCGCGCCCTCGGGCGGCGCCCAATCTGTCGCCTCATAAGCGAGGTCGACGGCTTCGGGATCGGCGACCGACGCCTTAACCGGCTGTGCAGCGGCGCTCGCGAGATAGCCGCGCACGGTGCGACGCGCCGGCGAGGCTGACACGGGAAGCACACCGGTCGATGCGACGCTCAGACGAGGTGGAACGTGTTCGCCGATCCAGCGGAGCAGTGTCGCAACGTCGGGCGCCATTCCCGGCGACGCCGGGAACGCGCTCGGATCCGCGGCAGGCACTTTGTCGATGACGGTGAGACGCGTCTCGATCGTGGTGCCGTGCTTGGCATAGACCGCGCCGGCGATCGCCGCAGTGAACACCACGCGGCCGCGTTCCTGCAGTCGGGCGAAGGCGTCATGCCAGGCTGAGGCTTCGGGTGAGACGTTTGCGCCTGATATCGTGACCAGCCGGCCGCCATCGGCGAGACGCGCCAGGGCCGAGGCGATGTGACGGTACGCGGTGTCGGCCATCCGGCCCGAAACGTTTGCCATCGCCGAGAACGGCGGGTTCATCAGCACGAAACTCGGGACCACCGTGGGATCGAGGTGGTCGTCGATTTGGGCCGCGTCGAAGCGCGTGACGGAAACGGCCGGAAAGAGAGAAGAAAGTAACACGGCCCGGGTCTTGGCCAGTTCGTTCAGCACAAGCCCGCTGCCGGCAATCTCGGCGAGGATGGCGAGCAGCCCGGTGCCGGCGGACGGCTCCAGCACGCGATCCGCCGCAGTAATGGCGGCCGCAGTCAGCGCAGCCAGGCCGAGCGGAATCGGGGTCGAGAATTGCTGGAAGATTTCGCTCTCGGCAGAGCGGCGCGTGTGGGTCGGCAGAAGCCTTGCGATCTTTTCCAAAGCGGAAAGTCGTGAAGCCGCAGAATCAGCTTTGCGGAAGAGCGCCTTTCCGTATTTGCGTAAGAACAGGACGGTGGCGACCTCACAAGTGTCATAGGCCATCTTCCAGTCCCAGGCGCCCGTCGCATCGGATGCGCCGGAGGCCACTTCCATTGCGGCGCGGAGAAGCGCGGCGTCGATGCGTCGGCCACGCTCGAGATGCGGAAGGAGATGACTCGCGGCAGCGATGATGATACTGGCGCCCTCGGGAGCGCGAACAGGCGAGATCGGAGCGGCCGGGTCGGCCGCGATCGGGGAATGGTCATTCATGGAGGAAGCCTTCAGGAGAGCGGGAATGGGCGAGCCGATCGGCGCTCTCTCTGACCGCGCCGGCTCAAACCCGTCCCGGCCGTCCTCTCCCTCTCAGCATCAAGGCGGTGCCCGACATGAGAAACGGCGCCCCACCGGGTTGGCGGCGCGCCGTGTACAAAGCGTTCGTCAGTATCCGAACTGCCAGGACGGCTACGCCTGGCCTTCGTCAGCGGCGCCCGCTTCCGCGAGGTAGCTCGCATCGCCTTCGACGACGGTGACGGCGTATTTCGTCACGACGCAGCTCCTTCGATCGGATCATTTTCGCCCGCGAGAATGGCCTCGGCCTTCGCGATGGCGGCGTCTGCCCGCCGGCGCCAAAGCTCGACATCCATTGAGCCTTCCTCCGGAACGTGGATGAGTATTTTGAGCAGACCGAGCAGCAACTCGAAATGGCCGGCCTTGCGCTGGACCTGCTCGCCGAAACGTGAGGGAAACGCCAGGCGTGGGCCGCTATAGGCAGCGTCGCGGCCTTCCCAGGCACCGGTAACATAGGTATCGCCAGACGTTTCAACGTCCGACCTGTTGTCGTCCCAGCCCTCGTCGGCGATCGCAAGATCGCAGGCTTGGTCGAGCGTTTCGGCTTCGTAGGTTCGCTGCCGATAGATCGGCAAATGATAGGTCGTCTCGATGGTGAAGAAGGGCACGATAGCCTCCAGAATGCAAAAGCCCGGCTCGCGCCAGGCTTTGGTGTGAATGGCAGTGAAAAGACGCGGGACGGCCGAAGCCGCCCCGCGTGCTCGAGCTATTCGGCCGCGATCATGCGCGACTCGTCTGCTTCATCGGCCGGAGTTTCCTCGTCGTCGCCGGCGAGGAATTCCGGCAGCGCCTCGCCATCGCCCTCGGGCTCCGCAGCATCGACAGCCGCCGCCAATTGGGCGTCGGGCATCCGCAGGGGCTCGGGCAGCCAGCCGGCCTCGGCGAGGAGGCGCTCGGCCTCCTTGGCCATGTCGCCCTTCTTCAGATGATCGATGAGCTGCGCGGCCCGCTCGCCGGCCCCCTCCCGCACCGCTTCCAGGATGCGGAGCTTCGGGACGCGGCCGAGATAGTTCTCGACGGTCGGGCGCCAACCGGACTCCACCATGTCGAGGTCGACGGCCCGGGCGATGCGATCGGCCTCAGTGATCCGGTGCTCGACGGTGTGCGGCGTGATGCCGCCGCCGTAGCGGTCGCCCTTCTCGTAGAGCGCGTTGATGCCGAATGAGGCGCAGTGCGCGAAGAGCGCCGCCTGCTCGTCGCCGGTGAGGCCGGTCAGCCAATCCCAGAGTTCGGTCTTCTCCTTGGGCAGGCGCTCCTCCCACGTCTTGTGGCGCGCGTCGATCGCCTTGGCCGCTGGCGTGTCCTTCAGCCCTTGCGCTTGCACCGGGAAGCTGACGCTGCGCACCGAGACCTCCATCGCCGTCCCGTAGGAGGAATAGCGGGAGAAGACGTCGAGGCAGAATTTGTGCAGCACCGCCTGGAAGGCGACCGAAGGCGTGATCGCCAGCCTGTCGCGCAGCGCCAAAGTCCGCTCCGCCGTGAGCTCGGTCAGCAGGCGATCGGGGAGCGGCTTCACCGCATCATCATCCTCATCCTCTGCCTCCGCGAGCTGCCCGCCGATGGTGATGACGGCGCGCTGGATTCCCGGCGCTGATGGTTCGGCGCCGTCGAAGGTCGCGGCAGCGGGTTCGCCATCGCTGCCCTGCTCTGGCTCGGCCACGGGTAGCTCGTCCTCAGGGCGGACGTAACCGCGATCAACCAAGAGCGTGCCTTCGGCGTCGATGCCGACGAACACACCCGCGCGGGCGATGTCGGCAAGCTGATAGTTGATGGGTCGATCGTCAAAGACGGCGAGAGCCGTCTCGATTTCGCCAAGTCGCTGGTCAACCTCGTCGGGCAGCTCATCCGCGCCGTCATGCTCGGCTTCCAGCCTGGCAAATTCGGCCTTGAGCGCCTCGATGGTCGCCTGCTCTTCGGCGGTGAGACCGGCGGATACGCTGTCCAGCTCGCGCAAGCCACGCGTGTGGCCGTAGGGGAAGTCGATCGCGACCTCGATCCACTTCCAACCTTCGGCAGCGATCGTTTCTGCCTCCGCCTTCAACTTCTCGGCGACCAGGCGGTCGAGCAGAGCGACGTCCTCGAGCCAACCGCCGTCGTCGGACTGGAACAGGTCGCGCAGCACCACACCGCCAGCCGCCTCGTAGGCGTCGAGGCCGACAAACACGGCCCTCCGGTCGGAGGCGCGCGCCGTCTTCTCCGTCAGCATGCGGCGGATCTGATAGGGCTCCTTCTGCCAGGAGCCGGAGATGGCCTGCCAGACCTGTTCCTGGCGTCCATGATCCGCGGTGACGGTGAAGGCCATCAACTGCTCAAGCGACATGCCGTCCTCGGCATAGATGTCGAGCAACGCGGGCGAGACCGAGGCCAGGCGCAAGCGCTGCTTCACCACATTGACCGAGGTGAAGAAGACCGCAATCGCGATTGCATTGACCTGGAGTTCCACGCGTCAGGCACGCGCGCTCCTGGATGCGGCGATCGAAGCCGGACAGGAGAATGCTCGGTTCGTCGGCAACGTCATGAACGCGATGGACACGTTGCGCCATTTCGGCAGTCACTCCTGGATCAACGAGTGCTTTATGATAAGGGCGCGGGAGGTGCGTGATAACTGGCGAGCCTACGTGTTGCAACGACTGGCCTACATCGCCGTGCTCGGCCTTGCCGTCGCGCTGCAATTTGCGGTCACGCTTCTCCTTCTTATACCTGAATATCACGCCGGCGCGATCACCATTGGCGATATGGTGCTATTCAATACGCTTCTGCTTCAGCTCAATATGCCCTTTGAGACGGTCGCGAGGGCGATCTCTGACGTGGCGCGGTCGCGAGCCGACCTCATCCCTCTAGGTAGACTGTGGGCCGCACCAGAAGAGCGGCAAGCATCTCATGCTCACGATTTCAAGCCCTCCGCTGACCAGCTCTCTTTCGAGAGCATTGGTTATGCCTACGACAACGGTCGCGGCGTTACCGACGTCTCGTTTAAGGCCGGGCGCGGCGGGATTACTTTTCTTGTCGGTGAAACCGGATCGGGGAAGTCCACGATCTTTAAGCTCGCCCTGAAATCGATTGAGCCCGACTACGGCCGAATTCTCGTCGATGGAACGGATATAGCGAGCGTCGATCGCGCGGATTGGTATGCCGCAGTTGCTCTCGTGCCGCAGGAGGTGATGTTGCTCAATGAGCCGCTAGCTGACAACATTTTGTTAGGACGGCCCCGCGACGAGGTACGCCTTCGCGATGCGTCGAAAGAAGCCGCTATTCTCCCGTTGATTGAGGCGCTACCGGAAGGATTTGAAACAACCGTTGGAGAACGCGGCTTGAAGCTTTCCGGCGGGGAGCGACAGCGCGTTGCTATTGCCCGCGCGCTCTATGGACAGCCGGCGATCCTTCTTCTCGACGAGGCTAGCTCCGCGCTCGACGAACGAACCGAACGGGACGTTATGGACCATATACGCACGCTAGCTGAGGATGTGACTGTGCTAGCGATCACTCATCGGAGAGGTGTCATCTCCACGAGCGACGTCGTGGTCGATCTGACCGACTGCGCCTTGTCAGTGACTTAGACGAAGAGTGCCGCAGCCGTTTCGTAAGACGCCCAGTTTCAGGCACCCGGCATGCCCACGAGCACGACCGGCCGCTCGCCGTGCGCTGTCGGATGCGATCATTGTTGTCGTAGTGAATCTGTCTGTAGATTTCAGCGACAAACTCGCCGAGGGAAGAGAAGCGGACCGGAATCGCGAGGTCGATCTTGAATTTGTCGTAGAAACTCTCCCGGTACCCATTCTCCCAGTGACGGTCTTTCTTCGAGCGGGAGATGGCGATATTGAGCGACACAAGGAAGGCGCGGGCGGCTTTCGCGTTGTACTCGGCACCGTTGTCGGGGCGGAAGATCGCGGGACGGCCGTGCGCAAGGAGCGCATTGCCGAGAGCGGGTCGCGCAAGAATTCCTCGATCTGCCGCCGGAGCGCATGAGCGCATGGTCGCGCTCCGGCATCTTGCGTTTGTAGTACAGCGCAGGGGCTGAAACGGCGAGCGATTGCGCGCGCCTCGCGTGCGGCCACGCCGGCGTCTCTCATCTCTTTTTGGGCCTCGTTAAGCTTCAGGGTGACGAGGCGGACCATCCTCAGGAGCTCGTCGTTCTCCCCTCGGAGCTTGGCAATCTCCATGACGGAACGGCCACTTGATACCGTGCCCGCGATTAAAGAACGGGCCACTCATCGAGCTAGGCTCGAAAGGTGAAGCAGTAAAGAACGCGCAAAGGGCGTTGATTGAGCGTAAGCACGATTTTCCTCGCACGTTGACGCGCGGGCTTTTGACGGATGGCGTTCGTATCTGGCGATACTGGGCTGTTCAGGCCGTGGCGGCTTTGGGGCTCAGCCGGCAACCTGATATTGCCGCACCGGATGGCGGACCATCGCATCGATATCGATGCCGTCAAGGATCGAGTGCAATTGCTCGGTCGTCAGCGTGACGACCGCCTCTTGGCGGCGCGGCCATCGGAACTTGTCCTCGGTTAGCCGCTTCAGGACCAGCACAAAGCCGGACCGATCGAAGAACAGCAGCTTCATCCGGTCGCAACGGCGATTGCAGAACGCAAAAACCGCAAGAGCGAACGGATCGAGCGCCATCGTCTCCTGGACCAGAACCGCAAGGCTGTTGATGCCAGCCCGGAAGTCGATCGGCTCACGGTGCAGATAGACCTGAAGCTCACCGCCCAGTCTGAACATGGCCCAGTGCTCCGATGATCGCCGTCATGCATCCACATCGCCGCATTCCAGCGCAAGCTTCACGCCGTTCGGCAGGGACGCGCTCACTTGGGCTAGATTTGGTCTCTCAGGAGGTTGTCCATCTGGTCTGAACCGAGGAAGCTGAGGTTGCGAAGCTTCAGTGTTCCAAGGCAGATGAACGTCCACAAGAATGCGCCTTTGACGCTCAAAGGTCGAGAGGCGATGGTGCGAGGCGTGGTCGAGGGCGGGCTGAGCCAGGCTGATGCGGCAAATCAGTTCAACACGACACCGAAAACCGTGGCCAAATGGGTCAAGCGGTTCCGCGCAGAAGGCGTGGATGGTTTGCGCGACCGCTCGTCGCGACCTCGTTCATCGCCGAGCCAAACCCCGCCGGCCACGTGCGCCGCCGTCGAGACGTTGCGCCGGCAGCGCCACACCGGCAAGCAGATTGCTGCCGAGGTCGAGGTGTCACCGGCCACCGTCAGCCGTATCCTTCGCCGCTTGGGATTAAGCCGGATACGCGATCTGGAGCCCGTCGAGCCGGTGCGCCGGTACGAGCGCGAGCACCCCGGCGAGCTCATCCATATCGACATCAAGAAGCTCGGCAGGTTCGTAAGACCAGGCCACCGCATCACACACGATCGCCAGAAAGGCGAAGCCGCGGCGCCGGCCACGAGTTCGTCCACGTGGCCATCGACGATGCATCGCGCTTGGCCTTCTCCCAGATCCGGCGGGATCAGAAAAAGGAGAGCGCCATCGCCTTCCTCAAGGAGGCCGTCACTTACTACCGCAGCCTCGGCATGAAGGTCACCGGCATCATGACCGACAACGGCTCCTGCTACCGCGCCAAGGCCTTCGCCAGAGCGTGCAGGAAGCTCGGCCTCAAGCACATCTTCACCAGACCCTACAGACCGCAAACAAACGGCAAGGCCGAACGCTTCATCCAGACAGTGCTGCGCGAATGGGCCGACGCTCGCGCCTATGACACCTCAGACCAGCGCGCCAAAAACCTGCCAATCTGGCTTCATCACTACAACTGGCATCGCCCGCACGGCAGCCTGCAGGCCAAACCACCCATCAGCCGCCTCGGCCTCCCGAAGGACGACCTGTTGAGATTCCACAGCTAGAGAACAAAAAGCTGTAGTCCCCTTGGGTTCCGACCCGCGCACTTCATCGCAAGTCGCCGGCAAATCAACCGTCGCCACGCTGTCTTGTCGCGACAGGGCTCGATCGGCGGTCTCCTCAAGCTGAACCCGGATGAACGCCGATGGTGAAGATGGCGGCAGAGACCTGGTCGCGGTGTGCTTCTTGATCCACTTCCGAAGCAGGTTCGCGTTGACCCCGTGTTCGAGCGCAAGTCTCGATACCGAAACCCCAGGCTCAAGACAGGTCGCGACAAGACGCTCCTTCGATGCCGCCTCGTAGCGCCGGCGACCGTTCCGGCCAACAAGCCTCACTCGCAATTTCTGATCATCGTCTGCCATCACAAGGTGCCCACCTATTTTGGTGGACACCTCATGCATCAGAGTACTCAAAAGCAAAAGGTGGAGGGAAATTCGCGCTTACTGTCGATCAGCATGCTTCGACGCAGCAAGTATTTTTTCGCCGCTCTACGCCCGCTTCCTACGACGCCTGAATACTTGTTGAACTAACCCGTTTCCTGCCTTTTCTATCCATCCCCGTTGCTGATCGCTTGCCGCGATTGGTACTCGACGGGGGACGATCGTGGCGGGCACTTCACTCCATTCGGAAGCCTTCTCGCGTGGCGCGCGCATGCTGCGCACCGCGCTTGGTCCCGCGATCGCCACCTTCCTGGAAGACCCCTCGATCGTCGAGGTGATGCTCAACCCCGATGGTCGGCTCTGGGTCGACCGGCTGTCCGGCGGGCTGGAGGATAGCGGACGAACGATGTCCGCCGCCGACGGCGAGCGGATCGTGCGCCTGGTCGCGCACCATGTCGGCGCTGAGGTGCATGCCGAAAAGCCCCGCGTCTCGGCCGAGCTTCCCGAGACGGGGGAGAGGTTCGAGGGGCTTCTCCCGCCTGTCGTTGCGGCGCCGGCCTTTGCGATCCGCAAGCCTGCGGTGGCTGTTTTCACCCTGGATGACTACGCGGCGGCCGGCATCATGACGGCCGGGCAGGCGGGCATGCTCCGCGAAGCCGTCGCGGCCCGCAAGAACATCCTGGTCGCCGGCGGCACGTCGACCGGCAAGACCACCCTGACAAACGCGCTGCTGGCGGAGATCGCCGGCACCACCGATCGCGTGGTCCTGATCGAGGACACGCGTGAACTGCAGTGCCGCGCGCCGAATCTGGTCGCGCTGCGCACCAAGGACGGCGTGGCGTCCCTGTCGGATCTGGTTCGGTCTTCCCTCCGCCTACGCCCCGACCGGATTCCGATCGGCGAGGTACGGGGCAGCGAAGCCCTGGAGCTCCTCAAAGCCTGGGGCACGGGCCACCCCGGTGGGATCGGAACGATTCACGCCGGCACGGCTCTGGGCGCGCTTCGCCGCCTCGAGCAGCTCATCCAGGAAGCCGTCCTCACTGTTCCCAAGGCGCTGATCGCCGAGACCATCGATCTCGTCGCGGTTCTGCGCGGCCGCGGCAGCGAACGCCGCCTCGCTGAACTTGCTCTCGTCGCCGGCCTCGATCCCGCCACCGGCGACTACCGCGTCAACTCTGCCGCGGCGGGCGGCCCATCCTCACTTCCCGGAGACCCCTCATGATCCAGTTTCCTCCCGCGATCCGTCGCGTGCGACTCCGCTTCACGGGCCTCGCCGCAATTGCCGTCATCTCCATTGCAATCGCGCCCGCGGCCTACGCCTCCGGCTCGTCGATGCCGTGGGAGACGCCGCTCAATCAGATCCTGGAGTCGGTGCAAGGGCCGGTCGCGAAGATCATGTCGGTCATCATCATCACCGTGACCGGCCTGACGCTTGCGTTCGGCGATAGTTCCGGTGGCTTCCGCCGGCTGATCCAGATTGTCTTCGGTCTGTCGATCGCCTTCGCCGCGTCGAGCTTCTTCCTGACCTTCTTCAGCTTCTCCGGCGGAGCGCTGGTGTGATGGCCGGCATCATCGATCTAGACGTGCCGGGCTTCTTCGCGCCGGTTCATCGCGCGCTCACCGAGGCAATCCTGATGGGCGGCGCGCCCCGCACGGTTGCGATCGCCAACGGCACGTTGGCCGCGGCAATAGCGCTCGGCCTCCACCTCTGGATCCCCGGCGCGCTGATTTGGGCCGTGGGCCATGCCGCGGCGGTCTGGGCGGCCAAGCGCGACCCGCAGTTCGTGGACGTCGTTCGACGCCACCTCCGCTATCCTTCTTACCTCGGCGTGTGAGACTTCCATGCTGAACCTCGCCGAATACCGCAACCGGCCCCACAGTCTTGCCGACTTCCTGCCCTGGGCCGCTTTGGTCGAGAAGGGCGTCGTCCTCAACAAGGACGGCGCGTTCCAGCGCACGGCGCGCTTCCGCGGGCCGGATCTCGACAGCGCGACGCCTGCCGAACTGGTCGGCGTAACGGCCCGACTCAACAACGCGCTCCGCCGTCTCGGCTCAGGTTGGGCGATCTTCGTCGAGGCCCAGCGCATCGCCGCCCAGACTTATCCGCACAATACTTTTCCTGACGCCGCATCAGCGCTGGTCGATTTGGAGCGGCGGGACGCTTTCGAGGAGGCGGGCGCGCATTTCGAGAGCCGCTATTTCCTGACCTTCGTCTGGCTCCCGCCGGCTGAGGACGCCTCGCGGATCGAAGGCTGGCTCTATGAGGGCCGCGCGCAGAGCGGCGTCGATCCCCACGAGCTGCTGCGTGGTTTTGTTGATCGGACCAACCGCGTCCTGCAACTTGTCGAAGGGTTCATGCCTGAGGTGGCGTGGCTCGATGATGGCGAGACGCTGACCTACCTGCATTCGACGATCTCGACCCGGCAACAGCGCGTGCGCGTCCCCGAGACGCCGATGCATCTCGACGCGCTGCTCGCGGACGAACCGCTTGCCGGTGGCCTCGAGCCGCGGCTCGGCAACCATCATCTTCGTACACTCACGGTGGTCGGCTTTCCGACCGCGACCTATCCCGGAATCCTCGACGAGCTGAACCGGCTTGCCTTTCCTTACCGCTGGTCGACCCGCGCGATCCTCCTCGACAAGACCGAGGCGGTGAAACTCTTGACCAAGATCCGCCGGCAGTGGTTCGCCAAGCGCAAGTCGATTGCAGCCATCGTCAAGGAGGTGATGACCAACGAGGCCTCGACACTGGTCGATAGCGATGCGGCGAATAAGGCCACTGACGCCGATCTCGCCTTGCAGGAACTGGGCACCGACGACGTCGGTCAAGCCTACATCACCGCGACCGTCACCGTCTGGGACGAGGACCCCGGTCTCGCCACTGAGAAGCTTCGCCTCGTCGAGAAGGTGATCCAGGGGCGCGACTTCACCTGCATGCCGGAAGGGGTGAACGCGCTCGAAGCCTGGCTCGGCTCTCTGCCGGGTCACGCCTACGCCAACGTTCGCCAACCGCCGCTCTCGACACTGAACCTCGCTCACCTGATTCCGCTTTCAGCGGTCTGGGCCGGGTCAGATCGGGATGAGCATTTCCGCAGCTCCCCGCTCTTCTTCGGTAAGACCGAAGGCTCGACGCCGTTCCGGTTTTCGCTGCATGTCGGCGACGTCGGCCACACCCTGATCGTCGGCCCGACCGGCGCCGGCAAATCCGTGCTGCTGGCGCTGATGGCGATCCAGTTCCGGCGCTACCGGAAAAGCCAGATCTTCGCCTTCGATTTTGGTGGCTCGATCCGCACGGCGGCCCTTGCCATGGGCGGCGACTGGCACGACCTCGGCGGAAGTCTGTCCAACAGCGCCGAAGATTCAGTCTCCCTTCAACCCCTCGCACGTATCGGCGATGCGGCCGAGCGCGCCTGGGCGGCCGAATGGGTGACGGCAATCCTCGCCAAGGAGGGCGTCACCATCGATCCGACCGTGAAGGAGCACGTCTGGTCGGCATTGACGTCACTGGCGTCCTCACCGGCCGAGGAACGCACGATCACCGGTTTGACGGTTCTGTTGCAATCGACCGCACTCAAGCAGGCGCTGCAACCTTATTGCGTCGGCGGCTCCTCCGGCCGTTTGCTCGACGCGGAGGCCGAGCAGCTCGGCTTTGCGTCGGTGCAGGCGTTCGAGACCGAGGGCTTGATCGGCGCAGGCGCGGCGCCTGCCGTCCTCACCTACCTCTTCCATCGCATCGAGGGCCGGCTCGACGGCCGGCCGACCCTCCTCATCATCGACGAGGGGTGGCTCGTCCTCGACGATCCAGCCTTCGCGCAACAGCTCAGGGAATGGTTGAAGACCCTGCGGAAGAAGAACGCTTCCGTCGTCTTCGCCACTCAATCGCTTTCCGACATCGATGGCAGCAACATCGCGCCAGCGATCGTCGAGAGCTGCCCGACGCGGATATTCCTGCCGAACGAGCGCGCGATCGAACCGCAGATCACCGCCATCTACCAGCGGTTCGGCTTGAACGACCGCCAGATCGAGATCATCGCGCGGGCGACGCCGAAGCGCGACTACTATTGCCAGTCTCGTCGCGGCAATCGGCTGTTCGAGCTCGGCCTTGGGCCAGTTGCGCTCGCCTTCTGCGCCGCCTCCTCCAAGACCGACCATGCCGCAATCGAACGGCTGCTTGCCGAGCACGGCCGTGACGACTTCACGGCCGCCTGGCTCGCCGATCACGAACTGCTGTGGGCCGCCGATCTCATCCCTGACCTGACAAACCTGGAGGTGCAATCATGACCGCTCTCGAAGTGCGGCGCGCTGGCTTGGCCGCTGCGACGGCTCTCTCGCTCGCCTTTTCGATCTCGCCGCTTTCGACGACCTCGGTCCTTGCGCAGTGGATCGTCTACGACCCCACCAACTTCAGCCAGAACGTGCTGACCGCGGCGCGCGAGCTGCAGCAGATCAACAATCAGATCCAGATGCTGACCAATCAGGCCCAAAGCCTGGTGAATCAGGGAAAGAACCTCGCCAACCTGCCGTTGTCGACGCTGACCCAGCTTCAGTCATCGATTGCCAAGACCCAGTCACTGCTGAGCCAGGCCCAGAACATCGCCTTCAACGTCGAGCGCGTCCAGACGATGTATTCCAGCACCTACGGCACGGCGGCGGCGACGGGCTCCAATGCAACAATGTTTGCCGCGGCTCAAAGTCGTTGGCAGAACTCGGTGGGCGCTTTCGAAGACTCGCTGAAGGTGCAGGCCGGCGTCGTCGGCAATATCTCGACCAACTCCAGCGCAATGAGTACGCTGGTTACCGCCAGTCAGTCGGCAAGTGGCGCTTTGCAAGCCGCTCAAGCCGGCAACCAACTCCTCGCGCTGCAATCCCAGCAGCTATCCGATCTCGTCGCGGTGCTCGCCGCGAAGGGACGGGCGGATGCGCTGGAGCAGGCGCGCGTAACGGCGACCGAGTCGCAGGGCCAGCAGCAATACAAAATCTTCTCGACACGCAGCGGCTATCAGCCGGGCAACGTCACCATGTTCAGCGGCAACTGAGGCACCGATCATGGAGCGCTCGGATATCTTTCGCGCAGGCGCGATGATCGTCGTGTTCGTGATTTTCCTCGCCGCGCTGCACGTCATCCATCGGCGTCCAGCCGAGCGGCCGGTATCCGACGCCCCCTCTGTCTCCGCTCCCGATGACCTCTCGGCCGAGCTGCTCCGCTGCGCCGAGCTTGGACCCCAGGATGCCGAAGATCCGCACTGCCAGGCGGTTTGGAAGGAGAACCGCGCGCGCTTCTTCGGCAGGCCGGCGCGGCCACGTCTGCCGCAAGCCGCGCCGGCCACTCAGCCGATGACGGCTGTTCCAAAGGGAGAGAAGCCGTGAACAACGTCGGCGTCATCGACACCTTTCTCAATACTTTCACGACCTACATTGATTCGGGTTTCGGCCTGATCAAGGGCGAGGTCACGTATTTGTCGTCGACGTTGATCGTCATCGACATCACGCTCGCGGGCCTGTTCTGGGCTTGGGGCGCAGACGAAGACATTCTCCAGCGACTGGTGAAGAAGACCCTCTACATCGGCTTCTTTGCCTTCATCATCACTAACTTCACCAAGCTCTCAGGCATCATCTTCAACAGCTTCGCAGGCCTCGGCCTGAAGGCCGGCGGCTCGTCGATCTCGACGGCGGACTTCCTGCGGCCCGGCCGGCTTGCGCAGGTCGGCCTCGACGCCGGGCAGCCGTTGCTCGACTCCGCAAGCCAAATGATGGGCTTCACCAGCTTCTTTTCCAACTTTGTACAAATTGCCGTGCTGATGGTGTCCTGGCTGCTGGTGCTGATCGCCTTCTTCATTCTGGCGGTGCAGCTCTTCGTCACGCTGATCGAGTTCAAGCTGACGACGCTCGCCGGCTTCATCCTCATTCCGTTCGCGCTCTTCAACAAGACCGCCTTTCTCGCGGAGAAGGTGCTGGGCAATGTCGTTGCCTCCGGCGTGAAGGTCATGGTGCTCGCCGTCATCGTCGGCATCGGCACCGGGCTCTTTTCGCAGTTCACCACCGCCTATGCCGGCGGCCAGCCGACGATCGAGCAGGCGCTCTCTGTCGTGCTCGCGGCGCTCGCTATGCTGGGCCTCGGCATCTTCGGGCCCGGCATCGCGACCGGGCTTGTTTCCGGCGCGCCGCAGCTTGGTGCGGGCGCTACCGTCGGCACGGGTCTGGCTGTTGCCGGTACAGCGATGGTCGGCGGCGCGGCGCTCGGTTTGGCCGGAAGGGGAGCGATGGCAGCCAGCTCTGGTGCTGCGGCTGCCGCGCGCGGCGGTGCGGCGATGGCGGGCGGCATGTCCTCCGCCTACAGCCTCGCATCAGCCGGTCGGTCCGGCGCCGGCGGCGTCGCGTCCGGTCTCGGCGGTGCAGGCCGTGCGGCGGCTAGTCACGCGGCAGCTCCCGTCAGACGCGCCGCTGCGCAAGCGGCAGGGACAATGACGGAGAGCTTCACTTCTGGCGCCCGTGCCGGCGTCGCCAACACGGGTGGCTCCTCGACGATGGGGACCATTCGGAGCGGCGCGGCCGCAAACGATGGAGCCGCATCTCAAGTGCCGAGCGAGAGCGGTCCGCCCGCCTGGGCCCAACGCGTCAAGCGCAATCAGACCGTCATTCACGGCGCTCAGACCACCGCGCAAGCCCTCAAATCCGGCGACAGCCATGGCGGCGGCCACTCCGTCGACCTCTCGGGAGGAGAATAACGAATGTCAGTCTTCCGGCGATCGTCGGTTCGTTACGGCCGCACGCCCGAACCAGAAACCCCCTACCAGCGCGCAGCGCAAGTTTGGGATGAGCGCATTGGATCCGCCCGGGTGCAGGCCAGGAACTGGCGGCTGATGGCCTTCGGTTCGCTGATGCTGTCCTGCGGCCTTGCCGGTGGACTCGTCTGGCAATCCACGCACGGCACTGTCGTTCCCTGGGTGGTGCAGGTCGACAAGCTCGGCGAAGCGCAAGTCATGGCGCCCGCTACCGCCGACTACAGGCCGAACGACCCACAGATCGCCTGGTATCTCGCCCACTTCATTCAGATCGTTCGCTCGCTTCCGGCCGACCCGATCATCGTGCGGCACAACTGGCTGCAGGCCTATGATTTCACAACCACGGCGGGCGCGGCGGCGCTGAACGACTACGCCCGCGCCAACGACCCCTTCGCCAATCTCGGCAAGCAGCAGGTCGCGATCGACGTCTCCAGCGTCATCCGCGCCTCGCCCGACAGTTTTCGCGTGGCCTGGGTTGAGCACCGCTTTCAGGACGGGGCGCTCGCCGGCACCACGCGTTGGACCGCGATCCTCACCATCGCGATTCAGCCGCCCACCGACGCCGATCGGCTGCGCAAGAATCCACTCGGCATCTACGTCAACGCCATCAACTGGTCAAAGGAGCTGGGACAATGACCCCGCCGATTTTCGCAAAAGCCGGCGGTCCGGCTTCGCGTTTTTCCATCGTTCATCAAAACCGGAAGGACGGCGATACGTCTTTCCGTAAATCCGCTTTGACGGCTTTGCTGATATCCGTCTCAGCCCTTGGCGGCTGCGCGCACAATTTCATCCCACCCGACATCAGCTACGACACTGCGGAGCCTGCGACGCTCACCGTCGACCCGGCGCCGCCCGTCAAAATCGTGGAGTTGCCCCAGCCGCTGCCACTGCCCGGGCAGTTGAAGCCGCTCGCCGCCGGCAAACGCGTCCCGGAAGCCGCCGATCCAAAGGTTCGCGTCAAACAGGCCAACGCCGCGGCACGGGTGCAGCCGGTCCGCAATGGTTTCATCAACGCAGTACAGGTCTATCCGTTCTCCGGCGGAGCCCTCTACCAGGTCTACACGGCGCCCGGCCAGATCACAGATGTCGCCCTCCAGGAGGGTGAGCAACTCGTCGGCTCCGGTCCGGTTGCCGCCGGTGACACTGTGCGCTGGATCATCGGCGATACCGAGAGCGGCGCGGGCGCGACCAAGAAGATTCATATCCTCGTCAAGCCGACGCGGCCGGATTTGGTCACCAATCTCGTGATCAACACCGATCGGCGGACCTATCTCCTCGAGCTGTGCTCGACGGAAAAGACCTATATGGCCTCGGTCTCCTGGCAGTATCCCGAGGACCAGCTGATTGCGCTTCGGCGGCAGAATGCGGCCGCTGAAACTGCGGCGCCAATTGCGGCTGGCGTCGATCTCGCCTCGATCAACTTCCGCTACTCTATTGAGGGCGACGACCCGGCCTGGCGTCCGCTGCGCGCCTTTGATGACGGCAACAAGGTCTACATCGAGTTCCCAAGCGGTATCGCCCAGGGTGAAATGCCGCCGCTGTTCGTGATAGGTCCAGCCGGCGGCTCCGAACTGGTGAACTACCGAGCAAACCGTAACTACTACATCGTCGACCGCTTGTTCGCCGCCGCCGAATTGCGTCTTGGCGACAAGGATAGTGAGCGGCGCGTGCGCATCGTCCGCACCGACGGAAGGCCGCGCGCATGGCGATAGACAGCGAAGACGAACGTCAGGGCGACATTCCGCCCGTCGCGCCGCCGGACCTGCGGCTCCGAGGCGAGCGGCCCCGTGTCACACGGCTCTCGCGCAAGGTCCTTGTCGGCCTCGGCGCGCTGTCTGCCCTCGCGGTCGCGGGCGCGCTCGGCTACGCGCTCCAGACCGGCAACAAGGCGCAGAGCGGCCAAGAACTGCTCAGCACCCAGAACCGGCCTTCGGCCGAGGGTCTGGCCGGGTTGCCGAAAGACTATACCGGCCTGCCGCGTCAAGCACCGCCGCTCGGGCCGCCGCTGCCCGGCGATCTCGGCAAGCCGATCCTCAACACCGGCGCTGCACCGAACACGATGGCGGCGACGTCAGATCCCGAGACGCAGCGCAGGGGCCAGGAAATCGAGGCGGCGCGGGTCAGCCGCCTCTTTGCCCAAACTGCTCAGCAACCGCAGAGCGTCGGCCAACTCATCCCGAATGCCTCCGCTGGCGCCACGGCCACTCCGGCCGCGACACCGCCCGTCGATGCCGGATCTGCCCAGAACATGCAGGACCGCAAGACGGCCTTCCTCACTGCTCCGACAGACAAGCGCACGGTCAGTCCGGAACGGCTCGAAGCCAAGGCCTCACCTTACGTCGTGCAGGCGGGCACCGTGATTCCGGCTGCGCTCATCACGGGCATTCGTTCCGATCTGCCCGGCCAAGTCACCGCACAGGTGACCGAGGCGGTCTGGGACAGTCCGTCTGGCAAATATCTTCTGATCCCGCAGGGTGCCAAACTGATAGGTCAGTACGATAGCTCCGTCGCGTTCGGCCAGTCCCGCATCCTCCTGGTCTGGACCCGCATCATCATGCCGGATGGCAACTCGATCGTGCTAGAGCGCCAGCCCGGCGCCGACACCGGTGGTTATGCCGGTCTCGAGGATGAGGTCGACAACCACTGGGGCATGCTGTTCAAGGCTGCCGTCCTCTCGACCATGCTCAGCGTCGGAGGCGAGGCGGGCACGAGCCAGAATGAGAACAACCTCGTTCAAGCGATCCGTAGCGGCGCGTCCAACAGCATCAGCCAGACCGGCCAGCAGATCGTGCAGCGCCAGCTCAACATCCAGCCGACGCTGACCATCCGGCCAGGTTTCCCGGTGCGGGTCATCGTTACGCGGGATTTGGTGTTGGCTCCCTACCGCCAGGAGGCAAGCCGATGAGCAAGCTGAAGCTCGGAACCATCCTCGACGATAAGCCGGTGAAGATCGCCGTCGAGTTGCCGGCTGCCGTCCATCGCAATCTCCTCGCCTATGCCGAGGCGATCGCGCGCGAGAGCGGACAGCCGGCACCCGATCCCGCCAAGCTCATCGCTCCGATGATCCAAAGATTCATGGCAACAGACAAGGGGTTTTCAAAGGTGAAACGCGCGGCAACAAATTGATAAGGGGACGATCGTTCAGCGTTGCCTTGCAGAAACGGCCGGGACGAAAGCCCATCAAGTCAAATCCGGTCATAGACCAGCATTTTGCTCACGTAGACGCGTTCAGGTGAACAGGAAGTCAGATGCCATATATCGATGCCACGGGTGTGAAGCTTTATTTTGAGGAAGCCGGGGAAGGTCATCCGATCATTTTCCTGCACGAGTTCGGCTCAGATAGCCGCGGATGGAAAACCCAGGTTCGCTACTTTTCTCGTGCCTATCGCTGCATCACTTTCAACGCTCGCGGATATGCCCCCAGCGACGTTCCTGACGATCCGACGCTATATGGCTGGGAGCTCGCTGTGAACGACATCGCCGCCGTCATGCGTGGCCTCGCTGTCGAACACGCACACCTGGTCGGATTGAGCATGTGCGGATATGCCGCCTTGCAGTTCGGATTACGCTATCCGAAGAGAGCCAGCGCGATTGTCGCGGCCGGTGTGGGATCCGGATCGGCTCCTTCCCAGCAGGACGCCTGGTCGAGAGAAACCTCCATTCTCGCGCGGGCTTTCATCGAGCGCGGGATGGACGCGATGGCCCGGAGAATGGCGCATGGTCAGACTCGTATTCAACTCAAATACAAGGACACACGGAGCTGGGAAGAGTTCCAGGAACGCCTGCGTCACCACTCACCGCTAGGTATGTCGAATACGATGGCGCGCTGTCAGGGGGTGCGACCGCCATTGCATGATCTGGCCGATCAGTTCTCAACGATGCGAACACCGGTATTGCTGGCCCTGGGCGATGAAGACGCGCCCTGCCTTGAGACTAACCTGATGCTGAAAGCAGTGCTTCCCAACGCCGGTCTTTGGATCTGTCCCAACACCGGCCACACCATCAATCTGGAAGAGCCGACAGCATTCAATGCTCAGCTCGACAGCTTTCTAGCCGCCGTCGAGCGTGGGAGCTGGCGCCGCGGGCATCCGGAAATTGAGGCTGAATCCGATCTGAAACTTGAGATGACGTGCGATACACGCACGAAGGCAGTGGCCCGTTACTGCAACACTCCAGGCGCTTCACAGTGAGTCCTCTCATGAAATCCCGGACCGGCGTTCATCTCAGCGAATCCATGTCAACGCGGTTGACCGCCGCGGCTACACGCACGGGAGTCACAAAGTCAGAACTTATTGAAGCCGCGCTCGATAGCTTTCTCGAATCCGATAACGCTGCTGAACATTTCGCGATCGTGGCAGGCCGCCTCACTGAGTTGAACGATCAGATCGGGCGTCTCGGTGCCGATCTCAAGATGGTGAATGAGGCCGTCGCCCTTCACGCGCGCTTTCACTTGGCTGTTACGCCCTCGTTATCGGCGGCAGAGCAGCATATGGCGACTGTGGTGGGCTCAGAACGCTTCGATGAGTTCGCTGCGCAAGTAGGACGTCGTGTTGAGCGGGGGACATCCCTCCTCCGGGAGACGATGAACCGGCGCCTCGTGACGAATAAGAACCGCTGGGCGAGCCACCTTGCGGCAAGCGCGGATCGCCGCACGAATTGCAGGTCTTCAGAACCAGACCGTCGTCTGTCCGACACGGTTGATGGCGGGTCAGAGCCGAATGCTGCCGTGCGGGAGGGCGGCAGCATTCGAACCTTTCCAGACCGGACCAACATCCCGCTACAGCGAGAGATCTAACGGCGCTGAAACCACGCCTTATTCGCGGCCGCCTAGCCCAAGCCGCACCTACGTGCCGCGACGATCAGTTGCAGACGTGATGGGTGTCTCCGCACTTGTCATGCGGGTGTTTCTACCTTTTGCTGTCGGTTATTACCTCTCGTACCTCTTCAGGACAATCAACGCTTTGATCGCCGCTCCCCTGACATCGGAATTGGGGCTCGACGCTGGTGATCTTGGCTTGCTGACTTCGGTCTATTTTCTCACCTTCGCGGTAGCGCAGATACCCGTCGGCATCCTTCTGGATCGATATGGTCCGCGGCTGATCCAGAGCGTGCTGCTGGTTGCTGCTGCGGTCGGCGCCGCATTGTTTGCTACGTCAGACAATTTGCTCATGCTGCTTCTAGGTCGGGCGCTACTCGGTCTCGGCGTCGCCGCGAGCCTGACCGCCGGATTGAAAGCCCTCGTTCTCTGGTTTCCGAAGGACCGTCTTCCGTTTCTCAACGGCCTGATGGTCATGCTCGGTGCATTGGGAGCAGTCACCACGACCTCGCCGGCGCAGTGGTTGCTGGCTTGGGTTGGGTGGAGGACGCTCTTCGCATTGTTAGCTGTCTTCACGGCCGGCTGTTCGGCGATGATCTATCTCGATGATCTATCTCGATGATCTATCTCTTGGTGCCGGAGAGTGCATCGGCAACGCCGGTCCTGCGTGGAACAGCCGTGGCCAGCTTGAAGAAGATTTATACCGATCCGCATTTCTGGCGTCTGGCGCCGCTATCAGCGACTTCCGTCGGCACCGCCTGGGCGCTGCAGGGACTTTGGGCAGCGCAGTGGTTCACTGACGTCGAGGGACTTGATCGCGCTGCTTTGGTGCAACATTTGCTTGTCATGACCGTCGCGCTCAGCCTGGGTGCGCTCCTGCTAGGCGTTCTGGCTGATCGGCTGCGTCGCTATGGCATTGGAACAGAGGCGCTCCTCGCGGTCGTCGGCCTTATGTTCATTGCCGTGCAATTCGCGATTATCCTGCGATGGCCGTTGTCATCATACGTCCTGTGGGCCGCTGTGGCCGCCGTCGGCGCAGCTACGGTGCTTAGCTATGCGATCCTGGCTAGTTATTTCCCGAAAGAGCTTGCCGGACGGGCCAATGCTGCGCTGAACGTGTTCCATATCGGTGGAGCGTTTGTCCTGCAATATGCCACTGGCGTCGTCCTTGAACATTGGACGCCTCAGGCGGGGCATTATCCGGAGATCGCGTACCAGATAGCCTTTTTCCTCAATCTTGTCCTTCAGATCATCGCATGGGTCTGGTTCGCTTTCCCGTGGGTGCTTCGGCCGTCGACGAGCGCTAGGTTCAGCGATTAGGGGCGCGAGTCGGCGGCAGCCAAGGTTCAGCCTGCCGGGACTGTGAGCGATCACAGCAAGCACCGGCGAATGTTCGACACCGCGACGCACCTCGTCCAGGAAATGCCGCCCCCCAGGGGTGATCGTGACACCCCGATGCCGATGCTCGAACAGATGCTGCAGTCTTCAGGGATCTCAAAGCTATGCCGATTCTGACGCGTAGCGGCGGCGCGACGACGCCGACCAAGGCTGCCAAGTTGATCGCCAATGGTTGGGCGCTTTATCGCAACCGACCGCGCCTTTGCGAAGGCCCGACGAAATGCTGTTCAGCTCGCATCTGGGGCAGCGGAAATATCAGGATAGCGCTCCCGAAGCAGGTCGAGCAACGGACGCAGCGATGGATTAGCGTTGTCCTGCCGCCAATAAGCGCGCAAGCTCAGCCGCGTCGGCCCCTCGGCATCATGCACCTCGCGGAAGGTGACACCCGGATAGACTGCGCCCGTCGCACTTTCCAATACCAGTAGAATGCCCCAGTCCACGCCGACCAAGGAGAGAAGACGGTCGAGCACCACATCATGGCGAACCAGCGGGCAAGGATCGGAAGACCCCAATTTGCTGTCAAGGAGCTTCAGGAATTCCGGTCCCGGGCCTCGCTGCGACATCAAAAGCGATTCGTGCCTCAGTTCGCCCCAGTGAATTACGTCACGACCTGTCAGCGGATGGTTCGCGGGGAGGGCGGCAACGACACGCTCGCTCCAGAGCAACAATGACCTGTCGCTCCACCTTGGACTGAGGCCGGCCACAAAGGCGACGTCAATCGCGGAGCTGGCGAGATCCGAAATCAGATGGTCGCTCGCTCCGTCAACCAGTTGTCTGTCGACATCGGGGAAGCGGTGCCGGTGCTCGATGAGAGTGGCCCGGAGATTGCCGGCTGACAGGGAAGTGTGGATGCCGATGGTCAATCGGCCGCTCTCACCACGCGAGCGGTTCTTGCCACGAACCGTGATTGCTTCCGTCTCATCAACGAAACGCCGGGCAGCTTCGAGGAATTCCTGCCCTTCAACGGTAGGTCGTGTGCCGCCATTGGTACGCTTAAACAGAGTGACGCCCAACCTGTATTCGAGATTGCGCAGGCCGCGACTAAGAGTGGGTTGCTTGATTCTGAGCGCCTCTGCCGCTTGGCGGAGGCTTCGGTGCTTGGACGCGACGATCGCCCAGCGCAGGTCTCGAAATTCCACAGGCACGGTCGAAACCCTAGGGTAAGTTGCCGGTGACCAATTGACCAATTTTTGTCTTGAATGGCGCACGCCATTTGCTTGCGCTGCTTCTGGATCTTCCAATTTGGCAAGCGCAAAAATGGGCGAGGCTGGAGCCAAAAAAGTTTGGCAAGTTTGCCTTTCATTTGCTTGCGCTGCTTCAACCCGCCAATTCGGCCTCGAAAGGGCCATCAAAAGACATCCGCCCTCCGGGCCGGTTAAGACCCTGCCGCCATTTGCTCGGTACCTAGGCTCGCTGGAGGCACGAGAAGCGCAAGCTCTTCTAACTTCATGTTTCGGGTAAACTGCTATGATTCCAAATGACAGTGAACCAATCGCCAACCCAACCCGATCATGAAAAAGCCTCCCGAACGACCCGAGAAGCAGTCTTTTCGATTGAAATGGGTAGAACGGGGAAAATCCGTTTTTGTGACCGAGCGTGTGATCCTACACGAGGTAATTTTGCGACAGGGCAACAGAAACCGACTGAGCTTCAGGTCAGCTTGGTTGTCCGCCTAAATGCTGTCCGCCAACGGCGCGCAACTGAGGATCGAAGTCGACAGGTTTTTGACGACAGTTCAGGCGGCCTGAGCGAACTAGAAGTATAACTGAATCATCGGGATGAAAGCCTCCCACCTATCCAAGTTAAGGCCTAGCTGCCCGCCTTGCCTTTCTTCTAATCCGCAATTCCTTTTCTGCTACCGATTTTCGGGGTAACTCAATCTTACCCAACTTCAGCGTGAAAGGGCGCTTGAGACCAAAAAATGGCGATTAGCCTTTCAGTACTACGGCCCCTGGAAGAGGAGGGGCGCGCGGATTACGGGTCGAAGAGCCCAGGAGGGATTAATGCCAAGGACGCACGCCGTTTTTCGCGGCTATTCGATGAATCTTGCCCGAAACGCTCTCATCTGCTCCACCCTTCTGGCGCGAACGGTTGGATACAGCGACTGGGGCGGTGTCATCCCCGCTAGGGATTGTCCCGGAAGCATGACGCTGGCAGCAATTACAAGCGCGCCAGAACCATAGACGAGATAGTTGTTGGAGGAGTTTGAACTGAGCGTGGTCGTGCCTGAAGAAACAAGATTGGTTGTCACGGCTTGCTCCAAATAGATTACGGAAACTTGGACGAGCTTAATTAGTCAAATTCGGTATCGGTCCTCGCCTGCCGGATCGGCCCAGCAAGGCCACCTTGGATCCTCTGATTGTATTCCCCAACCGCGGCATGCGTGCGCAGCACGCTGTTCACCATCTCGAACATGTCGTGCATGCGCTGCTCGGAGACCGGGCTCTCGACCACGACGACGAGCTCGGGCTTGTTCGAGGACGCGCGCACCAGGCCCCAGCTGCCGTCCTCGACCGTGACGCGTCCGCCGTTGACGGTGACGAGATCGCGGATCGCCTGGCCGCCGATCCTGGCGCCCTTGGCCTGCAAGCCTTCAAAATGCTTCACCACCTGGTCGATGACGCCGTACTTGGTCTCGTCGGCGCAATGCGGCGACATGGTCGGCGACGACCAGGTTTTCGGCAGCGCGTTCTTCAAATCGGCCATCGACTTGCCCGGCGCGCGGTCGAGCATGTCGCAGATCGCGAGCGCCGACACCAGGCCGTCGTCATAGCCGCGCCCATACGGCTTGTTGAAGAAGAAGTGGCCGGACTTCTCGAAGCCCGCGAGCGCACCCGTCTCGTGGGTGCGGCGCTTCATGTAGGAATGGCCGGTCTTCCAATAAGCGACCTTGGCGCCCTGCTTCTGCAGCACGGGATCGGTGACGAACAGGCCGGTCGACTTCACGTCGACGATGAACTGCGCGTCCTTGTGGATCGCCGACATGTCGCGGGCGAGCATCACGCCGACCTTGTCGGCGAAGATTTCCTCGCCGGTGTTGTCGACGACGCCGCAGCGATCGCCGTCACCGTCGAAGCCGAGACCGACATCGGCCTTGTGATGCAGCACCGCATCGCGGATCGCGTGCAGCATCTCCATGTCTTCCGGATTCGGATTGTATTTCGGGAAGGTGTGGTCGAGCTCGGTGTCGAGCGGGATCACCTCGCAGCCGATCGCCTCCAGCACCTGCGGCGCGAACGCGCCGGCCGTGCCATTGCCGCGGGCCGCGACGACCTTGAGCTTGCGGGTCAGCTTCGGACGGCTGGTGAGGTCGGCGATGTAGCGCGCCGGATAGTTCTCGTGGAACTGGTAGGAGCCGCCGGCCTTGTTCTTGAATTCGGCGTTGAGCACGATTTCCTTCAGCCGCGTCATCTCGTCGGGGACGAAGGTCAGCGGGCGGTTGGCGCCCATCTTCACGCCGGTCCAGCCATTGTCGTTGTGCGAGGCCGTGACCATGGCGCAGCAGGGCACGTCGAGGTCGAACTGCGCGAAATAGGCCATCGGCGTCACCGCGAGCCCGATGTCGTGCACCTTGCAGCCCGCAGCCATCAGGCCGGAAATCAGCGCATATTTGATCGAGGCCGAATAGCCGCGGAAATCATGGCCGGTGACGATCTCCTGCTTGACGCCGAGCTCCGCAATCAGCGCGCCCAGCCCCATGCCGAGCGCCTGGATCCCCATCAGGTTGATTTCCTTCTGGAACAACCAGCGCGCGTCGTATTCGCGAAAACCCGTGGCCTTCACCATCGGCTCGGATTCGAAGGCATAGGTGTTGGGCAACAAGACGGATTTCGGCTTGGGGAACATTGAGACAATCTCAGAAATGCGAGGAATTGACCGCCGCCATAGCGAATGCCCAGGCCGAGGTATCGCGGGCATCACACAATGGACAAGGTAGGCTTGTTGGCTAAGTCTTGGTCAGCTTTCCGTCATCGAAAACCAGGAAACGTTGACCTGCACAGCGAGAAGAATGCAGCCGGCCGGCCAGTTTGGATGGGCGGGGTTATAGAAGCCGGGACAATAGCGAGACTAGCTCAGCTTGCCGCCTGGTCCCGGTTCGCAAAAAGACAGCTTTCAGATGGTTTCGCGCTGTCCCCGACGAAATGTTCATATAAAATGCAATTTCTTCCAGCGACTTTCCCTCCACCAGCAGCGATGCGAGACGAGCCTGCGCGGGAGTCAATCCAAAGATCTCCATGACAGAGCTCTGCGAGACGCGAGGTATTTCATTCAGATCAGTCAGGATCAGAAGGGCGCCCATGTCCGGGAGGAGGGGATCGCCTGCACTTTCCCAGTCCTGAACGATGGCATCAATGACAATCGGCCGGCGCTGACTCCGGGTGACAACTGTTTGCAAGGTGCTACGGCCCGGTTTGCCAGACAAAAAGCGGACCTGAGTGATCAGTCGGTCCAGCCTCAGTCGTGACTGAGCATCCGCTGCAAACAGACGCCGTCCCTTCACCGATAGATCGTCATCGAAAAGCTTCGACGCGTTGTCGTTGACAGCCGCCACGAAGCCATTCTGATCGATCAAAATCGCAGGCCGGCCCAATAGATCAAGCGTACCAATCATACTGGGCCGTTCCCCACGAGCGATGCGCAATTCACTCGGGCAAAACAAAGCTCCTTTCGGACCTGCCCCCGTTCTCTCGTCACCCTCAAGCATAGCAACAGTTCAAAAAATGGTTCGCATAACTAATGCTGAAAACGCCATCGTCCCATGTCTCAACTTATAGCTGCGTGCGTCAAAGTGGACAGTCCCATTTGAGATATGTTTCGCACTAATTTCTAGAGTTTCAGACTGAGTCCGTAGGCTACGGACCTTTCGGGCGCGCGATGAATAAGCGCTCGCTGCGTTTGCCCGTTCGAATTCAGCGCTTCTTCGCCGGCATTCGAGCTGCGCGATCGATGCAAAAGTGAAAATCTAACTAGTCATAGGAAGAAGCCGCTGATCTTCGCAGTCCTGCCTGCACAAATCCGGCGAACTTTCCCATTTTTGTGCTGAATTTGATCACGGCAGGCTCTCTTGAACGCGCCTCCTGATTTTGCCTCGCGCCGCGAACCCTCTAACGCAGAGCGGGCTTCACCCTGAGTGGCTCCGGGCTCTGGTACGCCACTGCTTTCGATCTCCCTAGGAGGCGTAGATGCCTTTGGGAACTTGAAAACCAAGGGAAAAATAGCCGAGACTAGCGCGTCGAGAGCACATCGCTCCTCGGACAGACGTCTTTCGACATACTGGCGGTCAAGCCCCGCGACCTCTGTTTCAAGCAAACGGCGATAGCGGTGGATGCGGTTACGGTGGGTTCGCATGGCGGCGAGCGTTTCGCTGATCATCGGCAGAATCTCATTCGAAATCAAATCCTCTCCTCCTTAACCGCGTGCCTGCGGTGGAGCATAGCTGACTCCGCGGAGCGCTGTGATTTGATGTCCTTTCTCTAGGGACAGCCCTGAAGGGTCAATTGGGTTCGTAACGCGCCGCTTCTGTACGTAACGTACAATGAATCCAGCGGGCGCCGTCCGGACAGTGAATATGGCAAGCCAGATGTTGCGCCCTGTTCTGCCGAAAGCAAGACATTCTGAGGGGCGCGCAAAGCCCGATCGCTAGCTGAGAGCTGTTCGTTTGCCCGAGGCACTCACGGGCCCTGCTCGTCATCGTCGCCGCTAGCCGATGAAGCTGAAGCCGACCTTGCTGACCTGTACGACGAGCGCGGCGACCTCAAGCCCATAGACGCTTGGCCGGAAATTTGGCGGCAAGGCCTCGTTGCCGGTGTCGAGATCGACGCGCTATACGAAGGGGCGGGCGAGGAGCGTAGGCAAGTCGGTCACGTCAAGAAGATCAGGTTGAGTGATCGACTGCGCCGCCTGGAGCTGATCGGCAAGCATGTTCGCGTCAATGCGTTCCAGGAGCGGGTTGAGTTTAGCCTGTTGGAAGGACTGGGAGAGCGCATCGATCGCGCCAAGGCTCGCGCAGCATCTCTTCCAGCGCTTCCGGCTCCGCCGATCGTGAAGGTCGCGTCTGCTCCTCTCCCTTCGCGTGTAGAGCAGCCAGCGCCAGCCGCACCACCTGCGCCGCCGTCACCACCACCGCCGCTGCCGAAGCCGGCTTACAAGCCGATCATGCCCGCGCCTGAACCCGCAGCACCGTGGCCGTCGTTCGGCGGCTTCGCTGCGACCGACTACGATCCCACCTAGCAAAAAACGAAATGCTCCATCATGGCAACAATCGCTGCCAACATCGCCACCATCCAAGCCCAAGCCGCCGTTCTCGACACGCTAATTGGGCAATTTGCCGCCGCCAAAGCGTTGATCGACGCGGCCGAACTCGACATTCGCAGTCAGCAAGCCTAAGCGTGGACTTGCACAGGTTTCGCTGCGCTGTCTGCAATCACGCACTTACGACATTCGCAGCGCATGAAGATTCCATGCATTCCAATGGCCGGTGGCTTCAAGGCGATTTGCGCCCACCGAAGTAAGCCGCGCTGCAAGTCGTGACCGAAGGCGAGACGCCGCGGCTGCCGGAAGGTTTCAGGGTCGAGCTCGACAAGGACGGTTGGCGGCACTGATTCGCGCGAAGCGCCGATGGCCTCAATGCATCTGCCGCTCTGACTGATCTTCACTAATCCGCCAGCCGCGTAGGGCATGACCATGTCCGATGACTGGACCAAACGAGCGACGAACATCCTTCGAGAACTTCATGCTGCCGAGACGGAGCTAATCGGCAGGGGGGCTATCCTGACCGACGGTAAGGCGGGGACGGTTGATCACGTCTTCCTTGACGAGGTGCACGGGCTCCGGATCTCGATCGGTGGCCACGACGGCAAGTGGCCGATTTCGACTCTGAAGCTTCTAGACTCCGGTTTCGCCAGATAGCGCAGGCGGTGTCAGCCCGTGGCAATGACCGATCAAGGCTGGGGCGCCCGTTCGAGGATGATCCGATCGAGGTAGACGGGCGCAAGCTGGGGGGTGGCATCATGTGGGCCTTGCACCTCGGAGGGCCGACACCAGATGGCGGGCCACTGCGCAAGAAGGGCAAACCGTGCAGGGTGATCCGATGAGCCAAATAAACCAGACCGGCCGTAGGATTATCTACGTCATGATGGTGGTCGTGGTGCTGGTGGTCATCTGGCAGATTCTCACGCCGCTTTGAGAAGGCCCGCCAGATAGCTTGTCCGCCCGGTCACCGTCCGCGGTGATCACTCGGTGACCGGGCGCCCAGCGCGGTGCGCGGCAGCGAGGCGGAGCCTGGCCGAGTAAGCCAGTCACAGTTTACCTGGAGTGGCAGCCATGATGCAGAACGTTGTAGCCGGATGCGTCGCAGTGGCTTTGATTATCCTGGCCTTGATTGGCTTCGCCCAAACGCACCGTGAATGTTGGCACGGGCACGTGCTCCTAACCCATGAGCCCTGCGGATCCGTCAGCCCTTCAATATAGGAACAACCATTTTCCGCTGATCTGGGCGCGGGACCGAAGCCCCGCGCTCTCGTCGTTCACCGCCTCGGCCGGCGGGCGCAAAACCGCTGTCGATCGCAGTGAGCGCTTTTCCACACCCACGACGCGCAGTAGCTCGCGCGCGGTCCGAGCCACCAGTAATCGATAATTTGACTGTCGCCCGCGCAGCGGTTGGATCTCGGCATGCCTCACCCTGCCCGCCGCCACACGCCCACGCACGCCGAGGGTCGGCCAATCAAGATCACCTTTGGCGAGATGCGCGAGATGGGCTTGCGCGGCGTCCTCATGTATTGCCCCTGCGGCCGTCACGTTGCGCTCGGCACCGATCGCTGGCCCGACGATGTTCGGCTGTCAGATGTCGAGCCGCGCTTCGTCTGCACCGCCTGCGCCGGGCGCGGCGCAGACGTACGACCGGATTTCAACTGGAACGCAAAAGGGCCGATCGGCGACATGGGCTATCGGTAGCCACCTTAAAAACGGCCCCGGCCATGGGGGCTTTTGAAGTGTGGAGGCCGGGGCCGTTGGAGGTGACCTTGGCGGTAATGGGGTCGCCAGGTGGTGACGAGCATAGGAAAAACCGGCAATCAGTTCTGTCCACTTGTGCCCAAAGCGGTATAGTTCCTCATCGGGAACGGAACCGGTCGCAATGAAGGACATGCAGGCTCAGTTAGAAAAGCTCCGCACGGATGCTGCCGAGTGCGCCTTGATCCGCGATCTTGCTACTGAACCCAAGAAGCGAGATGTTCACAAGGCTGGCCGAGCATCTGACAGTTCTGGCCGACGAGGTTGAACGCGCCATTGCTGCCGCGAGACCTGAGCTGAAGCGGAAGGAATGACGGAACGAGGCTGGGGTCGGCGTTTCGAGGATCCGATCACGATCGGCGATCGCATACTGGTGACGCAGCTCGACGCCGGCGAGTACATCGCCGCGTCGCCGAAGAAAGAGCACGCCGCATCGGAATGGCAAGCCGCGATGAAGGTGGAGGCCCGAGTATGTTTGCCAGCATCGGGGTCATGCGGGCATTGAACCGCCACCACGTCCCGGAGTTTAACCCGAAGGGCAAAGAGCCTCACTGGGGCCGGCGCAAGCTGAAGAGGGACCAATAAGGCGCCGCCAACTGAGGCGGCCTTACTCTCTCACAGGATGCAAGTCGGACGGCTGTACGGCGAGCCGATAAGCAATCTCCCGGGAGCCGTCGAAGACCTCTAGGACGCGCTCACAGATCAGGCACTTGTAGTGCCCGGCGTTGCCCTTGCGGGATTCAAGTTCGATCCGGCGAGATCCCGCCGAACAATCAGGGCACGTCACGTCGCCTTTCTTCATGTGACAGTTATGATGCAGGCTACCGCAGGGGTCAAAGGTTAGTGTTTGCCCGACGGAACGCAGCTGGGACCAGTACGCCCCGAATGGGAAAAGCCGCAGCGTGGTTCCAGCCCCACTGCGGCATTCCCGGAATAACAAAAAAATTAGTGCTCAAATCGCGCCGGTGTTCCTTCAGTAGAACACCCCGTTCCGAAAATGGAGTCCGGACAACTACCGGACTTCGGTTTTCTACGTATTGTCACTTGGAGGGCCGACATGGCTGGGCATGGCAATTCCAGCCCCAATGCTCCCGGTTGCCGATCCAATTGCGGATTTGAGCGCCGGGAGTGCTAGGCCCACCAGCGTGAACCGGCGCCCACCGTAAATTTCCCAAGGTCAAAAAAAAGAACCGCCGACCTTGGTAACTAAGGCCATCAGCTGAGGCTGCTTACCTCTGCTCGTTCCTCGCACGGGAAGCCAGTCTATCCAGCTGGCCAGCCAAACCCACGAAACTTCGGGCGATGTTTTTCAGGGCGGCGGCGCGATCCTTGGAAATGCCGCTCACGCCAGAAAGTCTCTTGTAGTGGTTAGCCTGCTCGCGGCACTCAGCAATGTTGATCAATGGCTCAGCCTTCCTGTTGCCCGCGCGGGACGTGGGATCGCCTTTCCCCGCTGGCTTGCCTTCTACCATGTTAGGCCCTTAAATCAGGTTCGGACACTGGGTTAGATACGGACAGCGCCGGCTCGAGTTTTGAAAAGGAACACAACGGTGGGCGTCTATGTGAACACCGCCAAGCAGGTCGGCGACGTCGATCACATCAAGTCTTCGCGACGGTGGACGCCGCGGAACGATGGTTCGAGGAGAACGACCCGGAGGGCGTCGCCTTCGAATACGATGTGATCGAGTGATGTGGAGCGGATAATCAGCGCCACATCGTTGGTGGGTTCAAGGCCTTGCGACCCGCCGCTTTCAACGCGTCGGTTGAGAGCTGTCCATGTGCCGCAGCATCGAGCAGCTTCGAAGCAACGTACGCTCTGGCGCCCGTTTCGCTTACAGGAATATTTTCGCAAACTTTATAGCGCGACGATCTGGGTCGGAAGAGCGCGGCGATCAGGATGGCGAGTCAGTGTCGCGGCGCGATGATGATCGCCGCGATGATTGTCGCGCGCAAGAGTTTTGTTTGCTTTGATTGTCGCGGAGCGTCAATCAAGCGAGCGTTTTTTGTGTCGCGTGCTCCGGTGGCCGCCCTGGACCACGCTTTCGCTCGAGGGCAGTCCGCCTGCGATAGCTCTCGACGTTCATCTCGACGATGGTGGCGTGGTGAACAAGGCGATCGATCGCCGCGAGGGTCATAGCTGGGTCCGGAAAGACCTTGTTCCATTCTCCAAAGGGCTGATTGGCGGTGATCAGCAAAGAGCGTCGCTCGTAGCGTGCGCTGATGAGCTCGAACAGCACACTGGTCTCGGCCTGGTCCTTGGTGACATAGGCAAGATCGTCCAAGATGACGAGATCGAAGCGATCGAGGCGGTTGATGGCGCCCTCGAGGTTGAGCTCGCGGCGAGCCACCTGGAGCTTCTGCACGAGATCGGTGGTGCGGGTGAACAGGACGCGCCATCCGTTCTCGATGAGGGCCAAGCCGATTGCTGCCGCCAAGTGGCTCTTGCCTCCACCGGGCGGACCAAACAGCAGCAGATTGGCGCCCTTGCCGAGCCAGCCGTCGCCGGCGGCGAGTGCGGTCATTTGCGCCTTGGAGATCATCGGCACGGCCTCGAAGTCGAAGCTGTCAAAGGTCTTTCCGGTAGGCAGCCGCGCCTCGACGAGATGGCGCTCGATGCGGCGGCGGCCGCGCTCAGCGATCTCGTGCTCGGCAATGGTGGCGAGGAAGCGCGCCGCCGGCCAGCCTTCTTTATCGGATTGCTCGGCAAATTGCGGCCACAGCGCCTTGATGGCGGGCAGCCGCAGCTCGTTGAGCAACAGATTGAGGCGCGCGGTGTCGACTACGTTGGTTGTGCTCATGCGGCGCCTCCGATCTCGGCGGTACCGATGAGGCATTCATAGGTGGCGAGCGGTGCGAGGCGTACCACGACGTTCGGCACCTGGGCGGGATCCGGGGCGAAGTGAGTACGTAGCCGGTTGAGGTCGGGCAGCCGGCCGTCGTTCAGGTCAGCCGTGAGCTGATTGGCGAGTTCGGCCTCGCAACCGCGCTCATGGGCGAGTGCGAGGAGATCGACCATGATCCGGCAGGCCTTCTTGTCCGGTAAGCGTTTGCGCAAGACGTCGAAGGCTCGGCGGTAAGCTTCCCGGGGGAACAGCTGGTCGCGGTAGACCAGGTTGAGGAGCGCCATCGGCTTGCGCCGCAAGGAATGGATCACGTGCCGATAATCGACGACCTGATCGTGCTTGCCATTGGGATGCGGCCGCCCGCGCGGCAAGGTGAGGAGATGCGTGCCGCCGACAAACACGTCGAGGTGATCGTCATACAGGCGCACCCGCAGCCGATGGCCGATCAAGCGCGACGGCACCGTGTAGAACACCTTGCGCAAGGTGAAGCCGCCGGACGACGTCACGTGGACGATCACCTCTTCATAGTCCGACGTGCGGCGGTCCGGCAGATCCTGAAGTGCGCTACGTTCACTGTCGATCCGCTTGGCGTTGCGGGCATTGCGGCGGCTGGCGATCTCATCGATGAAGCCACGATAGGCAGCTAGATCGTCGAAGTCGGCGGTGCCACGCAGCAACAGCGCGTCGCCGATCGCTCGCTTGAGATGACCATGCGAACTCTCGATCGCCCCGTTCTCGTGGGCGATGCCACGATTGTTGCGGGAAGGCCGCATGCCGTAATGGGCACAGAGGTCTTCGTATCGCCGCGTCAGATCGTCTTTGGCGTCGCGGTCGAGATTGCAAAAGGCGGCCGACAGGCTGTCGGTGCGATGCTCCCGTGGCGCCCCACCGAGTGACCACAAGGCATTCTGCAGGCCTTCGGCCAGAGCGACGAAGCTCTCACCGCCGAGCACGACATGGGCGTGCTCAAACCCGGAATAGGCCAGCCGGAAGTGATAGAGACGATGGTCGAGCGGTACGCCCGCGATCGTGACACCCAATTCGCCCATGTCGGTGAAGTCGGACAGGCCGCGCTGACCGGGTTCGTGGGTCTGGCGGAAGATGACCTCCTGCTCCTCGCCGTGGATCGCCCGCCAGGCCCGGATCCGGCGCTCCAGCGTGCGACGGATGCCGGCGCCGAGCTCGGGATGGCGTCGGAGCAACTCCTCGAAGATCGTGACCGGCCGCACACCGGGGGCGGCCTTCAGCATCGGCGCGATATCTGTCTCAAATACGCGGGCCAAGGGATCTGGCCGGCGACGGCCGCGGGGAGCCTTCTTCTGCGACGGAAGGCGTCGATCCTTCTCGATCCGGTAAGCGGTCGAGGTGCTGAACGAAGCCTTGGCGGCGGCCACGGGTGGGCTATCGGTCTGACGGTACTTCATGTAGAGCCTCATTTGGTGATCGGTAATGTGTCGGCCTGGCACGCGAGTGATTCCTCTTGGCGGAAGAACCACTTGCATAACCAGCCGGCCGCGATCACCAGTCGGCGCGGTCCGCTGTGGATCGCGCCGACGCCGGGCTCGTAACTCCGGTCGGGCTACGCCCTCCCTGCGTCACGAGCCCGGCGTAGCCCTCTCATCATGGTCGACGCTCCACTTCCATCCTGTTCGCCGCGCGGCACAAACTTCGTCGAGCACCGCCCTGAGCAGCGCAGTCATTTCAGCATCAAACACGCCGAACTCCCGAAATTGAGAGGATCCTGAACGCTGCACAAGCGGAATATATTCGCTTGGCAGCGTTCGCCGCGTATTCCGGTCTGGGCTCCGAAATCCCAGCGCCTACAAAATTGGCACCTGTACGTCAAAGTAATGTGACAGCTTCCTCGGCCACATCAACGGGCGTTTGCAGGGCCTCCCCAAAGGCCCTTACCAAGGAGGATAGAGCGCGACGAACAGCCCGAGGCCGGCAAGAAGTATTGCCCACGCGACGGCCTGACGATTGCGAAGCGAGCCACGGTTCATTTGCGAGCCTTCTTACGAGACTTTCGCGTAACCGAGGCCGCAGGATTTGACCCGTCGAACACAATGACGTCGAAGAGCGTCTTCGCGTCATCGGATAGGATCCCCAACCAACATCGCTTCTAATTCGGCGGCTGTCGTTGGGACAATCCCACCATTCGGCCGAACAGGCATAGTCGACACTTCATCTCAGAAAAAACCAAATAGCCTCCCATAGGCCCGGGCGACGGGCTCGGTGCCAGGCGTCGTGCGTCGCTCGCTGTCGGGGCGTCATCGCGGCCAGGCGCTCGGCGCGCTGTTTGGCATATCTCTGTTGCTGCCGAACCTTGCGGTTGAACCGCGTCGCGCCGGCAGGTGTTGAGGCGTCCCCGTACTGTGGCAGATGCCAAGCCTTTCCGATCCGAAACGACAGATACGCATGCCCCTTGACGACGTTGCGCTCGACGTTTGGTGGCAGTTTGCGAGGCATGGCCTACCTCTCCCAACCAACATCGGCGTCAACGCCGGTCGCGTGCTCTTCCCCGTGGTGAGGCAGAGCGTCGATCGCGCTCGAGTTCGCGAACGTCCCAAGCCAGTCGTCTCGTACCCGGAATGACCCGCGGCTTGGGCATGCTTCCCGCCGTCACGAGAAGGTCAAACGTGTTCGGGCTAACCGAGGCATATGCTGCGGAGGCCTCACGATCGATTAGACGCGGCGGCAGAGTTGGCGGCAATGCAGCTTGATGTGCCACTACCGCTTCTCCCCATCCTCCATTTCGAGAGCGACTGCCCCAACTCGGAGATCGGCTGCTTTTAATGGCGGCATTCCGCCGCTTCGCGGCGCTGACGACAGAAAGAGCATTGCGGTCATCATGCCAATGATGTGCAAACAGGTGTGTAATATGAATGGCCCTCTGGGGCTATCTAGCTGATTTTATTGTATTATTTTCTTTAAATGGCGCTCCCTAGCGGAATGTAACCACAGGTAATGATGAGATTTCCTATTATATTTCAATATGTTAAAATCTTGCCGTTTCGACGTGTATCTACGCGGTGTATCTACTTTTTGGGTCGGTAGCCGACTCGGCTACCGAAACTAACGAGTCGATGAGGGGCGGTAGAGCGCAAACCCATAACTATACAACTTGTAACAAAACTTGATTTGACTTTTCGTATTGCGGTTGAGGTCCCGTTCTGCTATGTACCACTCATGGCGACGTTGCGCGATTCGAGGGCGCGCCCGTGACTGCCTGACGGACACCTTGTCCGTCATCGGCTCATAGCCGAGGTAATGCAGCCGCTCAGCGGCAACGCTAACCGAAAATTCCCACACCCATGACCACTTTAAATGCGTCTGCGGTTACCGCTGATCGCCTTGACGCGGCCCTCGACCTCAGAGCTGGCCCCGGTTGTTTGGACAGCGCCGCGCTGGATTTAAGTGGATTCCTGCCGGGTTATGCTGAACGCGGGGCTTTACGATTTTGTCGTTGCGTCGGGAGGGCGTAGCCCGACCAGAGCGACGACAAAATCGTCGGCGACGGTCATGCGGCCATCACCATAGCTTGCGTGCCGAAGTAAGCCTCGTCGGGCGTGCGCCCGTCAAGGCTCGAGTGAGGGCGTCCCTGATTGTAGAAGGCCAGATACTTGGCAATTGACGCTCGCGCCTCGGACACGCTGTCGTAGGCGCGGAGATAAACTTCTTCGTATTTGACCGTGCGCCAGAGCCGCTCGACAAACACGTTGTCGCGCCAGGCGCCCTTGCCGTCCATGCTGATGGCGATCTTCGCGTCCAGCAGCACATCGGTGAACTCGAGGCTGGTGAACTGGCTGCCCTGATCCGTGTTGAAAATCTCGGGTCTGCCGTGCTTCGCCAACGCCTCCTGGACCGCTTGGACGCAGAAGGCCGCCTCCATTGTGATCGAGACGCGATGGGCCAGGACCCGTCGGCTGAACACATCGACGACCGCCGCGAGATAGACGAAGCCACGCCGCATCGGAATGTAGGTGATGTCCATTGCCCACGCATGGTCGGGCCGCTCGATCTTCAATCCGCGCAACAGGTACGGGTAGATCTTGTGACCCGGAGCCGGCTTGCTCGTGTTCGGGCGACGATAGACCGCCTCGATCCCCATGCGCTTCATCAGCGTCGCGATGTGGCGGCGACCGGCGTATACGCCCTCCCGCCGCAGCAACGATCGCAGCATACGCGCTCCCGCGAAGGGATAATCGAGATGCAGCTCATCGAGCCGACGCATCAAGGCAAGGTCCTCGGCCGAAACTGGCCGAGGTTCATAGTAGACCGTGCTGCGAGCCAGCTTCAGGACCTTCGCCTGGCGCACGATAGAAAGATCATGACCGCGGTCGATCATCGCTTTGCGCTCAGCAGGCCCGCCTTGGTGAGCGCGCCGGACAAAAAATCGTTTTCCAACGCCAGCTCGCCGATCTTGGCATGTAACGCCTTCAAATCGACCGGCGTCTCGGCCGATGTCTTGTCATGCCCAAACACGCCGGCGGCGCCTTCCAGGAGCTGGTTTTTCCAGATCGTGATCTGGTTCGGATGAACATCAAACAGTTGCGCCAGCTCCGCCAGTGTCTTGTCTCCTTTGACCGCAGCCAAAGCAACCTTCGCCTTGAATGCCGGAGAATGCGTCCGGCGGCTCTTCTTCGTCATCTTCGCTCCTGATTCGCAGCAAGAATCCTCGCCGCTGTCAGGCAGAAAATCCACTCAAGCTACTGTCCGAATTTGCGAGGCCAGCTCTCTCATCGCCGAGGTGATGGTGCTGCACGACCGGCCGGGCTTCGCGCCCTACGTCGAACGCCTGGAGCGGGAGCTTGCCGCTATGCAGTCGAAGGATGACGTGATGACACGCGCGCGGCGGCGGCTTGCTGCCCGCGGCGCAAACGATAACGGCAAGTCCAAGGTAGCTGCGTGAACAACAGCCCCGCGTCGCCCGCCAAATATCTGCAGCGCGACCTTTAGTGTCACGCCCGAAAAATCTCACTACTCATCACACACTACGAACGGAGGAATTGTGTGCAGCCACAACTCAATTTCCACCACAACTTCAGAGAGCCGGTCAAGATCCCCGGCTCGTTCAACCTGTATTACGATCCGGTTCAGGTCGACCGGCAACTGACTAAGCTTCTGATCGAGGGAGACCCGGAATATGAAAATCCTCGCCACTCATTCGCCGCTCGGTGCTGACGTTGCCCTTGCGGACGTCGAAGTCTGCGAAGGGGTGAAGTTGTTCGGCGTGCGCATTGTGCGTGCGGCCGATGGATCGCATCGAGCTTACGCGCGCGGGGCTGCGCTTTCGCCCGCGATGGTCGAATCAATTTCATCTCTCGTTTTAGAGGGCGATTGCCAACATGCGGGCCACGCTTAAGCGCATTATCCACCTTCGTTGCAGCCTTATTGCTTACGGATACCGTCCCGTCGCGTGTAGTGGCAAAGCCGCTGTCATGGGTAACTGGCAGCGCTCGCGGTGGTCCGCTGCGCAAATGGAAGGCATCGCTCGCAACTATCCGGACGCCACAAATACGGGTCTGCTCTGCGGCGAACTTGTGGGGCTTGATGTCGACACGCCGGACGCTGAGACTGCCGACGCTATCCGCGCGATGGTGATGGAGTTGCCGGGGTCGGACAGAGCGCCGTATCGGATGGGCAAGGCACCGAAGACCCTGTTCGCATTCCGCGCCACCGAGCCTCGCGAGAAGCGCGCAACAGGCGCCTACCTGATCAACGGCGCCAAGTGTCAGGTCGAGGCGTTTGGTGAACGCACGCAATTCGTGGCGTTCGGAACGCATCCCGATACGGGCCGACCTTACGAATGGTTCAACGGTTCGCCGGCCGAAACACCGTTGGCCGAGCTTCCGGAAATCACACCAGAGGCGATCGACGAATTGTTGGCTCGGGCGGAGGCGTACTTCGCCGAGCGCGGGACGCTGATTAAGCCAGCCAGCAAAGCCAGTGACCGCGGCCCGGTGGTAGTCGATAGTGACCACCCGTGGGCTGACACATCAACGCCGCGCGTTGGCTAGCCTCGATGCATGGGTGCCGGAGCTTGGACTCGAAGATCTGCGCAAGTACCAGGGCGGCTTCCACGCTGTTGCATCCTTCCGCCCCTCGATCAACTCGAAGGTGAAGAAGCGAGGCCGCGCGCTGAATATCCAGCCCAGTGGTATTGTCGATTATTCGGCTGGAAACGCCGGCTACTCGCCGATCAACATGGTTTCAGTCAGCCTCAGCATGTCCGCGTCAGAGGCCGCCGAGTGGCTGCGTAAACGAGTTGGCGGCGGCGATGACACCAAGCCAGTCAGCGTTGCTCGTCTTCTTACTCAACCCGCCAGGCGTGCCGCAGCGCGTCGATCAACATCAACTTTGTCCTGAAGGGCGATTGCTGAATGCAAAATGCAATTAAAACCGACGCGTCCAATTCAACCGTTGAAGCCCGCGATGAGGAGCCTGTCGCAGCCAACGACAACAAACCCGCATCTAATCCCGGCACTTCGGTAACCGAGGATAGTGTTGCGTATATATTCGCGAGCACCTATCGAGACACGCTGCGCTTCTGCCACTCCACTGGCGCGTGGTTTGAATGGGATGGTTCGTACTGGCGCAGGAACGAAGTCGGCCTTGCGGCTCACCATGTTAGGGTGATGGCCCGCGATATGTCACAGGGCCTGTCTCCGAAGGCGCTCGCGACTATACGAAAGCGTTCATTCGCTTCAGGAGTCGAGGGGTTCGCTCGCAATGACCCAACCTTCGCCGTCACGATCGAGGCTTGGGACCGCGACCCGTTTCTGCTCGGAACGCCAGACGGCACCGTTGATCTGCGTACAGGGAAAATGCGCGCTGCCGACCCTGCAGATGGCATTACCAAACTAACGTCCACCGCGCCGTCTGCCCAGGCAGACTGTCCACTTTGGTTGCGATTTCTTCAAGACGCGACTGGCGGCGACGGTGAAATGATCCGCTTTCTGCAGCAGTGGTGCGGCTACTGCCTTACGGGCGACACGCGCGAACATGCACTTGTCTTTGTGCATGGCGACGGCGGTAATGGGAAATCGGTTTTTCTCAACACCACTAGCTATATTCTGCACGATTATGCGACTACGGCGTCAATGGACACGTTCGTTGCCAGCCGCAGTGACAGACACCCGACAGACTTGGCGATGTTGCGCGGTGCGCGTCTAGTCAGCGCCAGCGAGACAGAGGAGGGCAGGGCTTGGGCCGAGTCGCGAATAAAACAGATGACGGGCGGCGATGCGATTTCAGCGCGCTTTATGAGGCAGGACTTCTTTACGTTCCAGCCGCAATTCAAACTGTTTGTGGTTGGAAACCACCAGCCAGCACTGCATAGCGTCGACGCCGCAGCCCGGCGGCGATTCAACATCGTGCCGTTCACGCGAAAGCCGACGAAGCCGGATCGTGAACTTGAAGCAAAGCTTCGCGGTGAGGCGCCCGCCATTCTGCGGTGGATGGTTGATGGGTGCCGGGACTGGCAGCGCAATGGTTTGGTGCGACCTGCATCTATTGTTGAGGCGACCGAAACGTATTTTGCCGAGCAAGACACGTTCGGCCAGTGGCTGAAGGATGCTTGCCGAGTTGAGCCGGACAATCGTAGCATCTCAGACTTCGTCGCGGATCTGTTCAAATCGTGGACCGATTATGCTGAAGCATCTGGCGAGCGCCCCGGAAGCCAGAAGGGATTTGTCCAGTCGCTGACCAAGAGTGGCTTCAAGAAGGGGCAAAGGGTACGCGGCGGACAACTCTATATCGGACTGCAACTGCTTAGGCAGGCCGAGAAAGAACCTAGCGTGCGCGATTGAGCACGGATCGCGCACGGGAAAACGAAATGATTTCAATGGTCGGTGCTACGTGTGCGACATGTGCGCGATTTTTCCATTATAGGCGCTTCGCGCGCGCGTGTAGAGAGTCATACGTGAAAATCACGCACATCGCGCACACCGCGCACGGCGGCGGGGTCTAGCTGATCTCTCCCGCCGTTCACATAGGGACCCGCGCCCCCAGGAAAACATCTCCGAGTGCAAAATGAAAACCAAAACATGGGGCGGGGATATAGCAAATCCCTTGGATCCCGCGAGCCGCCCGAACCAGTGGCCGAGTTACGTATAACTTTTTTTGATTGTTTGATTATTCGATCGGCACGCAGATGCCGACGCACAAGACCGCAGAAGCGGTCAGGTACGCTCGTCACGAGAGACAACCAATGCAACACGCAAACGACAACGACCAACCCATAGCAGCCGACCATGTTACCGAGGTCCGCCCGCGCCCTGGCGAGCTGAACCGCATTCTACACCGCCGCTTCCCCGGTATGGGGCCGGCCCATGGCTGGCAATTGGATGCGGCGGCGAGGGCGACGTTTAATGCGGATATGTCCAAGTGGTTTGGTTTGGACGGGCGATGGCATTCAACTGCCGAGCAATATCGCCAGAGCAAAGGCAAGCGCCGCACCAAACAGGCGGCCACCCCCAACAAGCCCGGCAAGCCCGCCAGGCCAGAGCTACTGGATTGGCAGCAGGACGTGGGCGCACCGTACTCCAGGTGGTCGCATGCAGTTGCGGAGGGCGCTGAATTTCTTGCGGGCCGCACCGCCCCGGCGACAAGCGGCATTCGGCTCATGCAATTCGGTGCCGTTGAGGACGCCATGATCCGGGCAATCGACGCCAAGCGATTCCTGACGCAGGTGGCCAATGATAATGAGCCCGACATTCGCAGGAACAGGCCGCGCCGGAGGAAAATCGCGCTGGCGGCTTAAAATCCAGTTTTCGCCATAGTTGGGAACGTATCACCTTGAAGACCACGATTTGTGGTCTGACGTGACGTGCACTCGGCGCGCTGGCCACCACCCGGCGTCGCCACTTTTTCCCGGCCCTGAGCCGCGAAGCCGCTGCATGCGGCGTTTTATTTAACCCTCCAATCGCAATTTCCAATCCTGAAAGGAGAGCGGCCCCAATGGCCACTTGGAATCACGTGCTCGACGCGATCGAGCGTCATCTTGATTTCCCGCGCTCGCGAAGCACCGGAATCGCCAGGCGTTTGCAGGAAGCCGGAATCTTGCCTTCCGGCGCACCGGGCGTTGCGCCTGAGCTAGACGAGGACAATGTTCTCGACCTCGTTGTTGCGCTCGCCTCTGACACCGAGTTGCACACCGCTGTTGACGCGGTCCGCGCCTACCACGCGATGACACCCGGTAGTGTCAACCTGGATGGGGCCCCGCAGTCGATTCCCAACGCGCCGATCGCTGTTGCGATTTTGGTCGAGGACGCACGCACTGGCGTCGCGGAGGCGCGAAAATCTCAGGTTACCGTATCCTGCAATTGTAGAGCCGTCGCGATTCACAAACCTGATGGGTCGGTCAGTCGCTTCAGTCAGCCGGGCGCTCATTGCGCTCACTGGCAATCCAATGGCCATCACAAGTCAGTCACCATCAACGTCGCCGCTGTGGCCGGTATCATTGATGCATTGTTTGGAAAGGTTGTTGCCTAATGGCTCCGTTGAAGACGAAGACCACCGACGAATTCCGCGTCCCCAGCCTCGCGGAGGCCGACAGCTCGTACGCCGACCTGATCGCGAAACGCGTGGAATTGGAGCAGAGAGACTCTAAGCTCAACAGCGAGCGCTCGAAACTGCGCGGTAAGATCGAGGCGGGCAGGGCGGCTTTTGGGAAACATATCTCGCCCGGCGTGGCCGCGCTGCTTGGTGACGATCCTACTGACAGCATTGCCGATCTGTCGCGGCAGCTCCGCGAAGTCACCACGGAGATAGCAAACATCGAGTCAGCGCGGGAGGTCCTGCATAGGCGCACAGACGAAGCGCGGAACGTAGCCTCCAAGCTCGTGTGCTTCACCGTGATGCCAGAGTACCAGCGCCGTTTGGGTGCGGTATGTGAGGCCGCTCGCGCGTTGGAAGCAGCCAAGCCCGAGAAAAGCACGACGCGCTGCTGGACGATCTGGAGCGCGAGGATGTGCGCCTCGGTTATCTGCGGCCAGTGCGCGCGCACTTCTTGGGCGATCGGCGCGAAGGCCGCGCTTTTTACTTTTTGAAGGAAGTGAAGGAGGCGGGCCACAATGTCTAAGGGATCCGAACGCACTTCCGATGTGGCCGACCGAAAGCCAGTTCGGCGCCGTGTAAAGATGCCTGGCGAAAGCCGACACTCCGAGTGCTCGGACTCACCAGCCGTGATTGCGCGCAAGTTGATGCAAGCGAAACGCGAGAAACGATTGCGGGTGACGCAACGCAATGGCTGAAACCATCTCAGGATTCGCGATTTCCTGGAATCGGCCGGCCATCATCGCGGGGCTCTTCGAGGAACGCTTCGCGCGCGGCGCATTCGACAAGCACATCGCGCAAAATCCAGACGTCGCCGCGCTTTGCAGTCATGATGTCAGCAGGCCTCTGGGGCGCATCAGCAACGGCACCCTCAAACTACGTTCGGATAACGTCGGACTCTACTACTCGTTAGAGCCGCATCCTGATGCGCCTTTAGGGCAGGAGGCCTTGGCACTGTCAACGAGGTGAGCGTGTCGTTTACTCCAGTTGTCGAGGAGTGGGACGACGGTGGCGACATTCCGAAGCGCCTCATCACCGAGGCCAAACTTTTCGAGATCAGCTTGGTCCTGTGGGGAGCCTACGGCAAGGACACCTCAGCTCAGATCAGTCGAGCATCCAGCAACAACCAGGCAGCACGACGGCGCGTTGAAGCGAAGATGCGGGCCCGCGGCATCCTTTAAGCGCAGGGGGAGGGGTGGGTCAGATCCCTCCCACTGCCGCCACTAGCTACCGGCGGCCCCCCATTTCACGCGCATCTGCAATTCGGACCCCCAGGGGCAAAATGCCACGACCAAGAAAGCCGGCCGCCAAGGCGCTGGTTGAAGGCCGGCACATCATCAATGCTGGCCGCTATAAACGCAACGATCCAACCGGTGCCGAAATCGGCGCTCCACCCACTTGGCTAAACGAGCAACAGGCCAATGCATGGCGTGAATTCGCCAGCGAGTTGCCATGGCTCAATGCATCTCACCGTTGTCTTGTCTCCATCGCATCAGTCTTGCGCGCTCGCCTGCAAAGCGGCGCGGAGATGGGTACAAAATCGCTCAGCCTACTGAGGCTGTGCCTAAGCAGTATGGGCGCGACACCGGCCGATGCGAGCAAGATCAGTTGGGCGCCGGCAGAGGAGGCGGACGATTTACTTGACTAAAACTCACGGACACTCCGGCAGAGCTAGTAGGTTATCGTTGTAGTAGCCGTCAGCGTGAGTTCGAACATATTTTCCGTTCGGGCCGCTAACGACGCCAACGTCCGCGCGCTTACCGCCGACCAACGTAAAGAATGTATTGGTCCCGTTCTCGATCGATCGAATGACCTCCGATCTCGGCCACACCAACCACACGCCTCCGAATGCGACATACTGGCAATTGCTGGCGTCGAAGGGGGATGCTGGCGCCACGGGCTCAACCGGTGCTGCGGGGGCCAACGCCCCCACGTATGGCGGCACTTCGACCACGTCGCTCGCTATCGGCACCGGATCCAAAGCGTTCACCACGCAGGCCGGCCTCGCCTATCAGAATGGCGCTCGCGTGCGGGCTAGCTCGGCGGCGAACACGGCGAATTGGATGGAAGGCCTCGTCACCTACAGCGGCACGACGCTGACCATGACGTCCGACAAGACCGGCGGCAGCGGCACGCTCGCGGACTGGAACTTCAACGTGGTGGGCCAGCCTGGGGCTGGTGATCTGTCGAGCGCCAACAATCTGTCGGACGTGGCGAGTGCTCAAACGTCACGTGGCAATCTCGGGGTTCTGTCTCCGCCGCAAGGTCGCCTGACCCTGGTGAGCGCAACGCCCGTGATGACGACGACGCAGAGCGCCAAAACGACGCTGTACTATGCGCTCTACAACGGCAATCAGGTGCCAATCTATGACGGCACCAAACTCACGATGACGACATTTGCCGAGTTGTCGATCGCGACGACCGACATCACCAAGAACCCCGCGGCGATCGGCGCCAGCAAGGTCAATGACTGGTTTGTCTGGAACGACAGCGGTACGCTGCGGCTGCCTCACGGTCCCGACTGGACAAGCGACACGGTGCGCTCGGCTGGAACGGCGTTGGGCCAGGTCAATGGTATCTGGCTCAACAATCAAGCCATCACCAATGGGCCGGCAGCGTGGCGCGGAGGCACCACGCGCAGCAATGCATCGTCGCAACTTGATTGGATTCTTGGCGGTTCGGGGTCTGGCGGTGTGGCTGGGTACCTCGGCGTGTGGGATGCCTATAACCGCGTGACGGCATCCGCAGCGGCGATCGATAGCGGCCTCGCATACACCTATTCCAGCGCGACCGTGAGGCAGGCGAGAGCGTCCGCAGGCAATCAGGTGTCGGCTGTATTCGGGCTGGCCGAAGATGCGACGCAGATTTCGTATGCATCACGCATTGGTCTGGTCACGAACTCAGCAGCCGCGGTTTCCGGTATTGGCGTGGATGCGACCAACGTTTTCATTGGTCAGGGGGTTCTTGCAGGCGGACGAATACTACTCAGGTCGGTGGAGCAGCCGCGTACGCGGCTCCGCCACTATTGGGTTTGCACGTGTTCTCAGCCAACGAACAGGGCGATGGCACCAACGCCAACAACATCAACGTGGCAGGTCAGAACGCGCTTAGCGTCCTGGCGAGGATGTAAGATCGGTGCCACCCGTATGGCCTGCGGACGCGCGTCGCGACAAGCCATTCTTTTGTCGGAGTCGCGCACTACTTTTCATTTTTGAAAAATGGAGAAGTAAGGTGGCAATTGGGACAGTGAAGTGGTTCAACCCAACAAAGGGGTATGGGTTCATTCAACCGGATTCCGGCGGCAATGACGTCTTTGTCCACATCTCCGCGGTTGAGAAGGCTGGTTTTACTTCGCTCGCAGAGGGCGCAAAAGTCAGCTTCGACATCGTGAAAAATCGCGGAAAGGAGTCGGCGGAAAATCTACGAATCGAGTGATGCACCACCCATTGTGTTGCTCAACAGAAAGGCCGCAGTGGTACGCCGCTGCGGGCGGCCGAGGAGATCGATCGGAATCGGCCGATGGATAAGGCGCTATTGTTCGCGTGGGCGTGCGCTCTAATCCTCTTGGTACTGTTCGTCGCGCTGTACCTTCCTTGGTAGTAAGTTGCCGATGGCGACTCGCCACGGCGCTGCCTGCGATCCGAGACTGATTGCCAAGTCACCGCCCACAATCCTGGTAGTTGCTCTAGGGCATTCGTCCGGAGGATACGTTGCCCGGTCAGCTTCTCCCTCCCTTGAGGCTGACCGGGCGAAGTTAGTGGCGCGCGCGATAGGGACAGCGCTTTATCGGTCCACCCCAAAGCACCGAGTCACGTGGCCGCTAACGTTCCCGCTGTTTAGGTCGCGCGGCTGCCACCGTGAGCCCGGTGTGATCCTTGAGGCTATCGATTACCTTGAGCGCGGCTTCGAGTTCATCTCGAAGACGCTTCGTAATCCGCAGAATGCCGCTCGCGAGCTCCTCGCGGCTGATTTCTGCACCGTGAGCAACTTTTTCTTCGAGGTCGCGTATAGCTTCGTCGATCTTGTGCAGCGAGAATGTGCTAGGCATCATCCGGCTCCGTCCTGATTAAGGGGCCGGCATCCGCCGACCCGCAGCGTAAAAATGCGTCCGCTACACGGTTTAGTAAAGCGGGTGGTGTTGCGGGAAAATCTGTCCCCATCTCGCGTCTGAGCGCCTCGAATTCGGATAAGGTCGAAAGAGGGCAATCCGCCACCGCGTCCATTTTTGAGCAGATAACTTCAACCCGGGATCGCCAATCGGCCAGCTGTTCTTCAGTTCGCTGTGGCGCGTACGTGTCTTCTGCCGGTGTATGGCTTGGCCTACGGACGTAGTCCGTGAATGCTTGGATTGCCGCTACCACTTCGGTCCTAGGCACGGCGGTTACTCCTATGAGCGGAGCCAGCTCGAACATTTGCAGGCCGAGCACTTTGATATGGCATGCACGCGGGGGCGCGACAACCCACTGGTACTGGTAGGTGCTTCCAGTCCTTCTCAGCGATACTCCTTGGTGGCACCAGGGGGGAATTTTGGGCCCCTCGGGAGCAAAGGTGGCCAGCCCTGCCAATCCAAGGGGCGAAGGCTGGCCACCATCGCTTGCGACGTCACCACACAGGGTAGCTACAGGCCAATGGATGCACATATTCGAGCAGCAAATCACGTCCCTGCGGTCCCAAGCGCTTGCGGTGTTTGCAGCCAATCAGGCCAGCGCGGCCGATCAGTCTTTGAGCCAAGCAGATCGCCAAATCGCGACGTCTAATGCCGAGGAGGCTCGACAGCTTGAAACCCAACCTCGGGCCGAAGGAGGCGCGGAAGATCGCTGCACGCATACGCGCTCTTCTAGGAGAGCCGCGTGTGTGCCAACCGGTTCGGGTGGCATGCCTGTGAGACTTTCGCCAGCGCGCCCGCGCTGCTTGCGGTGTGCGGGTTAGTCATAAAAGGCACTGGGTGCGCTCGCGATAGCTGACGAAAGGGTGACGGACTGTCTTGCTTCAATCACGACCGACAGGCTGCCAGGACTCCAAGTCAGTCTCCGAAAGAGAGACCCCAGCACGGGCAGCATGCTGGGGCGAGACGTTGGGCTGACGCGAGCCAGAAATCGAGCCACGACTCGATCATTATGACCGTGTAAATGTAGAGCAGCATCACGCACCGGTCAAAATCGCACTGCATGACAGTAATCGGCGGTAGGATCTTCGTTCGCGCTTTGAGGTGCAATCCGAGCAAACGCGAGAAAACGGCAGTTGCTAATCGCGCATAAGCAAATCTCACGTCCTGAAAAACGACCAAGTTGCTATCGCAACCAAAGGCTGTCCACCGGAAAGAGACGGCTTCGCTCTCCGCAAATGTCCGGTGGTTGGCTAGGTGCGAGAGGTTTTACATCAAGCGACGTAAGGAGATTTGGGAGCAGGTGCAGGCAGAAATGGCCGTTGGAGAAAGTGCGAGAATTTCTCGCACTTTATCGAAGCCGAAACGGGCCGAGGGAATAAACAATTCGCATCTGCAGCAGGCCATCTCCACTGGTGCCGGTGCGGCGAGTCTCCGCGCCGTAGCCGATTGGAACGAGCGCAAATCGTTTGACGAGCGCCGCCGCGCTGGCGGCCCTGAAGCTCCGTGTCGGGATGCGCAGGGCGGCCGGAAGGAAAAAGCGTTAGCTCGCGGAAGGGGGGTCTTAGCCGTGGAGGCCGTCGCTAGTGGGGATCACGGGCACTCAGCCAGTGAAAGAAGATTGTCTGGCTGAACGCCGTCCGCCGTTGTCTTGATGTATTTGTGCCCGTTGTGTTCGGCCACGACCACGCCAGCCATGAGTCCGTCTTCTTCGACATAGAACTCCCATTCGCCGCTTTCAATGTCTCTGATCGTCTGAACGACAGACTGCTTCCATTGACTTCCGTTTGAATATTCACCTCCGACACTTTCAATCCTCTCGTGGGGATTCATCCTGTCGGTCTTATTGATGCAGCGAACGCGTGCGAGTTTAACCACAGGGCTCTCTCCTTCGTGCTGCAAAGGCTGGGTGACCAGTTTAGCGTTCAGTGGCGGCCCAGGCAGCCCAACCAATCCTGGTAGGGGCCCGGGAGGCTTTTCGCCGATACAACGCGAGGGCCCCCCGCGGGTTGATGCCCCCCCTCGGGGGCGGGGCGGTCAGTTTTGCAGCTCAAGGCGGTAAGGCTGACCACGGAAGTTAGTGGCGCGCGCGATAGGGACAGCGCTTCTTCGGTATGGAGGCGCCGAGTCACGTGGCCGCTAACTTCACCGCGGCGCGGGTGTGGCAGGGACAGCGTCGTTTCGCATGTTTCGCGACGCCGAGTCGCCCCCGCGCCCCCCCCAGGACTGTTGGGCTCAAAAGGCCGATGAGCGCCGCGAGGAACGATTCTACTGGATATGCGCGCGCATTACGCTAATTGATTTGGCCACATTTCCCCACTTAGGATTTGTGGCCGTCATCTGCATTTTTCTGATTCAGATAGTCGCACTTGCCGCCCTGGCCAGAAAATATGCTGATGAGAACATCGCGATAGCGATCGACAAAATCATCGCATCGATTTGCGACAGGTTCGGGTGGAAGTAGGGCGGCGAGATCCTATCCGTAAAAGCCAATCAAAAAACGGATAGCAAAAAACGCCCCTGCGACTACGGCTGCCGTGATGGCTATCGCGAAACCAACCCTAAAGCTTTCGCTCATCAGTTCCCCCTAGGCCGCAGGCACATCCCCCTCCGAAATTGCGTCTGCGGCCTCCGCTGCGACGGTCCGCAATCATGCCGGTCACTGCGGTAGGTGTGCGACTACAAATTCTTGTAGTTGACCAGAGAGCTGGCCCCGCAAATTCGGACAGTAGCTTGAGTGGATTTTCTGCCTGACAGCGGCGAGGATTCTTGCTGCGAATCAGGAGCGAAGATGACGAAGAAGAGCCGCCGGACGCATTCTCCGGCATTCAAGGCGAAGGTTGCTTTGGCTGCGGTCAAAGGAGACAAGACACTGGCGGAGCTGGCGCAACTGTTTGATGTTCATCCGAACCAGATCACGATCTGGAAAAACCAGCTCCTGGAAGGCGCCGCCGGCGTGTTTGGGCATGACAAGACATCGGCCGAGACGCCGGTCGATTTGAAGGCGTTGCATGCCAAGATCGGCGAGCTGGCGTTGGAAAACGATTTTTTGTCCGGCGCGCTCACCAAGGCGGGCCTGCTGAGCGCAAAGCGATGATCGACCGCGGTCATGATCTTTCTATCGTGCGCCAGGCGAAGGTCCTGAAGCTGGCTCGCAGCACGGTCTACTATGAACCTCGGCCAGTTTCGGCCGAGGACCTTGCCTTGATGCGTCGGCTCGATGAGCTGCATCTCGATTATCCCTTCGCGGGAGCGCGTATGCTGCGATCGTTGCTGCGGCGGGAGGGGGTATACGCCGGTCGCCGCCACATCGCGACGCTGATGAAGCGCATGGGGATCGAGGCGGTCTATCGTCGCCCGAACACGAGCAAGCCGGCTCCGGGTCACAAGATCTACCCGTACCTGTTGCGCGGATTGAAGATCGAGCGGCCCGACCATGCGTGGGCAATGGACATCACCTACATTCCGATGCGGCGTGGCTTCGTCTATCTCGCGGCGGTCGTCGATGTGTTCAGCCGACGGGTCCTGGCCCATCGCGTCTCGATCACAATGGAGGCGGCCTTCTGCGTCGAAGCGGTCCAGGAGGCGTTGGCGAAGCACGGCAGGCCCGCGATTTTCAACACGGACCAGGGCAGCCAGTTCACCAGCCTCGAGTTCACCGATGTGCTGCTGGACGCGAAGATCGCCATCAGCATGGATGGCAAGGGCGCCTGGCGCGACAACGTGTTTGTCGAGCGGCTCTGGCGCACGGTCAAATACGAAGAAGTTTATCTCCGCGCCTACGACAGCGTGTCCGAGGCGCGAGCGTCAATTGCCAAGTATCTGGCCTTCTACAATCAGGGACGCCCTCACTCGAGCCTTGACGGGCGCACGCCCGACGAGGCTTACTTCGGCACGCAAGCTATGGTGATGGCCGCATGACCGTCGCCGACGATTTTGTCGTCGCTCTGGTCGGGCTACGCCCTCCCGACGCAACGACAAAATCGTAAAGCCCCGCGTTCAGCATAACCCGGCAGGAATCCACTTAAATCCAGCGGGGCGCTGTCCAAACAACCGGGGCCAGCTCTCAGTTCGTGTTCTCTGGGCTCGAATTGCTGTCGAGCGGACCCTACGCCAGTCGCGAGCCCAATCGCCGGATGGATTGTAGCCATGACGAATGAACCGGATGATCTCATCGGACGTATTGCTGAGATCGAACTAATTGCTGAGATCGAACTAAATGAATCGGCGGCGATCTGTGTTGAGCAGATGGACGACGAAATCACGCTCGTCATTGCAAGCATTGTCGGCGTTCACTTCCAAGTGACAGTGGAGCAGGCGCTTGAGTTGTCGCGGGCCTTAGCTGTAGCTGCGGAGAATGCGGAAAAATTCCGTAAGTCAGCCAAGACGTAGCGGCTACTTCTTAATCGAGTGCTCTTGCATAAACCGCGCGGCCCTAACGCGCGCTCGCTCCATCATGTCTTCCTTCGCTTTCGCAGTGGCAAGCTCTGATTCAAGCCGCTCGAAGATCGGGAGATAGACTTCACCGCCTTGTGGCGACTGATCCATTAGGATCGCAAGACAATCCAAGCAACGCTCCAGTGTATCGACCGTGATTGGTTCGTCACTGCGGATCGCGAACCGTTTGGTCATCATTCGCCTACGCTGTCCGCGTCAATAGGGAGCTTGCTCCGCTCCCACTCCAATAACTCGGATAGAAGCCAGAACCTGGTGCGGCCACCGAGGCGCGTCGACGGTTGCGGAAAGGCCGCATCGCGCATGCGCCGGAATAGCCAAGTGTTCGATACGCTGCCGTAGCGCTCGCGAACTTGCTTGGCGTTGAGATACTGATCTGTCGCGAGGGCGTTGAGATCAACGGTCGACACGGGCGCCACCGAATCGTTGCTGCCGCCGCACGCTGGAATGGGAGTGTGGCTTTACAATAGGGCAGCACCCACATCCCTATGGACGCGCCGAAGCGCCCCGATAGGTGTGGGCAGCTAGGCCTTCGGTTTCGCCAGCCTCACACCAGGGCCGCCATCGATCGATTGACCATCTGCCAGGAAGATGGCGCCGGCAGATTCGAGGGCGGCGCGGATGGCGGCTATCGAATGACCCGGTGCCGTCGCGTCGGTCTCAACCCTCGTCACGGTGTTTCTGTGCACACCCGATTTCTCCGCAAGGTCTCGAACGGTCCAGTTCAACAAACCGCGCGCCGCCCTAATTTGTGCACTTGTCACCATGGTTAATTCCTGTATAGTGCATTTGTCACCATAGAGGTGATAGATGCACAATAAAGGAACCCGCCCAATGCTGCAAGCCGCCTCATTTCCGTCCGCTGAACGACCCACCACCCTTTCGCAGTTTCTCTACACCCATCGCCGATTGACCGACCTGGCCCGTGGGCCGCTTCCCAGCGAGATCGTTGAGGAGATGACCCACACCGCATGCGGAATTGCGGAGAGGATCCTTGAGGCGCCCGCTGCAGACTGGCGGGATCTGAGCAAGAAAGCCCTGCTGCTGCTCGACGAATTGCCCTACGAGCAGGAGTGGCTCGATCGTATGTGAATGCGGATCGAAATTTGACCCCTCAATCAGTCTATCTCGTGGGCTAACGTCTTGATTTTTCAAGTGCCGGAAAAGTGACCCCGGCGCCGATCGGCGTCGGACCCCCGCGCCGATTCACAGAAGCATGCGAAAACCATCGAGGCTCGCGGCGAAGACGTTGTCCAGCCGCATCAAGAAGCCGGATATACGTCAGTAGTTGTGGCCGTCGATCCTGATCAAGTCGGTCGTTGCAATCGGGCGGGGTCCATATGGGGTCCGGACGCCGATCGGCGTCCCAAGTGCTTGATGGGTCAATGTTCAGCGTCGATTCACAAAGATGTTGGCTGGAGATAGTCCTCGCCGCGAAAGCTGGCCGTACGCCTCACCGATGAGGAGCAGTATTTTGTCTCTGAATCTTCGGTCTATCGGCTGTTGACGGCGAAGCGCGCAGGCACATGCGCCATGCTGTCTTGGCGCGGCAATTGTCGTCATCAGGTTCTCGACAGCTTCCCCATTTAAGTTTAACAAACATACAGGGCTGATCCCCTTGGAAGAACATCCGCTGCCGATGCTCACGGTGCGTGCCTGCCGGCGCTGTAAAGGGCGGTTTGTTGCTGATTGCCCGGCATGTCAGATCGATAGCCCAGGTTCATATTTGAAGAGGACGGATGGATTTCCCCTTGACCAAGTCGGTGCATGAACAATCGGGCAGCACGGGTCCGCAAGAGAGCTCACCCGCGGCTCCGTCTGCAGCCGCGGCGACCTTTGAGCGGCAATTGAGAGAGATCAGCAGTTCAGGTGTGGGTGGTGGAGCAATGCCGGCCGCCGCTGCGCTGCAGCCGGCTCAATCAACGGAGGTTTTGATAGGGAGGCAGTGCAATCAGATCCTTTACTCCGAGGATGCTCGCCTTATCTCGGGGCTTGAGAAGGCCCTTACGAAGGGCGGGGCCGCCAAAGGCACCACCAATAACTATTTACGTGTTCTTCGCGGCTTTGGCCATTGGCTCTCCGCAAATAACAAAAAGGGCATCTCTGCTCGGCTCGACGACAAAAAATCGCTGTCTCAAGATGCGCGCGAGTTCAGCGGAGAGGGTGAGCCCTGGAAACTTCTTACAGCAATAGGTCATCTCCGAAATTCGCAGTCGACCGGCGAAGTCGTGCCGATCACACGCCACGTTGAGGTAAATCCTTATCAGCAGGACGCGGAACTCATCAAAGAGTACCAAAACGAAGTAGCGTCAGAGATGGGCAAGAGGGATGCAACCGCTCTTCGCAATTTCAGCGACTACCTGCGTGACAACAACAAGAAGGGTATTGTTGGTCGGCTTCGCGGCGAGTTGTTAAATGAAGATGTTAAGAGCTATAAGAAAGTCTCCGCTTTTCGTTCGAAAATCGGTGTCGCGCTGGATCGTCTCCGAAAATCGTCGGCCGGCGCTAAGGCGATGGATCTCGAGCGCAATATTGATCCCGAAGACGCGGCCCTGAAGGAGTCGAGGCAGGTCGGCGACGCCGCTGCGCAGCACAGTTCGTCGCAGAAAGCTGGCAGTTGGCCAGAGGAATTGCTTCCTGCGGAAGGCCATGATCAGAATTTGCTTTTGGGGCCGATGGACGAACCCGGCGCGTCGTCCTCGGCGCCGCAGCCGACTCAGTCAACTGGGATTTTGAGAGGGAGGAGGAGACGGCCTCTTTATCCCGAGGATGCTGCCCTTATTTCGGGGCTTGAGAAGGCCCTCATCAAGGGCGGGGCCGCCGAAGGCACCGCCAAGGACCATGTACGTACTCTTCTCAGCTTTGGCCAGAGGCTCTACGCAAATAACAAAGATCCCATTGCTGCTCGGCTCGACGACGAAAAGTCACTGACCGCTGATGCGCGCGAGTTGTTCGAAAAGCGTCCCGCGACACTCCATAGGGCAATAGACCATCTCAGGACCTCGCGGTCGACGGGCGGAATCGTGCCGATCGCAGGCCGCACTGAGTTGCATCCTTATCCCCAGGACGCGGCACTCATCAAAGAGTACAAAAACGAAGTAGCGACAGATGCCGGCAAGAGGGATGCAACTGCTCTTCGCAATTTCAGCGACTACCTGCGTGACAACAACAGGCCGGGCATTGCTGCTGGGCTCGGCACGTCGTTTGATGGAGATGTCGAGAGCTATAGGAAGGTCGCCGGTGCTGATTCCAGGATTGGTGCCGCACTGGCTCGTCTCCGAAAATCGCAGGCCGGCGCTGAGGCGATGGAGCACGAGCGCCATATTGATCCCGAAGAGGCGGCCCTGAGGGAGTCGAGGCGGGTCGGCGACGCCGCTGCGCAGCACATTGCGTCGCAGAAGGGTGGCAGTTGGCCAGAGGAATTGCTTCCTGCGGAAGGCCATGATCAGGATTTGCTTTTGGGGCTGATGGATGAACCCGGCCCGTCGTCCTCGGCGCCGCAGTCGGCTCAGTCAACTTGGATTGTGATAGGGAAGAGGAAGCAGCCTCTTTATTCCGTGGATGCTCCCCTTATTTCGGGGCTTGAGAGGGCCCTCATCAAGGGCGGGTTCAGCAAATCCGCTGCCGAGCAGCACGGAGGTTCCCTTCGTAGCTTTAGCCGTTGGCTTTTCGCAAAAGAAAAACCGAGCATTCGTGATCGGCTCGACAATAAGTCGCTGACCGATGGCGGTGAGGTGCTCGAGTTCACCGGAGAGGGTAATCCAAAGAGACTCGTTCAGGCAATCGACTATCTCCGGACCTTGCGGTCGACGGGCGAAGTGCCGATCTCACGACGCGCTAAGCTGAATCCTCACCCCCAGAACGTGGCCTTTATCAATCCCGAAGACACGGTACTGATGGAGCCGAGGCGCGTCGACGCCGCCGCTGCGCAGCACAGCGCGTCGCAGGAAACTGGCCGTCGGCCAGAGGAGCTTCCCGCGGAAGGCCGCGATCAGGATTTGCTTTTGGGGCTGATGGACGAACCCCGCTCGTCGTCATCTCTCGAGCCAGCCGCGCGCCATGACCAGGCACCGGATCCCGGAGAGCCCGACCGCCAGCAGTCCCCGGACGAGCCGATGGCTGCGCTTGCCAGGAGCAACCGCCTGCCAAGCGAGGAGGTCCTCATCAACGATGAGCATGACACAGCTGAGTTGAGGCCAGCGAAGAGGCAGAGGACCCTAAACAATCCGCAAGGCGTTGCCGGCGAGCGGCAGCTGAGCGAGATCGCCAATTCAGGCGGCCAGCCGACACCGGCGCCTACCCATCAACAGGGTACGTCGTCATGGGAGACGCAGCCGATGCTGCTGCGGAGCGGCTACGAAGATGTCACGGCGCCGCATGCGGTCGCGATGTACGTCGGGGGCGCCGCTGCGCAGCACAGCGCGCGGCAGCGAGCTGTCAGTCGGCCATTGGTCCTCCCGGAAGGTTACGATCAGGATCTGCGCTTAATGGTGGAAGACGGCCCATCGTGGCCCGAGGTTCCTCCTGAGCAGGCGCAGGACATAGTCCAAGCTGGGCAGGAACCTGCCCGGCCGACCGTGGAAGCAGCGCCAACGCACTCTGCCAGGGCTCGCTCAAATACCTACGGCGGTATTGAGGTGTCGTTTAATCCGAATTCGCCCGCATCATTTGAGTTGCGTGACAATGCTTGGAGCCCGGCGCCTGGCTTTCCGCCGCCGTTTGCCGGGCCGGTACCGGGGCATCACCAGGGCGCTCAACAGCTCGGCTCGCCGCAGGGGCTTTCTCCGGTGTCCGCCCACTCGGACGATGACGCTTTGGCGTGGTTGAGCGAGGAGCTTGCGCGGCAGATGCAAGAACCGGCATCACCATCAACTGCCAGGGCTCAGGATCTCTATCGTGGATTTGAGGCACTCCTTGATCCGGATGTGGCCGAGTTGGATGACAGTGCTCACTTTGCGCCAGCGCCTTCTGCCAGGGCTTGCTCAGACACCTACGGCGGTCTTGAGGTATCGTTTAATCCGAATTCGCCCACATCATTTGAGTTGCGCGACAATGCTTGGAGCCGGGCGCCTGGCTTTCCGCCGCCGTTTGCCGGGCCGGTACCGGGGCATCACCAGGGCGCTCGACAGCTCGGCTCGCCGCAGGGGCTTTCTCCGGTGTCCGCCCACTCGGACGATGACGCTTTGGCGTGGTTGAGCGAGGAGCTTGCGCGGCAGATGCAAGAACCGGCATCACCATCAACTGCCAGGGCTCAGGATCTCTATCGTGGGTTTGGGGCACTGCTTGATCCGGATGCGGCCGAGTTGGATGACAGTGCTCACTTTGCGCCAGCGCCTTCTGCCAGGGCTCGTTCAGACACCTACGACGGTCTTCCATTGGTTGATCTGACCGCGCCCGCACCGTCCCCATTGCGCGACGATATCGTGCGGCGGTTTCCGATCACCTCCTCCGATGCTCAGATCGGGGCGTTGAATCCGATAGCCTTGTCCCATAACCGCGGGCTGGTGCTCGAGGACACGGAATGGCTGGGCGACGAGCATATCCTCAGGGATTACCAGCTTCAGGAGCTGGATTTGCAGAGGAGCGATTCGGATCTCGCCGCCCGGACGCGGTTCGTAGATCCCCTCGAAGCGCTGCGGCTGCGCCTGGGCGCGGAGAGCGACGTGCTACGCGTATTCCATCGCATCGTCCATGATCGGCGTGATAACGATACAGCCGACTTCCTGTTGCTGCCAGTGAACGATGCCAGTGCTACGGACCGCGGCAGGCATTGGTCGCTGCTGTTCGTTGATCGCAGCAACCGGCAACGGCCTGTCGCCTATCACTACGATTCCTACGGGAGATACAACGAGACGCATGCAAGACAACTCGCAGAAAGGCTGAACCTCGCCCTGCAGCCCGCCGGCATGGCCCAGCAGCAGAACACTTATGATTGCGGCGTCTTTGTCGTGGACGGCACGCGGGAGCTGGTTAGGCAATTGGCGCAAGGACGGGAGCCAGACCAGCTGAACCTCAGCAACGTCGTTGCCAATCGGCAGGCACTGCAAGCGCGACTCAGGGGTTGATGTCGCCGTGGGCGGACCCTCGCGGCGCTTCTCTTTGAGCTTGAATGACGGCTGGAAGAAGTTCACCAGCAGGCGCGCCGCGGCGTAGAGACGTGCCATCACGCGGGCCGTCTCGCCCCCGTCGAAGCGCCCGTATCCGACGAGCCGCCGGACCACCGACAGCGCGATGCGGTTGTCGGCAAGGGCGAGCGCGCGACGCTGCGCTTCGGAAAGACCGGTCAGCTGACCGGCGCCTCGAGGAGACCGAGCTTTCGCGCGGCCAGGTATCGGCCTTCGCCCGCGATGATCGTGCCATCGCTGTCGACGAGCAGCGGGTACCGTCAAGTTAACGAATTGGAGCGGCCGAGGGGTAGACGACCGGCATGCCGACCGCCCGGGACCCTCTTTATCGCCGCCATCGCTTCCCATCGGAAGTGATCAGCTATGCCGTTTGGTTGTATTTCCGGTTTCCCAGCGGCTCATGAAGAAGCTCTTGAAATCCGCCGGCACGCCGCCGCGCGTGATGATCACGGACAAGCGTTCGCACGGCGCTGCGAGGGCGAAGATGGGCTTTTTCGTCGAACATCGCCAGCACAGAGCTCTCAACAATCGGGCTGAGAATTCTCATCAGCCGACGCGGCAACGCGGCGGATCATGAAGCGTTTCAAATCGTCCCGTCAGGCTCAACGGTTTCTGTCACTTCACGTTCCAGGCATCGTAAGTGGATCCGTAATCCCCGGGAAATTGACGAAACCTCAGACTCTCTCCTCAGCAGAGGTGTATCCGCGCCTGCGCTTGGCGCGCTCCAGCCGTCCGAATGCTTCGCCCGCTTCAGCGCTGGCATCGAAAGTCTGCACCATCGTCTGGCCGGTCGTGCCGATCCGGCCCCAGTCGCGGATCAGCGAGACCCCGCCGAACAAGGTCGGTTGGATCGAAAGCAAGTAAAACCGCCGCATGTTGCGGGTGGTGTCGATGCGGCGAAGGTGAAGCGGCCCTAGCTTAAGGTTCGGCATGCATGGATTCTCGCTTCCTGTGGAAGCGAGGTCCAATGCTTTCTATGAATCGATCAGGGCCAAACGATTCATTCTCTCGCTACATCAATTGCACCAGGCGGGTGTCTTCGGACTGTGGCGATGATGTGGAGGCTCCACGGCCCGATTTGAACCCCACCGTCTCGCGGCAAAACCGAGACCGCAGTCTGAACTGATCGAGAAGCTCACTGAATCGCGCCGGAGCTAGGTCCAAGCATTGTCGATCCAGCAGCCTCAGCAAGGTTTGAAAGCTGACTAGGTGACATCGGTGCAGCCGTTGAGCGATCGACGGAGCAATTGCGGACGAACGGGAAATCGAAGTCCGGACACGGGTGAATTATGGAATGACACCCGGGCACTTCTTTGCCGGTGCTGCTGCAGAGAATCAAGCGCGCGATGTGGTCGGACATCGCCGACCTGCGTCTGGCAGCCCGACCAACCTTATGGGGTGTTGAAGAAGCGCGCGGCCTCTTAAAGGCCGCATTCTCTGTGGTAGGGCAGTATCTGAAAGCGCGTATGGCCGCGCAACCTGAGGCGAGAGGAGGATTCCGATGTTCGAGGCTAAAGACTATCGCGTGTGCTGCCATCACTTTGTCACCCCGACCGACCGCGCCGTCTACCCGGCGCAAGAGCCCTTACTAACCTACTCTGAGGCCCTCCGGCAGGTGCAGACCGAGCAGGCCAAGGGCTACATGGTGGCCTGGGTCATCGATCGCACCGGAGCAGGCGCCACCAATGAGATTGGTGGTTCGAACGCATCGGTTCGACGTTGATCGTAAGCGCAGCTCTGGCCCTTGGATTGGCGCTTGACGTCTGTTTTGATTACGGTGTGAGCCGGCACGGCTTCCACTTTTCCGACAACGTTGACGCTGGCCTCAAGCGCCTGCCTGTCGTCGAACCACTTTTTAGAGCTTGATCACATGATCGCAGCCGCGCCGAAGATCGAAGAGGCTGCAATGCCGTTTCCACGCCGAGTCACAAGCAGAAGAAACTCAACCAGGACTCGCGCTGGTCAGCGTCATCAGAAACTGTGCACGCTCGACAGGACGATCGAGCCAGTGCGTCGAGGTCTATTCCTGCATAGGAGGACGCGGCGAGGCGGCGGGAAAGTTGGAAGGTTGGGATCCAGCAAGGTCCCGATTCGCGCGCTGTACCTCGGCGGTCCCAAACACGAGGACGCAGAGAGGTCTGTTTTGGGCGCGGGATTTTGGCTGGGACACGAGCCCGTCAGAGCGTTGCCGCCGCCGCTCTGAAATGGTCGGGAAACCTTCCGATCGTGCGAGACTCTTATCTAACCTCACTTGTGATCCGCTCCCCTCGAGACTTTTGGAAGATATCCCAACTGCCGTTCCAGAGCAGCTAAGGTTCGACGGGCCGAATCCAATCTCGCAGTCGCCTCGACCAGGTCGGCCCATGTTTTATCCGACCGTGCAACCGCCGTGGAGCCGGTCTCAAACAGGTTGTTGTTGAGATGCGGGGCCGCTTCGCCTCGCAGGGCACGCTCCAAATCGAGCAGGGTGCTCGTCAGCGCTCGATGCGCGCACGCGTCCTCTCGTTCCAGGTTTTCCGCCACGTCGAGCGCCGCACGATAGTGTCGTATCGCTGCAACGACTCTGCTCTCGAGGTCGGGCTCATCGCTCATCTGCTTTTCTCTCCACGAATCTTTGAGCAATTTGTGTCGGTCTGAACGAGCAAAAATTGTAAGCGGAGCTTTTCTCCCATTTGATTGACTGGTTTCGCTTCGGCTTTCGCTCTGCGATCCTTGGCTTGTCAGAGAGCCGAGAGGAGACTGAAGGCGATGGAACAATCGGGGGAGGAAGCCGAAGCTGATGGCTTTGTGGGGAAGCTTACGCGCCGGACGCGTTCTGGATGCCGGTTATGGTCTGCGGAGATCAAGGGGCGCGCTGTTTTCGAGAGCATGAAGCCCGACGCCCGGGTATGTGATGTCGCACGGCGTTATGGTGTGAAGGCCCAGCAGTTGACGACGTGGCGCAGATTGGCGCGTGCTGGCCGGCTCGCATTGGTCACGGACGACGCGGCGGATTTCGTGTCGATCGAGCTGAGCGATCCAGTGGCGTCAGGCAAGAGCGAGGGGCCCGTCGAGATTACGATTGGCAAGGTTTCGGTCCGCCTGGATGCGGACGTGTCGGCGGTGCGGATCGCGGAGATCGTGACTGCGATCGAGCGCGGCGCATGATCATTCCGGCGCAGGGACTGCGGATTGTGCTTGCTGTGCGTCCTGTTGACTTCCGGTGCGGGCACGACGCGCTGGCCGGTCTTGTGCAAAACACGCTTGGGCTCGATCCGCATTCGGGCCTGATCGTGGTTTTTCGTTCGAAGCGCGCCGACCGGCTGAAGATTTTGCTATGGGACGGCACGGGCCTCGTTTTGGTCTACAAGCGCCTTGGCCGCGATGGTCGTTTCGAGTGGCCGCAGATCAGCGACGGCGTCATGCATCTGACGCGCGTGCAGTTCGAAGCGCTGTTTGAAGGGCTGAACTGGAAGCGAGTGGGCGAACGGATTGTCGCGACGCCAGCTGCGGCGAACTGACTCAGACCCGACAACCTGTTTCGCGCGGGGCTTTGGGATGATAGCTTGCGGATGTGCCGCCGTCCCCCATTGATCCCGCCCGTCTTGCAGCGCTGCCCGCCGATTTGCGCGCGCTCTTCCGCGCGCAGGAAGCGATGATTGAAGCCGAGCGTCGTCGCGCAGACGATGAATGCTCGGCGCGCCTTCATGTCGAGAGTGAACTGGCTGCGTCCAAAGAGAGCGTCGAACGCCTCGAACTGCTCGTGAAGGAGTACGAGAGAGCTGGCCCCGGTTGTTTGGACAGCGCCCCGCTGGATTTAAGTGGATTCCTGCCGGGTTATGCTGAACGCGGGGCTTTACGATTTTGTCGTTGCGTCGGGAGGGCGTAGCCCGACCAGAGCGACGACAAAATCGTCGGCGACGGTCATGCGGCCATCACCATAGCTTGCGTGCCGAAGTAAGCCTCGTCGGGCGTGCGCCCGTCAAGGCTCGAGTGAGGGCGTCCCTGATTGTAGAAGGCCAGATACTTGGCAATTGACGCTCGCGCCTCGGACACGCTGTCGTAGGCGCGGAGATAAACTTCTTCGTATTTGACCGTGCGCCAGAGCCGCTCGACAAACACGTTGTCGCGCCAGGCGCCCTTGCCGTCCATGCTGATGGCGATCTTCGCGTCCAGCAGCACATCGGTGAACTCGAGGCTGGTGAACTGGCTGCCCTGATCCGTGTTGAAAATCTCGGGCCTGCCGTGCTTCGCCAGCGCCTCCTGGACCGCTTCGACGCAGAAGGCCGCCTCCATTGTGATCGAGACGCGATGGGCCAGGACCCGTCGGCTGAACACATCGACGACCGCCGCGAGATAGACGAAGCCACCCGCATCGGAATGTAGGTGATGTCCATTGCCCACGCATGGTCGGGCCGCTCGATCTTCAATCCGCGCAACAGGTACGGGTAGATCTTGTGACCCGGAGCCGGCTTGCTCGTGTTCGGGCGACGATAGACCGCCTCGATCCGCATGCGCTTCATCAGCGTCGCGATGTGGCGGCGACCGGCGTATACGCCCTCCCGCCGCAGCAACGATCGCAGCATACGCGCTCCCGCGAAGGGATAATCGAGATGCAGCTCATCGAGCCGACGCATCAAGGCAAGGTCCTCGGCCGAAACTGGCCGAGGTTCATAGTAGACCGTGCTGCGAGCCAGCTTCAGGACCTTCGCCTGGCGCACGATAGAAAGATCATGACCGCGGTCGATCATCGCTTTGCGCTCAGCAGGCCCGCCTTGGTGAGCGCGCCGGACAAAAAATCGTTTTCCAACGCCAGCTCGCCGATCTTGGCATGTAACGCCTTCAAATCGACCGGCGTCTCGGCCGATGTCTTGTCATGCCCAAACACGCCGGCGGCGCCTTCCAGGAGCTGGTTTTTCCAGATCGTGATCTGGTTCGGATGAACATCAAACAGTTGCGCCAGCTCCGCCAGTGTCTTGTCGCCTTTGACCGCAGCCAAAGCAACCTTCGCCTTGAATGCCGGAGAATGCGTCCGGCGGCTCTTCTTCGTCATCTTCGCTCCTGATTCGCAGCAAGAATCCTCGCCGCTGTCAGGCAGAAAATCCACTCAAGCTACTGTCCGAATTTGCGGGGCCAGCTCTGCCTTCAGCAGCCGGTAGACCGAGGCCTCGGATACAAAGTACTTTCGTTCGTCGGTGAACCGCACGGCCAGCTCGCGTGGCGACAGCTCAGGCAACTCCAACGCCAGGTCGATGATCTGACCCCGCACATCGTCGGGGATGCGATTCCAGACCCGGTCTGGTCGAGACCGGTGATCGGCCAGCGCTTCAACGCCTCCCTCGCGGTAGCGATCATACCAGCGATAGAATGTGGCGCGCGGGATACCGAGCTTGTCCAGCGTGCGCTTGGCGGGAAGATGCGATTGCTCGACCTGCTGGATGATCTCGGCCTTCTCAGAGGCGGGATACCTCATGCCTCGTCCTCCCCCTCTCTCACCCGACAGGTGAATGCGGAGCATTCACCTATAGAGCCCGTTCATGCTATTTTTGAGCAGACGGTTCTCCAGGGTCAGATCGGCTACGGCCTCCTTCAGGGCAACAGTCTCCCGGCGGAGATCCTTCACCTCGCCGGAGGTCGCAGCTCGTGCCGTGTCGCCCGCCAGGCGGCGCTTGCCGGCCTCGAGGAACTCCTTGGACCAGCCGTAATACATCGAGGCGGCAATGCCCTCGCGGCGACAGAGCTCGGAGATATTTTCCTCGCCGCGCAATCCTTCCAGCACAATGCGGATCTTCTCCTCCGACGAATAATGCCGGCGGGTTTGTCGCAGAATGTCTTTTAGAACTTGTTCTGCGGCACTTTGCCCGGTACGGATTTCTGCTTCATCTTCGCTCCTGGTGGCTACGATGAACCAGAAATCCTCCCTCCGCAAAATCCTTCAATTTGTCTCACAGGTCCTGACGGCGAACACCCTTCGACGATGAGGCGCGCGCCGTGAAGTTGGCCAACGACACCGAATTTGGGCCGATTTCCTACGTCTACACCGAGGACCTGAAGCGTGGTTTGCGCCTTTCCGGGCAAATGCAGAGCGGCATGGTCGCGCTGAACAGAGGACTTGCGTCCGATCGGGCGGCGCCCTTCGGTGGCAGCAAGGCAAGCGGCCTCGGTCGTGAAGGCTCGAACCGAAGGCATCAAGGAATACCTTGAAACCAAAGTACATTGCGGTCTCGCTCTAGCGCGCGATGGGTAGTCGTGTGCCGATCTTTGGACGAGCGGATCGAGCCCGACGACGTCATTGAAATGGATGTAAGCGGGATCGGTGTTGCGCTTGGTGGTGCTCGGCGAGAGCAGGATTGGTAGGTTACAGAATACAATGCTTTTCATAGAACGCGGCGGCCCCCGGGGGGTGATCGCCAAGAAATAAAAAAGATACCAACAAGTGGAGGAGGAGAAATGGGCGCGGTGAAGAAGGTTTTCATCGTAGGTGGCGGGATTGGCGGCTTGACGGTCGCCCATGCGCTTCAGCGGATAGGCGTATCTACCAGAGTCATTGAGATGGGAGATAAGCGTGACCGGATCGGCACCGGTATCACGCTGCTGGGGAATGCCTTGCGGGCACTTGCCGAATTGGGATTGGTGGATGCCTGCCTCGAAGGCGGCCTTGGTTGGGATACCGTGTCGGTACGCGATGGCGCGGGAACGATTCTGAGCGAACAGTCCTCACCAAGAATTTGGGACGCTGATCGTCCAGCCGCACTGGGACTCATGCGGCCACGTCTGGGACAGATTCTGGAAGACTTTGCGACGAAGAGCGGCGCGAAAATCGATTTCAACACAACGATCACCCGTATTGATCAGGACGATCGAGGGGTGACGGTTCAGCTATCGAACGGCGAGACAGATCGCGCCGATCTGCTGATCGCTGCGGATGGAGTCTATTCCAAGATCCGCCAGAGCATCTTCGGCGACGAGTTCAAGCCGCACTACGCCGGCCAAGGGGTATGGCGTTATACGGTTTCTCGCACCGAGGCGATGAATGGCTTCGTCCTGTACCGCCTTCCGACGGGCCGCGTAGTTGGCGCGCTGCCGCTATCGAAGGAATTGTGCTATCTATTCTTCCTGGAAAGCACGGACGAAAAGCTTCGTATTCCGCAAGATCGGGTGTGCGACTATCTCCGTAACCTGCTCGCCCCCTTTACGGCGCCCGAACTGGTCGCGGCTGCCAAGGTGATCGGCGAAGACAAGCACATAAGCTACCGCCCATTTGATGTCTTGATGATGCCAGCCCCCTGGCACCGTGGCCGTGTCGTGCTGCTCGGCGATGCTGCCCATTCGTTGATGCCGCAAATGACATCCGGCGGCGGAATGGCGATCGAGGATGCGCTGGTTCTGGCCCAGGAACTGAATCGCAACGACGATCTGGAGACTGCGCTCAAGACCTATTGCCGACGCCGCGAAGAAAGAGTCGGGCGCGTATACGACATTGCATACGCCATTTGCCGGGAAGAGCGCAAACCGGAGCATGGCCGCGACTATTCGATGGGCCTTCTTCGTGAAGGCTACGCGTTTCTGGCTGCGCCCGTCTGATTAGAAGCAGGCGAAGTCACATGGGAATTTGACGGACGTCGCTACCGCGGTGGATCGGCCACATCCGTGGACTGAAGGTAAACTCTGTAGCATTTTGGCCGACAACAAGCATGTCACGACAGGGGAAATGCATGACAAGACAAGCAGGTTCGTTGCAGGGATGGATTTTGACCTCCGCCCATGGATGACGGTGTTCGGAGTGGTCCTGCTATCGCCAGTCCTGCCACTTGCGCATTCGGGTTTTGTGCGAAATCCTTCATCATGAACGGTGGTTGTATTTCCGGTTTCCCTTAAGCTTGCGCTTGGTCAAGGAAATGCTGGCGGCGCGTGGCATTGGCATGACCTATGAAACCGTGCGCCAGGGGGGACGGAAATTCGGCAAGCTGTTCTCCGATCGGATCCGTCGAGCGCGCTCCCACCCGCGGTGACAAATGGCATCTGGACGAGGTCGTTATCTCGATCGCGGGCGAACAACATTGGCTCTGGCGCGCTGTCGACCAGAATGGCTTCGTTCTCGACGTCTTGATCCAGCGCCGAAGAGAGACTCGCGCGCTGCCCAGCGGCTCATGAAGAAGCTCTTGAAATCCGCCGGCACGCCGCCGCGCGTGATGATCACGGATAAGCTGCGTTCGTACGGCGCTGCGAGGGCGAAGATGGGCTTTCACGTCGAACATCGCCAGCACAAAGCTCTCAACAATCGGGCCGAGAATTCTCATCAGCCGACGCGGCGACGCGAGCGGATCATGAAGCGTTTAAAATCGTCCCCATCAGGCTCAACGGTTTCTGTCAGTTCACGATCAGGTCGCGAACCTTTTCCACATCCCCTATCCCGGAGCCGTCACGGCCGACTTCCGTCGAGCTTCGCGCCAACGAGCCTTTGCGACTTGGCGCGAGATCTCCAGGACAAGCGCTATCGCCGACTCTCGACCTCTGAGACTCGCCTCCTTCAGCTCGGCGATCGATTAGTTGACGATGCCTGCGATGGACCTCGGCTTCATCGGGCTTGGCCACATGGGTGCGCCAATGGCGCGGAACCTGCTAAAGGCTAGCCATCATCTCATCGTCTACAATCGCACGCGCAGCGATATTGAAGCCCTATCACTACTTTGGGTGCGCCGGGAGACCGGCAAGGAATAGATGGTGGAAGTCCATTGCGATGAAGGTGTAGCGAACCACATCGGCCCCGAGCCGTGCGCAGGCGTCCGCGAGGGTGTCGGCGAAGCGTCGGTAGGGGAGCATGCAGGCCAGCCATTGAGCCGCGAAACAGTGTTATCTCGGGAGCCGACGCTGTCCAAAGAGCGGAAGGCAATATGGGCGAGTGCGCAAACGCGAGCACCCGTCCAACCCGGCGTGGTCGTAGACCCTGGCATGTATGGAAGCTCCTTGTACGGGAACCGGGATATCTCCGGGTCGGCCATCTTCCTTCTCGGAGGAGATGGTCCGCAGCGGGAAGGCGAGGAGCTGTAGCCGCTGATGCACGACACGGAGAAGTCTGACTCTGGCATAGTAGCTGAGAAGCCAACGAACAAAGCCGGATTACTGGCGGCGGAGTGGGCGGAGCCAAGGCCGGGGACCAAGGGAAACGCGGAACAGCAGCGCATGCACCGGACACAGGGCCGGGCTCGCAAGACCCAGTCGCTGGACCGCGTACGGACAGCCGCAAGGCTGAGGAAGAAGGACCGGTTCACCGCGCTCTTTCACCACATCAATGTCGATACACTGCGGGCGGCGTTCTTTGCGCTCAGGCGTAAGGCTGCTCCCGGAGTGGATGGCATGACGTGGGAGGACTACGAGGAAGATCTCGAGCCCCGGCTCGCCGATCTGCACAAACGGGTCCAACGAGGAGCGTATCGCCCGCAACCGTCTCGCCGGACGTACATACCAAAGGCAGACGGCAAGCAGCGCCCGTTAGCGATCGCGGCTCTCGAAGACAAAATCGTCCAGGGCGCCAACCGTCATCGTGCTCAACGCCATCTACGAAGGAGACTTCTGTGGCTTTTCCTACGGGTTTCGGCCCGGCAGAGGACCACATGATGCGTTGGACGCGCTCTGCACAGCGATCGAGACGCGGAACGTGAACTGGATCATTGACGCCGACATCCAAAACTTCTTTGGCGCAGTCAGTCAACCTTGGCTGGTTCGCTTCTTGGAACATAGGATCGGCGACAAGCGCATCATCCGCCTCATTCAGAAATGGCTGAAGGCGGGGGTGTTCTCGAAGACAGCGTCGTAGCCGCTGATGACAGGGGAACGGGTCAAGGTTCGGTGATTTCACCGCTTCTCGGCAACATCTACCTGCACTACGCTCTCGACCTGTGGGCCAAACGCCGGCGACAGCGCGAGGTCTCCGGCGGCATGATCATCGTGCGTTACGCGGACGATGTAGTAGTCGGCTTTGAGCGCGAGGATGACGCACGTCGTTTCCTTGACGCGATGCGCGCGAGACTGGAGGAGTTCGAGCTGACGCTCCATCCGGCCAAGACCCGCCTGATTGAGTTTGGTCGCCATGCGGCGGCTCAACGCAAGCAGCGCGGACTCGGAAAGCCGGAAACCTTTGCGTTCATGGGGTTCACGTTTATCTGCGGCAAATCACGCCAAGGGCGCTTCCAGCTTCAACGGAAGACCCGTAGCGACCGCTTGCGAACCAAACTCCGCGAAATCAAGGAGGAGCTAAGGCGCCGAATGCACTGGCCGATCCCTGCACAAGGGAAATGGCTGAGGCAGGTCTTGACCGGCCACTTTGCGTACTTTGCTGTCCCGACGAATGGCCGAGCGCTCAATGCGTTTCGGTTCTATCTGACCGATCTCTGGAGGCGGACGCTTCGGCGGCGCAGTCAGCGGACCTGTCTGACCTGGGATCGCATAACGCAGATCACCGATGACTGGCTCCCCAAGGCTCGCATCCTTCATCCATGGCCGAAGCTGCGCTTCGCCGTCAAACACCCGAGGTAGGAGCCCGGTGCCTTAATTGGGCTCGCCGGGATCTGCGCGGGGGGCGCCCAGTGATGGGTGTCCCTACCGCGAACAGAATGCGTTTGCGCCACTGCTTTTCAAGGATTTGCTTTCGGCAATATGGGCATTGCTGAGGCGGCGGCCGAAGGATGAGATCGACGATGGCATGGCGTGCGGCGGGCATGGTTGGTTGAGGCGGAGGCCCGTTGATTCTTTTTTTTCCGCCCCGCGTATGCGAGGCGACGATGTTGCAGGAAGGCGTAGGCAATCATTGTCATAAGGGCGTGGCGATGAAGACCTTGCCATGATCGCCCTTCGAAGTGATCAAGTCCAAGCTCCTCCTTCATATCGACAAGGCTGTGCACGACCCGCGTCGGATCGCGCCGATCCGGGAACACCCGGGCCAGATTGTCGGCCAAGCCGAGACGCCGCTCGGCCATCGCCAGAAGCATCACGCCCCCGTTCGAGGTTAGGCGCCCACCATCGAAGGCAGCTGTGACTTTCTTGGCGTGAATGGCTGGAAACGAGAAGGGCGGAATCGTATCGTCGGTCATGGCGGGCGTGGCGTTCGCGGTTGGAGGTGATGGGGTTGGCTTCACAACCGAATCCTACGCCGTATGAGCGCTTTACACCACGCTCGCCAGCCTCTCGGGCGCCTCTTACGAATAAGACAGGTTAGTCGGTCCGACCCGTCATGTTTTTGGGGTTTCGGACAAGGTTCTGACGATGACGCTTTCATCCGTTTTGATGGCGGATCGCGAGGCCCGTCCTGATTGGTATGCAGTTGGCATTGCCATGATCGTCGTGGATCGGCTGGTTCACAACTTTCTGGTCCGAACCGGGATTTTGGAGCAACTTGGCATGGTTCATCCGTACGGTCCCCGTTGCTATGCAGACGGCGGCTGCGCCGAGGTCTTGCGGCGCGTCTCGGCACAGATCGACGCGCGCCAGTTTGATCGTAATTTTCCGGCGGATTTTCCGCGCTTTGTTCAGCACGCTCTTTGGCGTTACTGCGCTGCTGACGGTTTGAACGTCTGCAACGGCAACAATATTGATGATCGCAAGTCATGCGATCTTTCGTCGTGTATTGTTTACAGTAATTGTGCCAAAAAAGCGCGGAAATTACAGTAATTATCTTCTATTTAAGCGCAATTTTTCTGCAGCTAAATTATTGCAATCATTGCGCTTTTGGATGATATGCTTTATTATACTTACGACGAGATTGTTTGAACGCTCTTCTCGTCTTCAGCAAAGGAGTCGTCCAATGACAAGACCGCCATTGCCGGGAGCATCCCGCAGGACCAGCGACAACGCCGTTTCAGAAAGGGGCCCAAATCGGGCCCCTTCGGCTTTTCAGGAGGGCAAAATGGCCAAGCCCAATCTCACGAACCAAAAGACACTCTCCGCCTCGGCAATCATCGTTTACGGGATCGACGCGACCGGCAAGCCGAAGGCCGGCCGGTTTCCGGAGCGCCAGGCGGCGGCGGCCAAAAAGGCCGCGCGCTCACTCAAGCTCGCTGTTTGCAACGTCGATCGACCAGCTCTTGTCGAAATCGTTGCGAAAATTCCGGTCGGACGCGTTCACGACCAAGGCAGTCGCTTCTGCCCTACATCAAACGCAGCTTGTACGTGAGCGTCACGACAGGATCACCGGTTCCCGGGCTTGACTTGCGCGGAATGCTCTGGATAGCGCGGTCGGGATGATTGACGCCGCCGGGGCGCGGTGATGGGGTGATCCCGGTTCGGAGCGGGCAACGGGATCAGAATGAACAGCGAGTCGCAGCTGCGCGAGAAGCTTCGGAAGATCGAGGCGTTGTTCGTGGGGGCCGGAACTGCTGGTGAGCGCCATGCGGCGGAAGCCGCGCTGCAGCGGGTGCGGGCCCGGGTCGAGGAACTCGCTCGCCACGATCCACCAATCGAACAGCAATTCTCACTTCCCGACCAGTGGTCTCGGCACCTTTTTCTGGCGCTTTGCCGCCGATATGGGCTGCGGCCGTTTCGTTAGCTTTGAGCGTCTTCAGCAGCCAGCGTTCGACATCATGACCGGACAGCAAGTACGGCAAGACGGCTTCGCTCGATTCCAAGCAGTCCCTGAGGCCGGCAAAGAATATCTTGGCAGCGGCATCCAACGGCGACAGCGCGCTGTTGTGTCGTCTACAAAGGCAGTTCGCGGTGAGATTCTTTGGAGCCAGCGCCTTTGTTTCGCCTGCTTCGAGCCAAGGCAGTCCAGAGGCCGTGAAATTACCGTCCCCGCGAAGTATTTCGATCACAGCCTCGCTGATCAGATGCTCGCCGGAGATTGGCGCTTCGCAATTTCCCAGCTCCTGCATGTAACAGCGTTCAAGTGTCGTACTGGGCGAGCCGGATCGAAGGTCAAGCCCTGAAGCCGGCTTGTGCCATCGAACACCATCAAAACAGCAGGAAGCCGATTGTCGCCCCGATCGACAACGACAAGGTGCCACCTTCATTTCCTCAAGTCTGCGCTTGGCTTCACCCATCGGAGTGACCCCCAGCGGCAGTCTAGCCCGTCTTATTCGTAAAGGACCGGCTCATGCGTCGGCTTTGTCAGCTTTCTGTCAGCTCGTCCAAATAGTAGCTCGTTGTGATGAGAACCAATTACAACAACTGGCCCTCCGACGGGCAAAGTGTGGACCAGCAGCGCGATGCGCTGGCCGGCACTTCTGGCGCAGATGGTGCTGCTTTTACGGCCGCTTTAGCTGCTGGACCAGCGTCTTCCGCTTTTGACAAGAGGACAGGTGTGTCAGTCCGCCTACACAGAGTAAGTAGCAATATTGGCAACGCCCAAAGTGTTTCTTTGTTTACTGATGCCAATGAACGCAATAAGGTGGGAGCGATGACCGTGGCGCCGGGGCGCAACAGTTTGCGAATTCTCAGCATAGAAAATCTCGGCCGGTCGAGGTACAAAGGGGTCGGGACGGCTATGATTGAAGTCGCCGATCATACTAGGCAGTCCGCGGGCCTTTCCAAGCTATCCCTTCTCTCTCAAGATGAAGGAGCTTCAGCATTTTTCTACAAGAAGGGATTCCGGTTTGCGGACGAGGGCAAGAATGCGGAAATGCGGACTGTCATTTCCAATCCACGATACGTCTCAGATGAAATTCTTATGGGCGAGATGGAGCGCTAGCCCGTCTTATTCGTAAGAGTGCGCCTGAGGGCTGGCGAGCGTGGTGTAAAGCGCTGATGCGGCGTAGGATTCGGTTGCGAAGCCACCCCATCACCTTAAACCACGCCCGCCATGACCGATGATACGATTCTGCCATCCTCGTTTCCAGCCGTTCACGCCAAGAAAGTCACAGCTGCCTTCCATGGTGTCATTCGGCTTGCAATATTGACCCCCTAAGCCGGGGGATCGGCGTCCAAAATTGCCCCCCTACAGGTTGGTCTGTTGCGCTGCCTGCTTCGTAACAAAGCAGGTGGTGGAGGATGCTGGTCGTGGAGACGATTGCGCGGATTCGGCGCGAGCACTTCATCAAGGGCAAGACGATCAAGGAGATCGCCCGTGACCTGAAGGTGTCACGGAACACGGTTCGGAAGGTGCTGAGGTCGGGAGAGACCTCCTTCGAGTATGAGCGGCAAGTGCAGCCGCGGCCAAAGCTCGGACGATGGGCAGTCGAACTTGACGGGCTGCTTGCGGCGAACGCGGCTAAATCGGCTCGTGAGCAGCTGACATTGATCCGGATCTTCGAAGAGCTGCGCGGTCGCGGCTATGACGGCGGCTACGATGCGGTGCGACGTTACGCCAGGCGGTGGAGCAAGGAACGCGGGCAATCGACCGCGGCGGCCTATGTCCCGCTGAGTTTTGCGCCAGGCGAAGCCTACCAGTTCGACTGGAGCCATGAGGTGGTGCTGTTGAGCGGAACCACCGTGGTCGTGAAGGTTGCTCACGTCCGGCTCTGCCACAGCCGTATGCTATTTGCCCGGGCGTATCCGCGAGAGACGCAGGAGATGGTGTTCGACGCCCACGACCGAGCGTTCGCGCTGTTCAAGGGCACCTGCACCCGCGGCATCTACGACAACATGAAGACCGCCGTGGAGACGATCTTCGTCGGTAAAGGGCGTCTTTACAATCGCCGGTTTTTGCAGATGTGCAGCCACTATCTGGTCGATCCAGTCGCCTGCACGCCGGCGTCTGGCTGGGAGAAGGGGCAGGTTGAGAACCAGGTCGGGCTGGTCAGGGAACGCTTCTTCACGCCGCGTCTGCGGTTCAAAAACCTCGACGAGTTAAACGCCTGGCTGCTCGACAAATGCATCACCTACGCCAAGGCTCATCGCCATCCGGAACTGGTCGATCAGACGATCTGGGACGTGTTCGAAGTCGAACGCCCTAGGCTCGTTCCCTATGCAGGGCGATTTGACGGCTTCCATGCGGTGACGGCGTCGGTCTCGAAGACCTGCCTGGTGCGCTTCGACAACAACAAGTACTCGGTCGCAGCCAGTGCAGTCGGACGACCGGTCGAGGTTCAAGCCTATGCCGATCGCATCGTGATCCGCCAGGATGGACGTATCGTTGCCGAGCATCAGCGATCCTTTGGCCGCGGCGATACCGTCTACGACCCTTGGCATTATGTGCCGGTGCTCGCCCGCAACCCCGGCGCCTTACGCAACGGCGCTCCCTTCAAGGACTGGGTGCTGCCGGCCGCGATCGAGCGGATCCGGCGCAAGCTTGCCAGCATCGACGATGGCAATCGGCAGATGGTCGACATCCTCAACGCGGTGCTGACTGACGGTCTGCCTGCGGTGGAAGCGGCCTGTGCCGAAGCGCTCAGTCACAGCGTTCATTCCGCCGATGTGGTGCTCAACATCCTGGCCCGTCAACGTGAGCCAGCCCCGCCGGCCAACATCATGACGCCAGCCGCCCTGACGCTCCGTCATGCACCAATCGCCGATTGTGCCCGCTACGACAACCTTCGGAGGACCAACTGATGGAACGAACTCAAATCTTCGACCTCATGGGCGAGCTCAAGCTCTATGGCATGAAGGCTGCCTTCGACGAGATCATGGCAACTGCCGTCAAACGTCAGCATGAACCCCAGCGCATCGTTGGCGATCTACTCTCCGCCGAGATCAACGAGAAGCAAGCCAGATCTATCAAATACCAGCTCACCATTGCCAAGCTGCCGCTTGCCAAGGACATTGCCGACTTCCAGTTCGACGGCACGCCGATCAATCAGACGCTCGTCAATGATCTTGCTGGCGGCGGCTTCGTCGCCCATCGTCGAGACCGGCAACGATAGCTGGCGGTTCAAAAGCCGAGACGACGATCACGCCACCCGCGCTCGTCTCGCCTCCGCTATCCCGGCCAGCTCCGACGAGACGAGCGCTACCAGCAAACCCCGCCGCGGAAAGGGGTCAAAATTGGACGCCGATGAAGGGTCAAATTTGCAAGCCGATTGACACTTTACACTTCTGGATCTGAAATGCGGGTCAGCATCCTCACGTGCGGTCCCGCCCGTTTGAAGACCGGCTCCCAAAACGCATAGGCGTTCTCGACGAAACTCGCGGTTACGGAGAACTTCGTGAGCGCCGCCCGATATGCGGCCTGGCGCCCGCAGCCCTGTCCCTCGACAAGGTGCCAGATGAACTGAGCGACCTGGCGCGTGTACGTGCTCGGACGACCTCGGTGGTTGGGTACGATCTCAAGTCGCTTGGTCCCGGTGTCACGCGTCTCCGGTTCGGTGATATTGGCAAGCCAAATGAAGATTGATGGATCAATGCTCGCGGGATAGCCGTCGCGCTTGAGCTGCTGATTGATGATAGAGAACGCGCTGGCGGCTTCCCTGAAGCACTCGCTCAGGATGAAGTTCGCCTGGTTCTCCAGCTTGCCGCTCCGAAGATCGTCGAGCAATCTGACCGCCTCGTCGGTGAGCCGCCGCATATATCGCGGTTGCGACTGTCCCGCGCTGTCGGCTGGTTCCTTCTGCATGATTAATTCGGCCGCATCCGCGCGAAACCCCGTTGCGGCTTCTTTGAGAACGGTCAAAAAATTGCTTTCAAGTCCGGAAGCGACGACGGTTTTCGACGCCGCTTCGCCTCCCACCCGCGTCTCTACGAGGCCGTTTGCATGGTCCAAGGCAGCATTCAGGCTGGCTTTGATGTTTTCAGAAGCTCTGTCTTGAGAGTCTTCGGCAACCTTCACCATCATCTCGGTGGTAGTGTCGGAATCTAGGAGTTCGTCCTTGCGCGGCGCCGCCGCATTCCGAGATTCAAGCACCGCAACGGGACTCGGAGCCGTCGCTTGCCTTGCAAGAATTGTTTGATCAGACGTATTCGGGCCTGAGTGCTCCGATCGCAGATTGGAAGCAGCAATCCCGCGGGGCAGCACAAACAGGCCATCGTCAACGGCTCGGCTCGCCGCCGCGGTAAGCTCCACGAGCGAGCGTCGCGCGCAGCGCGTCTGCCTAGTACGCGGCTTTTTCGTTTCTTGCGTGTGGTTCATGATCTGACGACCCCTCGACAAGCTTCTTCAAGATCCAGCGCCACAGCTCACGAACTTCCTCCGAGGCTCTTCCCTCTTGTGCAAACTCCGTCACGCCTAATCCTGCCCCAAGCGCGTCCTGATGGTCATTGCGCTGTCCGACATAGGGAAGCGCGAGCACCCCGAGCGAATTGAGCGACGTCGCGGCTTCACTCACGCGGCAGCCCCGCGGTGGCGTCTGAGCGAGGACGAAAGCAAATCGGCGGTTGAGCCTACGAATAGCAATCAGCGTCGGTATCGCAGCTTCGATGTCGGCGGGACTCGGACGCACCGGGATCAGGCAAAGATCGGCCCTCGCGATGGCGCGCATGGCCAGTGCATTGTTCGTGGCGGCGGTATCGATAACCGTAAGCCAGATCCCCTCGGCTTCAAGGCTGACGAGCGCCCGTTCTATTTCGGCCGAATCAGCGACCCGAACGACCCGGGGATCGGGATGGCGGCGCCGCTCTTTCCATTTTGAAATCGTGCCTTGTGGATCCGCCTCGACAATTGCGACGCGCTCCCCGTTCCCCAACGCTGCGACTGCAATTCCGACCGCCAGCGTGCTCTTGCCGCTTCCGCCTTTTTGGGTGACCAGAGCAAGGACATACATCTTCTACGCGTCCCGGACGACAACGACATGAAACGCACGAGTCGTCGACATCGAGCCTACCCTTCCCGATGGTGGGTCGCATCAAGAGCGAACGTGGAAATCGCAGCCAAATCGAGGCCCAGCCATTAACGATATACCGCGCAATACGTCGGCCAAGGGCCGCGAGAATCACCACGACGTGGCTTTGTAAAATAGCCCATTATTCGGCCGTGTCACGGATCTTCGCGAAAGGATTGCTGAGCACCGTCGTACAAGCATGAAAGCAGAGCCTGCTCGCCTCTCTGGAATGGACACGGCAAGAAGCGGCTGTCGCAGTTGCAGCAAGATGCTGCCTCCTACCAGATTGGAGAGGTGATCTGCCTGCCAGCTCGAACTATCGAGCTAACCACAACTTGGGGACAAGCTACGCAATATTTTTCCGTGCTCAGCAGGAGGACTCTCGGATGAAGTGCAACAAGCAATTGTCGCTCGCGAGCATCATTGCGTTCGGGACGATCGCTTTTGGGAGCGGAAGTTTAGCTGCTGATTTGCCTGCGGCACCTGTCGTCAAAGCGCCGGCTCCCGTTTATCCTCTCTTCAGCTGGACTGGAGGTTACATCGGCGGCAGTGTAGGCTCGGGTTGGGGTACCAGCCAGACCGACCTCGCTGTGGGCAATACATTCATTGGCGCCCCCGTCAACCAGACCGTAAACCAGCTCATCGGCGGCACTGCCGATTTGAATGTGCCATTGCCGCAGGTGCAGCTGAACGGCTTCCTCGGCGGCGTACAAGCCGGTTACAATTTCCAGTCCGGTGTGATGGTCTACGGCGTGGAAAGCGATTTTTTATGGAGTGGTATCAAGGGGCGCACTGGCTGCTTTGTGGTCTTGAACTGCACGAACGACACCAAATGGATTGCCGATATCACCGGACGGGTCGGCGTCACGGTGGGCGACCGCGGCCTAGTCTACATCAAGGGCGGCGCAGCTTGGGCCGATTCCAGCATCGGCATCAACCAGTCCTTTGCCGTTACATCGAACTTGGGGGCTGGCTTTGCTGCTAACGGTGCTGCCGATGGCCGAGCGACCAAGAACATATTTGGCGGCACATTGGGTGCGGGCATCGAGTATGCCTTCCTGCCCGGCTGGTCAGCCAAAGTTGAGTATGACTACTTCGATTTCGGCAGGCAAGACGTAAAGCTGCCGGTTTCGGTAGTCGAGAACACGGCGATTGGTGATGAACCTAGTAACACCGAGAATATCCGTTCAGAAACTTCAGACCTCGCTGCAGGCGAAAGCTAAGGCTGAACCAGATTATCGATTCTACTCTCTTTGGGACAAAATCTGCAGACTGGATGTGCTGGAGGAAGCCTACAGGCGCTGCCGAGCAAACCGGGGGTCGCCGGGGGCGGATGGCATCACATTTGCTCAGATCGAAACCGAGGGACGCGAACGATGGCTGGAAAATGTCAGACAGGAGCTGACGGCGGGTGACTACCGACCGCAGCCCCTTCTGAGGGTATACGATCGGACGCTTCTATGGAAAGGGAGGTCAAGCCTTTCTTGGCACAAGACCTTCCAAGAAAGCCGTTCGACGATTGCTCAGACAGGTCCACGACCGCACGACACGTCAGTGGTATCCGGACTCACCGGAGAACACAGTCGCTGTCATCAACCGCTTCCTACGCGGCTGGTGCGGCTACTTCGACCAAGGTCCAGTGGTGGAAACTTACAACCTCATTCGGCAATACGTCGACCGTCGTCTGCGTCATTGGTTGGTCCAGCGCACCGGGGCACGTGGCCGGGGCTTCAACCGTTACTCGCAGGAATACCTGCATGAAACGCTTGGCCTCTACCGCCTCCCAAGAGCGCGTGCCGACGTGCCGAGAGCGAAGGCTTGATGGGTTGAGAGAAAGCCGGATGCGGGAAATCCGCACGTCCGGTTTGACGAGCGGCGACTGGAAACGGAGCCATGGTCCGAAATGAGCCACCGGCACTCAGCGAAAGCTGCCGGCCAACGGCAACTCCTCGGAACCTGTAGCCACCGCGTCAGTCGTCGACTCTACCGAGCTCGATGCGACCATCGGTCAGAAATCGTTCGAAGATGGCACGGCGCGAGACGGCATAGCGGATCGCCTCAGCCAGTTTTGATTTGCCGAAGATCCGACGCAAGGTCTGCTGCCAGAGATCGAAGAGATCTGCGACGATCGCCGCGGAGGCTTGCTGGCGCGCGGCAACGCGAGTGTCGGGGCTTTGACCGCGCATCGTTTTCTCGACCTGCCAGAACTTCGCCATCCGCTCGACCGTCGCCGTTGCCACTTCTGAGCTCCCTGCAACATGCAGCTCGTAGAACTTGCGTCTGCAGTGTGACCAGCAGCCAGCCTGTGATGCAATCATTGCCGCGATCGGATCGCGCGAGCTTGTTATAGGCGGCGTAGCCATCCACCTGCAGGATTCCGCGATAACCATTGAGATGGCGGACCGCGCATTCACCGGAGCGGCTGTCTTCGAAGCGATAAGCCACCATCGGGGGACCGTTGCGGCCAAACGTTCGATCATCCCTGGCATAGGCCCATAAATAGGCCGTCTTTGTCGATCCGGAGCCCGGAGCGAGCGTCTGCAAAGTGGTTTCGTCGGCAAAGACCCGTTCGGCCTTCTTGACCTCGCTGAAGATGTAGTCGGCCATGATCTCGAGCTCGAAGCCGAGCTTGCCCATCCATTGCGCCATCAACTGGCGGTCGAGCTCGACCTTGTCGCGGGCGTAGATAGCCTCCTGCCGGTAGAGCGGCAGGCCATCGGCATATTTGGCGACGGCGATCTGGGCCAGAAGCGCTTCCGTCGCCTGAGACGCCCGCCTTCTCAAGTCCCCGGCGCATCATCTCGACATCCGCAGCGGCGTATCGGTGGGTCGTGGCGACCTGAGCATGGCCAAGCCAAGCCTGAATCGTCAGGAGGTCCACGCCTGACCGGAGAAGCTTCATGGCGAGGGAATGCCGGAAGATGTGCGGCGATATCGGCTTGCCCTCCAAGCTTGGCCTCGTGGACCCGGCCTGGGAGGCGGCACGCCGCACGATGTGTGTCGCGCCGAAACGCGTCAGGCGCTCGTTGTGGACCCCGACGAAGATTGGCCGCGGTTCATGATGGGCGAGGCCGCGTTCGCTCAATAGGTTGGTCAGCGATCGCACCAAATCCTGAGGAATGGGAACGACGCGATCTCGGCGTCCCTTGCCATGAAGCAGCACCTGCGGGCGTCCTCGCTCCAACTGAAGGTCGTTCGCGTTGACGCCGGTCGCTTCGGACATGGAAGCCTGCGTCGGCGCACATCATTTGAGCCGCAAACTCGCATCGCTAGGTCACGATGCCAGGTTGATGCCGGCCAAATATGTCCGCCCTTATAGCAAAGGACCGAAGAACGACTTCAATGATGCCGAAGCGATTGCCGAAGCCGTGCAACGCCCGACGATGAAGTTCGTGGCGACCAAGACCGCGGAGCAACTGGATCTGCAGGCGCTGCATCGGGTGCGCGAGCGGCTGGTGTCGCAACGCACCGGCATCATCAACCAGATTCGCGCCTTCATGCTGGAACGCGGGATCGCGGTGCGCCAGGGTATCGGCTTCCTGCGCACAGAACTGCCCACCATCCTTGCCACGCGCACCGATGCCCTGTCGCCACGCATGTTGCGTGTCATCGAGGAGTTGGCAGGCGACTGGCGCCGGCTGGATCAGCGCATCGATAGCCTCTCCGGCGAGATCGAAGCACTGGCCCGTCAAGATCAGGCATGTTCGCGCCTGATGACGGTGCCTGGCATCGGGCCGATCATTTCGAGCGCCATGGTAGCCGCGATCGGCACTGGAGACGTCTTCTCCAAAGGCCGTGACTTCGGCGCCTGGCTCGGACTGGTGCCCAAGCAGATCTCGACGGGAGACCGCACGATCCTCGGCAAAATCTCAAGGCGCGGCAATCGCTACCTGCGCGTTCTGTTCGTGCAGGCGGCATGGGTGGTGCTGGTCAGGATCAAGAACTGGGAACGTTACGGACTCAGATCCTGGATCGAAGCCGCCAAGAAGCGATTGCACCACAACGTGCTAGCGATCGCACTCGCCAACAAGCTTGCCCGCATCGCCTGGGCGGTGCTGGCTAAAGGACGCGCCTTCGAGCTGACAAGGACCAACGATGCAGACGTCCAATCCGCTTGATCGTCGCGCCGTGCTCGGGGCGGTCAAGGCGCGGCCTGGCAACGCCGGAGCCAGCCGCAAGCAAAGCGCAACGGCCGGCCTTGACCGCCCGTGCGCGCGACGCGACGCACGTCCTGCGGGCCGGGACGAAGGAACGGCCCCCGGCTCGAACACAGGAACTGCGAGGTAGGAGGAGCAAGCGATGACGTAACCCCATCAACAGGTTCCAGCCAAGGTCTGCGAGAGGATGAGACGAGATGGAGGTTCGGTCTTCCCGGCGCATGCGAACACTGGTGACCCAAATGGCCCAATCGAGGCCTGTCCGCTAATGAGAACGCACGCGCGCTGATATCCATGATGGCCCGGAGAGAATGCTCCAATCAAAGGCCGGATACATTGATGCAAGACCACTCACCACCTGATCGACGAACCTCTTGCTACGCACGGCCGGACCATACATTGGGTCAGGAACGACAAAACTCAAGGTGAGCATAATCGGTCGGCTTTCGAGTGCATAGCGACCAGTTGAGCCCGACAGCCGAGCCATGATTCAAGCCACACAACGGAAGGGGCCGAATCATGCGCTACGAACTCACGGACTATGAGTGGTCCGTCATTAAGCCGATGTTGCCGAATAAGTCGCGCGGCGTGCCGCGGGTGAATGACCGTCGTGTCCTCAACGGCATCTTCTGGGTCTTGCGATCCGGAGCGCCATGGCGCGACCTGCCAGAAAACTTCGGTCCGTACACCACTTGCTACAATCGATTCGTTCGCTGGCGACGGGCCGGCGTGTGGGCCAAGCTCATGAGCGCACTGGCCGGCGCCCATGATGCTGCCGTGCAGATGATCGACACTTCCATTGTTCGCGTACATCAACATGGGGCCTGCATCACAAGAAACTGGCGTCAATCGATGGGAAGGTCACGCGGCGGTCTGACGAGCAAAATCCACGCGGTGGTCGACAGCAATGGTCTACCGGTACAACTTGCGTTGAGTCCTGGCGAGGCGCACGACGTTCGACTTGCCGGTAAACTGCTCTCTCGTTTGAGATCCGGATCAATGCTGCTCGCCGACCGCGGCTACGACGCTGACTGGATCAGGGAGCTTGCCATGAAAAAGGGCGCATGGGCCAATATCCCGCCGAAAAGCAATCGGACCGATCCGATCTGCTTCAGCCCGTATCTCTACCGCGCCCGCAACCGCGTCGAGCGGTTCTTCAACAGGATCAAACAATGCCGTCGGGTGGCGACGCGCTACGACAGGCTTGCTGGAAACTACCTTGCCTTCATCCAACTTGCATCTATCCGGCTATGGCTCGCCGCTCGTTATGAGTCCGCGCCCTAGTCACATGAATCTAAAGTTCGCCACATAAAGTCTGCTGGGCTTTGTGGCAAAAGCGTTTGACGGAAGCCAAGATCTGGTCTGCGGACTTGGTCCATTTGAAGGGCTTCGGGTTGTTGTTGTGCAATTCGATGAAGGTACGGATGTCGGCTTCGAGCTGCCTGACGGAGGTGTGAACACCTCGCCGGATCTGCTTTCTGGTGAGTTCAGCGAACCAGCGCTCGATCTGATTGATCCACGACGCGGAAGTCGGCGTGAAGTGGACATGATAGTGCGGCCGGCGAGCGAGCCACGCTTTAATCTTGGGGGTCTTGTGGGTAGCGTAGTTGTCCATGACGATATGGACAGCGAGCCCCTCAGGGATTTGAGCGTCGATCTCTTTGAGAAACTTCAAGAACTCGAGCGCCCGATGGCGCTTGTAGCATTTGCCAATGACGAAGCCGGAAGCGACATCGAGCGCGGCAAACAGCGTGGTCGTACCATGCCGCACATAGCTATGCGTGCGACGTTCCGGCACCCCAGGCATCATCGGCAAGACCGGCTGCTCGCGATCGAGTGCCTGGATCTGGCTTTTCTCATCGACACTGAGGACAACGGCTCGGTTAGGCGGCGACAGATAAAGCCCGACAATATCGCGCACCTTATCGACGAATAGCGGATCGCTCGATAGTTTAAATGTCTGGCTGCGGTGCGGCTGCAAGCCGAACGCCGTCCACATTCGGCGGATCGTGGTGTGAGAAAAGCCAGTATCCGCAGCCATCGAGCGGATCGACCAGTGCGTTGCGTCGGGCGGCGTCGTACGCAATGTCCGCTCGATTACCTCGGCAACCTGATCATCGTCGATGGTTCGAGGGCGGCCCGGGCGGGCTTCGTCAAGCAGGCCATCACAACGATCCTTCAAGAATCGGCGGCGCCACTTGCCGACGGTGTGTTCATGGATGCCAAGTTCGGCAGCCACAGACTTGCTTGGCAGACCATCTGCACACCGCAGGATCGCGCGGCATCGCTCAGATAGCGATCGGGCTACACGATGACGACGAACTTGCCTCTCCAAGTACGCCCGCTCCTGCGAACTCAGCACCAACGGCGCGATCGGCCGGCCTTTCACACCTGCATTCGCCACGAGCGCTCTCCTCTCTAGAGATCCGAGCGATCAACTAATGTCACGAACTTCCGTTCCAGATGACTAGTTCGTGAAATATCTCGTCGGTGGCCATCTCAACGAGAGGCTTCACGTTCCCAAGAGCGACAAACATCCTCAGGAGAAGAAAAACTCTTTGACGGTCGTGATCGTTGGGTAGTGCCTTTATAAGGAGGTCGCGAATGGCCTCGCGTGCATTTTGCAGATGCTCACCCCCGGCGTCACTCAGGTAGGTGCGGCCGAGCGGTCTCATCGCATCGTGAATCTTGAAACGATCGACACCGAAAATCTGGATTGTACCGCTTGTTCGCAATCGCCTGAATGCCGTGGCCGCGATCTCCGGCTCGAGGTCGAAGGCGCGCTTCAATACGACACTGGCTTCGGATTGAGTCAGTGGGACGTCGCTGAGACTGAGCGCCGCGACAGCGCGGCGCTCAGGGTCGTTAAATCTGTCGAAGACATCTGACAGAATAAGTTCTTGCGCAGTCTCGACAATATGGGTGCGGTCCTCAAGCGCCGCGCAGACTCGGGTGACCACCCCCTCGTAGCTTTCAGCCGCAATTTTCAGCGCATTCTGGACGTAGAGCGGCAGCCCACCAGTGATTTTCAACAAGCGCTCATAGTCTGAGAAATCCCCACGGCATCCGAGCGACGCTCCCTCGGCCGCGGCCGTCTCATTGGACCAGCCGAGAAGCAACTCCGCCTTCACGCCAAGCGTTGCCTCGATTCGGGCGATCGTTGCGCTGGGCTGGGCGAGAAGCACAAACTGCAGCTGATCGGAGGCCCCGACCAGCGAAACCAAATCCGCGGCTGCAATGCGATGCGCGTTATCCAACACCACAGTCGCGGTGAGTTTGTCCTCGGCTAGGTGGCGACCGATCGCAAACAGGATTTCGGTGCCGCTTGCGCCCGGTAACAAGATCTCGCCTAGCTTGCCGCCACGCGATCCGAAGATGCGAGCTGCAAGTTCGCGTGCGACGGCATTGGCCAGCGCAGGGCCGGATATCTCGGCAATATCGTAATATGCCAGACGGTCAGAAGTATGCAGAGCTGTCTGAGAAACCCAGGACGTCTTTCCTGCACCGGAGAGGCCGACGACGAGCCGCACGCGTTGGCCATTTGCCAGATTTGGTTCATGTTCCTGCGGACGATATCGAAGCGGCGGAGCAGGAAAATCTTGGAGTTGGACAACAAGCTGCTCGAAGAGTGCCGGTAATTCCTCAACCGTGAACGTGTGATTGGAGCTTGGCTCAATCCCACCCGCTGCTGCCATCATCCGGCCAGCGATTTTCCAGACGAGGGTTTCTGGAGCCAATACGGAAAAAGGAAGCGTTTCGGCAGCCGCTCGGCACGCCTCGAAACCATCCGCGATGGTCCTCCACGGCAAGGGAAGGGCTTCGTCTACCGCCGGTGATTGCGGCCAATGGAGCCTGGTGTCGGACGGCCATTCTTTACCTGTGATAAGCTTGGCAAATTCCGGCCCAGGCGCACTATTCGATACTATGACGAACTGGCATGAACCGCTCCGTCGACCTTCCTCGTGCTCCTGTCTAATAGCCGCGAACCTTGAGAGTGCGCCATCAATGTCGCTTAGAATAAGGTTAGATGCCCGAGTTTTGACTTGTAGGTAGATTCGTCTGTCAGGCTGGACGAGTTCGACGTCTTCATCATTCTCGACGATGACATGGGTCACACCGGCCCGGGCAGCATCAAACAGACACGCGGCGGCATAGAGGTGCTGATAGAGGAACCCGCGATGAACGGCTTCGATCCGGGCAAGTTGACGGGGATCAAGGTTGAACGTTTCCATATCTGGCGGTCTCGTTATGGCTCAATAAAAGCGTGCGATGGCCGCTCGCGTTCGGCGATGGGTATCCGCTCTGTCGCACCTGTCGTTGAACTGCATCATGCCTTCAATTTCTCCTGGATTAGGCGCGTCGCAGCATTCGCGGGATGTGGACACGGTGAAAACCGTGGGTCTGCACTTGTCGGCGAAGTTTGGGGGTGTCATTGACGCCGAACGCAACCGCCGCCTTCAAGGGGCTGGCAAAGGTTGCGTAGAAGGTCCAGCGAGCGTCTTTCGGCAGAGGCGCGTTCTGCCGACGGTCGGTGATGACGACGTCGCGCGGGTCTTTGGTATTGCGGAAGGCACCCGGGCACCCCAACCTTCGCGCTCCTGCCGTTCCAGGATGTCGCGCCCGATCGTCCAGTAGAGCGTCACTAGCTCGCGGTTGATCGACAAGCTGGCTCGGTGGCGTGCCGCCGCGATCTTCTGCTTCAGATCCCCGACGAACGCCGTGTAGCTTTGCGCGTCCACTTCGCCAGCGGAACCGAGCGCATCGCTGCGGCGAGGGGGCTTTCGCGGCCGCGAGCTCATGCGGCCTCTTTCAGTCGCTTCTTCGCCAGCATGGCGCGCACGAATTTGTCCCATTTCGCCATGCCAGCGCGTTTCTCGATCATATAGTGCCAGCGGTCGTAGTGCTTGGAGCTGACATCCTGTAGCGCGTGGTTCTGGAGGCGATCGCGGATTTCCTTCGACACGCCTGCCTTGCCGGCGAGCGTCTTGAACGTGCGCCGGAGATCGCGGTTTGTCGCATATGGAATCACGCCGCGATCTCGCTGCCGCCAAACAAAGCTATAAAGAGTGCCGTGGCTGACAGGCTTCGAGGGGTCCTTGGCGGAGGGGAAGAACCAGCCATACTCGTTCGGCTTGATCTTTTCGATCAGCTCGGCGGCAAGCAATGGCACTGGGACAGCGTGCGGCTGGAGGTTCTTGGTCTTCGACCAGTCGATGATTCGCTCACTGGCGTCCCATTGATTGACATGAAACCGCGCGATCTCCTCGACGCGCTGCCCTGTCAGCATGATGAGTTGCACCGCGCGGGGATAGGAGGGGTGGACCGGCGTGTCGGGGCTCTCCAGCCAGCGATAGAGTTGCACAAACTCGTCTTCGTCAAGCCAGCGCGTGCCCTGGATCTTAGGCTCGGTAGGAATGCCGGTTGCCGGATTGAAAGGGAGTCGAAAGCGTCTGGAAGACTGCTGCCGATAGTCGTTGTCAGACTTCATGCCCCAGCTAAAGGCGGCATGGAGATAGGAGCGCACATGGTCGGCCATTGATTTGGCACCGCGCTCGTAGATCGGGCGGATCAGCTCGATGATTTCCTCGGCCTCGATCTCGCGAGCGAGGCGGTTGCGTCCGAGCGTGTCGGCGATCTTGTTAAGGCCTTTTTCCGTTTCCTTCCAGGACGGCTTGCTCGCATCCTTGAGCGCGGCGACATAGCCTTCGAACAGATCAGCGACGGTGCCGGGGCGCGTGTCGGTAGCGATCTTGATGCTGCGACCCTTCTGGATGACGTCGGCGAAGTCGCGTTTGAATATTTCGCGTGCCTGGGCGAGCGATATGGAGGGATAAGCCCCGAGCTTCTTCTTGGTCCGCTTCCCATCGCGCCATTGCTGCGCCATCCAGTCGGCGGTGACGCGCTTCGGCATGGGCTTGAGGACAAGCACGAGGCGGCCGGTGCCGCGCCCTTCACCGTCGGCGAGATTTTCCTGTTTCTGACTTAGCTCCACCCGCTTCAACGCATGTCGGATCGCGGTGTCGGTCAGGCTTGGCATGGCGTTTCCTCCTGTGCCGCAACTGGGATCGGTCGAGGAGAAACGGGGATCGTTTGCTGGGATCGGAAAGCCGCTTTCAACCCCTCTTACCGCTCCCAATTTGCCATAGCCGCCCCCTGTGTGCAATGAAGAAAAAATCGGATATATCGTTGATGATTCATCGGTATTGAACGTGATCCAACGTGATCATAGGGTGGGTAGTGGGGTGGTTGTGCACCAGGATCAGCGCGGTCGCGGACAGCTCCAGCGCGCGCTTGATCACCTCGCGCGGATAGACCGGGGTGTGGTCGACGGTGCCGGTCTGCTGCACCTCGTCGGCGATGAGCTGGTTGCGCTTGTCGAGGAAGAGCAGGCGAAACTGTTCCTTGTCCGCGAAGGCCATGCTGGTGCGGCAATAGGCGATTACCTCGTTCCAGGACGACAGTGCGTTGCGGCTGTTGACCTCGCCCTTGGCGACGCGGTGCGCTGCCGCCGCGATCAGCTTGAGCTGGTTGATTGCAGCCTCGCCGACCCCGTCGACCTCGCGCAGCCGCGCCATCGGCGCATGCACGACCTCCGCGAACGAGCCGAAGGTCTTGATCAGCGTCTTCGCCAGCGGCTTGGTGTCGCGCCGCGGCAGCGCCGGAAACAGCGCCATCTCCAACAGCTCGTAATCGCTCAGCGCATCCGCGCCCGCGCTGTAGAAGCGCTCGCGCAGCCGCTCGCGATGGCCGTGATAGTGCGGCGTGTTCTCAAGGCTGCTCTTGTCGTGGTCTGGTTTGGCGGGCATCGGTCGCCAGCATTGCCGGGGAACCGCGATTTTGCAACCGTCAATTGCGCCAGCAAATTCGGGTCATGCAGGATCGGCTTGCCGCAACATCACCCGATCTGCTTCTCGCCGTGCCGCTCCGACAGCGTAAAAATCTCGACACCGGTCGCGGTCACACCGACCGAATGCTCGAACTGCGCCGACAGCGAGCGGTCGCGGGTCACCGCGGTCCAGCCGTCGGAGAGGATCTTCACGTGCGGCTTGCCGAGATTGATCATCGGCTCGATGGTGAAGAACATGCCGGGCTTGAGCTGCACGCCCTCGCCGGGACGGCCGATATGGATAATGTTCGGCTCGTCGTGGAACATGCGCCCGAGGCCATGGCCGCAGAAATCGCGCACGACGCTCATGCCCTGCGGCTCGACGAAGCTCTGGATGGCGTGGCCGATGTCGCCGGTGGTGGCGCCGGGCTTCACGGCGGCGATGCCGCGCATCATCGCTTCATAGGTGACTTCGATCAGCCGCTCGGCCTTGCGCGCGATCGGGCCGACCGCATACATCCGGCTGGAATCGCCATACCAGCCGTCGACGATGAGGGTGACGTCGATGTTGACGATGTCGCCTTCCTTCAGCGGACGGTCGCCGGGCATGCCGTGGCAGACCACGTGGTTGAGCGAGGTGCAGGTCGAGTAGCGGTAGCCGCGATACATCAACGTCGCCGGATAGGCGCCGTTGCTGAAGGCGAAGTCGCGGACGAATTCGTCGATCGTCGAGGTCGGCACGCCTGGCGCGACGATGTCGGTGAGCTCGTCGAGGCACTTCGCCACCAGCGCGCCGGCCTTGCGCATGCCGGCAAAGGCGGCCGGCCCATGCAGCTTGATCTGTCCGGTCTTGCGCAGGGAGGTATCGGTGGCTTCGACGTAGCTCATGCGGGAACTGTCTTCCGGGCTCGGTCTAGTGGCAATATCGGCGGAAAGGCTTGATTTCAGGCTCTAATCTAATGATTGCGGGCCTTCATGCAAGCCGAGCGTACTCTGTGCGCCCGAAAGCCGGCCTAATTCGGGACTTCTACGGTGGTTTCGACCGGCAGGGCGCCGCCGCGGATGCGGATTTCGCGGACCGGGTAGGGAACCCGGATGCCCTCCTGCTTGAAGGCGTCCCACAGCGCCAGCATCACGTCGCTTTTGACGGTGTCCATGCCGTCGGGGTCGGCGAGCCACAGGGTCAACGAGAACTTCATCCCTGCCTCCGCAAACTCGGTCAGAATGCAGTTCGGCGGCTTGCCCTTCTGGGCGCGGGGGTGGGCGGCGGCGGTCTCGGCGGCGAGCTTGCAGACCAGCCTGGGGTCGGCGTCGTAATTGGTGCCGAAGGCGATCTTCACCAGCGTGTTCTTGTCGGTATAGGTCCAGTTGACGACCTTCTGCGTCACCAGATCCTCGTTCGGTACCAGGAATTCGCGCCCGTCGCCGGCTGCGACGGAAATATAGCGCGTCTTCATCGCGCTGATGCGTCCGGTGTTGTCGCCGATGGTGACGAGGTCGCCGGGCTTCACCGATTTGTCTGCGAGCAGAATGATGCCGGAGATGAAGTTGGCGACGATCTTCTGCAGGCCGATACCGATGCCGACGCCGACCGCGCCGGAGAACACCGCGAGCGCCGACAGATCGATACCCACGGCGCCGAGCGCAATGACGATTGCGACGGCAAGAAGCCCGATGCGGATGATCTTCACCAGCAGCACCTGCACCGACGGCGTCAGGTCTGTGGTCGCGTTGATCCGGCTCTCGGCGAAATTGCTCGCGATATTGGTCAGCCAGAGCGCGATCAGCAGCAGCGCGCCGGCCTTGATCGCCAACAGCGGGGTCAGCCTGAGGCCGCCGAGCACGATGGCGAAGGAATCGAGCAGCTCCACCGTCGTTTCCAGCTGCCCGATGATGGAAAGCGCGGCGACGAACCAGGCCGTGATCGACACCAGCTTGACGATGAACGCGTTGCGCAGGACCGACGTCACCAGCCGGATCACGAGCCAGGCCAGCCCCATCTTGGCAGCGACCATCAGGAGATAGCTGCGGCTCGGCCAGGTCGCGTGGTACATCACCACGCGCGAGACGATCACGAGCAGCGTGAACACCGCCGTCGAGGCGCTCGCGACCATCACCCGGGCGAAGTGCCGGAGCGGCAGCGGCCAGCGCATCGCCAGTGACGTCATGTCGACCCGGCTGCGAATGCCGGCCTCAGCGGCATAGGCGATGCCGGCCGCGGCCAGGATGAGGCCGAATTGCAGGTAGAACCAGGGTGACGAGATTTCCGCCCCGACGCTGCGTGCAGTAGTCTGCACGAACTCCATGAAGTCTTTGAGGTCCATGTCCATCGGTCTCGTCGGGAAGCAGGCGGGCGCAAATGATTCGAGGGAGCCGCAGAATCCCACAAAGGGTGCGGCCGAGCCATCGATACACCGTGAAGTGAAGCGCGTTAAGGCCGCAAAATGCGGGCACATTGCCGCGAGCGGGAGAAAATGGGTTGGCGCAGGAGAGTGCCGACGATAAGGATGGATATTCCAGCGATTTGTACCCGGAAGGTGGATGGCCTCTCTCGATTCCGTCAGTCTCGCCATATTGCTCGGCGCCGTCCTCGTCATGGCCGGCATTCTCTCCAGCCTGCTGGCGCTGCGCTTCGGCGCGCCGCTGCTGCTCGTCTTCCTTGTCATCGGCATGCTCGCCGGCGATTCCGGTCCCGGCCAGCTCCAGTTCGACGACGTCCGCACCACCTATCTGGTCGGATCGGTCGCACTCGCCTTAATCCTGTTCGACGGCGGCCTCAGGACACGCTTTGCCAGCATCCGCACCGTGCTCGCGCCTTCCGTGGTGCTGGCGACGATCGGCGTGCTCCTGACCGCCTTGATCACGGCGCCGTTCGCGAAATACGCGCTCGATCTCAACTGGTCGGAATCGCTGCTGGTCGGCGCCGTGGTGGCCTCGACCGACGCCGCCGCGGTGTTCCTGCTGGTGCACACCCAGGGCTTGCGCCTGCGCCCGCGTGTCGGCGCGACGCTCGAGGCGGAATCCGGCACCAACGACCCCTTCGCGATCTTCCTCACGCTTATGCTGGTGGAATACATCTCGCTGGGAACGAGCTCACCCGGCCATGTGCTGGTGGAGTTCATCCAGGAAGCGGTGCTGGGCGCCGTCGTCGGCGTCATCGGCGGACGCCTCGTCGTCATCGCGCTCAACCAGGTGGCGCTGCCCCAGGGTCTGCATGCGCCGTTCGTGACCACGGCTGCGCTCGTGATCTTCGGCGGCTCGCAGATCATGCACGCCTCCGGCTTCCTCGCGGTCTATCTCGCCGGCATCATCATCGGTAACCGGCCGACGCGCGCGCATAATTCCGTGGTGGCCTTCCTGGACGCGGCGACCTGGCTGGCGCAGATCGTGATGTTCGTGCTGCTCGGCCTCCTGGTCTCACCAAATCGGCTCGGTGCCAGCATCTTGCCGGCGATCGCCGTCGCGCTGGTGCTAATGCTGATTGCGCGGCCAATCGCCGTCTTAGCGTGCCTGGGCCCGTTCCGCTTCAACTGGCGCGAAAAGATCTTCATCGCCTGGACCGGCCTGCGTGGCGCGGTCGCGATCTTCCTGGCCTCGATCCCGATGCTGGTCGGCCTGCCCAAGGCCTATCTCTATTTCGACGTCGCCTTCGTCGTCGTCATCATCTCGCTGCTGCTGCAGGGATGGACGCTGGCGCCTGCTGCGCGCAAGCTCCACGTGGCGCTGCCGCGCGCCGAGCGCGGCCCGCGCCGCGTCGAGCTCGATCTGCCCGGCCAGCTCGAGCAGCAGCTGGTCGGCTATCCGGTGCGGCCGAAGAGCCTGTATTTCCGCCGTGGCCTGATCCCGTCGTGGTCGAAGCCGACGCTGGTGATCCGCAACGAGAACATCCTGACGCCGATGGAGGCCGATCCGATCGCGCCCGGCGACTACATCTACCTGCTGGCGCCGCCGGAGAAGGCCGAGGCGCTCGACCGCTTCTTCGTCGACATGCAGCCGAGCTCGGCGCCCGATCCGCATCTGCTCGGCGACTTCATGGTCTCCGGCGAGCACACGCTCGCCGAACTCGCCGAGATCTACGGCGTGAAGGTCGGCGAGGACGACGGCAAGCTGACCCTGGCCGATTATTTCGACGTCCATCTCGACCACGCGCCGAAAGAGGGCGCCGAGCTGCCGCTGGACGAGATCGTGCTGGTCGCACGCAGCATCTCCGGCGGCCGCGTCAACGTCGTCGGCCTGCGCCTGCCCGAAGAAGACGAAACGCCCGCGCCGCTGACGCGGGCGCAAACGCTGCGGCGCAAGCTTGCGGATTTGTGGGCGTCGGTGGCGGGAGTTTAGGCGCGCCTCGCAGCCGGACGGGTATCCCGGATGGATCGAAGCGTAATCCGGGATGCTTCTCCCGTGGCACCGTCCCGGATTGCGCTTCGCTCCATCCGGGCTACGAAACTCCCCCGTTACGCCAGCACCTTCACCCCGCCGAGACTTGTCACCCGGCCCTGCTTCAGCATCACGATCTGCGTCGCGAGCTGGCGCAACTCGGCGACGTCGTGGCTGACATAAACCATCGGCACGTTGGCTTCATCGCGCAGCCGCGTCAGATACGGCAGGATCTCGAGCTTGCGGCCCTCGTCGAGCGCGCCGAGCGGCTCGTCGAGCAGCAGCAGGCGCGGCCGCGACAACAGCGCGCGGCCGAGCGCGACGCGCTGGCGCTCGCCGCCCGAGAGTTTTCCGGGGCGGCGATCCTGCAGGGCGCCGATGTCGAGCAGGTCGATGATGCGCCTGTGCTGCGCGTGATCCGGGTCAAGGCCGTTCATCCGCCGTCCGTAATCGAGGTTCTGCGCGACGCTCAGATGCGGAAACAGTCGGGCATCCTGGAAGACATAGCCGATGCGACGGCGATAAGTCGGCACGTGGAGGCCGGCGGCGGTGTCGTCGACGGTTTCGCCATCGATCACGATGGTGCCGCGATCGGGCCGCAGCAGCCCTGCGATCATGTTGACCAGCGAGGTCTTGCCGGCGCCCGATGCGCCGAACAGGCCGATGACGCGGCCGTCGCTGGTGAAGGACGCGGAGAGCGAAAACTCACCCAGCCGTTTCTCGACATCGACGCGCAGCATGGTCAATTCCCGTGCAGCCGCGCGGTGGCGCGGCGGGCGAACCATTCGGCCGCGATCAGCGCGCCGAGCGCGAGCACGACCGAGACGATGACGAGCCGGCCGGCGGCGGCATCGCCGTCAGGCGTCTGGATCAGCGAATAGATCGCGGACGAGATCGTCTGGGTCTCGCCGGGAATGTTGGAGACGAAGGTAATGGTGGCGCCGAACTCGCCGATCGCCTTGGCAAAGCCGAGCACCATGCCGGCGAGCACGCCGGGCAGTGCTAAGGGCAGCGTCACCGTGAAGAACACCTTCCATGGCGCTGCGCCGAGCGTCTCGGCGGCCTGCTCGAGCCGGCGGTCGATCGCCTCGATCGACAGCCGCATCGGCCGCACCAGCAGCGGAAACGCCATCACGCCACAGGCGAGTGCCGCGCCGGTCCAGCGGAACGAGAAGACGATGCCGAGATAGTCGGCGAGAAATCCGCCAACGAGGCCTTTGCGGCCGAAGGTCAGAAGCAGGAGATAGCCGGTGACGACGGGCGGCAACACCAGCGGCAGATGCACCAGCGCATCGAGCAGCGACTTGCCCCAGAAATCACGCCGCGCGAGCAACCAGGCCAGCGCAATGCCGAACGGCGTTGCCACCAGCGTTGCGATGATGGCGACCCTGAGCGAGAGCAGAATCGCCGTCCATTCGGCGGGAGAGATGTCGAGCATCAAGCGACGAGGATCAGGTGCTGGGGCTCACCAGGAATTTGAAGCCGTATTTTTCCAGAATGGTCTTGGCGGCCGACGAGCGCAGGAAGGCGAGATAATCGCTGGTCTCGCTCTTCGCGGTCGTGGTCGCCGCGACCGGATAGATGATCGAGGGATGCGAATCCGCCGGGAAGCTGCCGACGATCTTCACGCCGGGCTCGACCTTGGCGTCGGTCGCATAGACGATGCCGAGCGCCGCCTCGCCGCGGGCGACCAGCGTCAGCGCGGCGCGCACGCTCTCGGCCATGGCGAATTTCGGCTCGGCCGCCTGCCATGCACCGAGCTTCTCCAGCGCCGCCTTGGCATATTTGCCGACTGGAACGGACTTGACGTCACCAGTCGCGATCCTGCCGTCGCCGGCGAGCTTGGCGAGGTCGAAGCCCTGCGCGATTCTGACGTTGTCGATCCTGGAATCCTTCGGCGCGATCAGCACGATGCTGTTGCCGAGCAAATTGACTCTGGAAGGCTCGTTGATGGTTTTCTTGGAGACTGCGTAGTCCATCCAGTCGGTGTCGGCGGAGACGAACACATCGGCCGGTGCGCCCTGCTCGATCTGCTTGGCCAGCGCCGAGCTCGCGGCGTAGCTCGCGGTGATCTTGACTCCGGTCCTGGCGGTGTAGGCGGCATCGATCTCGTCGAGCGCGTTCTTCATCGAGGCGGCGGCGAACACGGTGATGGTCTTGTCTTGCGCGCTGGCAGGCGAAAAACTCGCGCCGGCGAGGATGAGGAAGGCGGCGAAAAGTCCGGCAATACGAATCATGGGATAGCGCTCCGTGCGAGCCCGCGCGTGCAAATGCACGCGCAAATCTGGCGTTGGATTCAAGTCAGGTTGCGACGGGCGGAAGCGCTGTCCGCGTGTCCCGGCAACGGCTTACGGCCGGCGGGGATATCGCACCTGCGAAGATAGCAGGCTGGGCCGCCAGGTCAAAGGCGGCTGTTTGGCCTATTGCGCCGGCAGGATCTCAATCGAGAGCGAGTTCTCCTTGGCGCCGCTGACCTGCAGCACGAAGGGCTGTCCCGACAGCTCGTATTTGATGGTCTTGCGGATGCCGGCGCAATCGGTCGCGCCGCTGAAGGCCACCGGTTTGAGGAAATGCCCGTCCTGCACCACGTCGACCCAGGCGCCGGCCGACAGGCTGACCGTGTACAGCCCGGCCTTCGGCGCCTTGATGCTGGTGAAGCCGGCAAAGGTGCCGTCCTTCGGCGCCCGCTCCGGCGGCGTCGGCAGCCTGGCTTCACCTGGGACGACCAGCCCAAGCGTGATGGCGGATGACGGCAGGGCTGCCTGCTCGCTTCCCGATGCGAGCTTGGGGCGATCCGACGCCGTGAGCGCTGCGCGCTCGCGCTCGATGGACCATTTGAACTTGTCGCAGCCGCTGGGTTCGTCGGCAGCCAAGGCGGAGGTAGCGCCAAGCGAAAGTGCGGCAAGGAAAGTGAGGACGCGCATGTCAAATCTCATCGTCGGCCACGCGGGGATGCAGGCTTGCGGTGGGGTTGTTGAAGAACGGGATGCGCGTCCCGGAAGGCCGCGGGCTTACGGCACGGCGGCGGCACCATCCTAGCGTATTTCAGCGGCGCGAGCCAACCAACGAGCTCGTCATCCCGGGCGCTTCGCGCCTGGGGATGCTTATGGCTTCACATCGGCCGCATGCAGCACCGCCTTGCAGGCCGCCGGCATCTCGGCCAGCGTCATCGGTGGCTTCGGCTTCGGCGGCTCCGGCGGGGGCTTCGGGTGCAGCACGGCGTCCGAGAACCAATAGGCGAGATCGGACGGCTTGCAGCCTTCGTCCTCGGATTGCGACGGCTGGCCCTCGCATTCCCCGGCGCCCGCCGGGCAATGCATGCGGATGTGGAAGTGATAATCGTGGCCCCACCACGGGCGGATCTTCGACAGCCAGGCGCGGTCGCCCTTGGCCTCGCGGCACAGCGCTTTCTTGATCGCCGCGTTGACGAAGATGCGCTGCACGGCGGGCTCACGCGCCGCATCGCGCAGCACCAGCACATGGCCCGGCGTGAACACCTTCGGATCGACGTCGAGCCGGTCGGGTCGCACCATCATCACCGCGCTCATCTCCTCGCGCTCCTCGCGTGAGAGCCGGTGGTCCGGCATCGGCGTCAGCCAGATGTCGGCATCGAGGCCGATCTGGTGGCTGGCATGGCCCGACAGCGCCGGCCCGCCGCGCGGCTGGGCGATGTCGCCGACCAGGATGCCGGGCCAGCCGGCATCCCTGTGCGCCTTGGCCGCGAGCCGCTTGATCAGCGCGATCATGTCGGGATGGCCGTAGCTGCGGTTGCGCGACAGCCGCATCACCTGCCAATTGTCGCCGTTCACGGGCATCTGCGCGGCGCCGCCGAGGCATCCCCTGGTGTAGGAGCCGACCACATGCGCCGGGCCCTTCGACGGCAGCAGTTTGCGCGCGAACAATTCTTTGGCGCCGAGACCGGGATCGTTGGGATTGGCGAGCGGGGGCAGAGCCTTCGGGGTGACGCTGCCTTTGTCCTGGGCCAGCGCGCTGCCGGCAGCCAGGAATGTCGCTAAAAGCAGGAGAGGGGCGAAGCGGTGGGGACTCATGCCCGAATCTTATAGCCCAACACCGCCTCAGGGTTAAGAATTAGGCTTGCCGTGCGGGTGCTGCCTCACCGCGGCTTTACAGTCGCGAGGCGCCGGCGACATCATGCCGTGGATGCAGAGGCTTTTTGAGTATGACATTTTTTCCGACGCAGGCCGCGCGGCGGGTCGCTCTGGCTGCATGTGTGCTGGCGGGACTTTGCATGTCGCCGGCGCGTGCCGACCTCCGGGTCGACATCGACAAATCATCGCAGCGCATGTCGGTGCGCGTCGACGGCGCGCCGCGCTTCAACTGGCCGGTGTCGACCGGCCGCCGCGGTTACGGCACGCCGAGCGGCACCTTCCATCCGCAGGCGATGATGCGGCGTCATTTCTCGCGAAAATACTACAATTCGCCGATGCCGCACGCGATCTTCTTCCACCACGGCTTTGCCATCCACGGCACCACGGACATCTCCCGCCTCGGCGGGCCGGCTTCCCATGGCTGTGTCAGGCTGCATCCCGCGCATGCGGCGACCCTGTTCGCGCTGGTCCAGCGCGAGGGTGTGCGCAACACCACGATCCGCATTTCCAATTGAGTCATTCGGAAATCGCATCCTGCCGGCCGATTCTTAACGCCGCGATAACCCTGTGCCGCATTGCCCAAAATTGGTGCGCGACATGGGGAATGGAAGCGCTCCGCATGCAATCGCGCGCGCTGCGCGGAAAGGAATCAAGCCTGCGCGCAATTCTGCGCCAGATCGATGCTCCACCGCGGCGTCGGAATGAGCCGGTGGCCTTCGTCCACGTACCCGCGCCTCGCAAACGGGCAGCAAGGGGGCGACCTGGCGCGGGCTGCAGCCAAGCAGGATTACTGTTTTTTCAGACACTTGCCCCAAAGCTTGCGGCCGCCGGGCGCGACTGGGACGAGTGAATTTGAGTTTGGGGTCTCGAAAGACAGGAAAGCGAAAGCGTAACGTGCTTGCCCGCGCCGGCCGACAGCCGCGCAAGCCGCGGTTCGCACGCGCGCCGCATCCGCCAGGCGACCGCGATGAACTTCTGCGCAGCCGCGCCGAGGCGGAGGCCGCGATTGCCGAAGCGCGCAAATCCCATGAGCGCCTGCGCCAGGCCATCGACATCCTGCCGCAGGGCATCGTGTTTCTCGATGCCGACGGCCGCTATGTTCTCTGGAACAAGGAATACGCCGAGATCTACAGCAAGACCGCCGATCTGTTCGAGGAGGGCGCACGCCTCGAAGACACGCTCCGCATCGGCGTCGCCCGCGGTGATTATCCCGAAGCCATCGGCAACGAGGACGAATGGATCGCCGAGCGGCTGCAAAAGCTCTACCAGCCCGGCGCCCGTCACGAGCAGAAGCTGGCCGACGGCCGCGTCATCCTGATCGACGAGCGGCTGACCGAGGATGGCGGCGTCGTCGGCCTGCGCGTCGACATCACCGAGCTGAAGCAGCGCGAGGCCTCGTTCCGCCTGCTGTTCGACGGCAATCCCGTTCCCATGATCGTCTGCGCGCTGGACGACCAGCGCATCCTCGGTGTCAACGATGCCGCGATCGCGCATTACGGCTATGGCCGCGCCGAGTTCGAGAAGCTGACGATCCGCAGCCTCCAGGCCTTCGACAGCGAGCCGCCCTGGGCCGCCGGCTCCGCCGGCGAGGAGCAGGCGGGACGCACCTGGAAGCACGTGAAGGCCGACGGCGTGCTGATCGACCTTGCGATCTATTCGCGCGAATTGACCTATGCCGAGCAGCCCGCGGTGCTGCTCGCGCTGATGGACATCACCGAGCGCAAGCGCGCCGAGGCGCGGCTGGCCTTCATGGCCCAGCACGATGCCCTGACCGGCCTGCCCAACCGCAATCTGCTGCGCCAGCAGATGGACGAGATGCTGCTGCATACGCGGCGCAGCACCGACAAGGTCGCGTTGCTGATCCTCGGTCTCGACAATTTCAAGTCGGTCAACGACACGCTGGGACACGCCGTCGGCGACAAGCTGCTGCGCGGCGTCGCCAAGCGGCTGCGCTCGACCTTGCGCGAGGAAGACGCGCTGGCGCGGCTCAATTCCGACGAGTTCGCGGTTCTGCAGAACGGGCTGACGCGCCCCGAGGACGCGGTGATGCTGGCCAAGCGGCTGCTCGAAGCCATCGCCGATCCCTATCTGCTCGACGGCCATTCCGTGGTGATCGGCGCTTCGATCGGCATCGCCATGGCGCCGGGCGATGGCGACGAGTCCGAGAAGCTGCTCAAGAGCGCCGGCATGGCGCTGTCGCGCGCCAAAGCGGACGCGCGCGGCAGCTTCGCCTTCTTCGAGGCGGCGCTGGATGCGAAAGCGCAGAGCCGCCGCAAGATCGAGGTCGAGCTGCGCGATGCGATCCAGAACGACGTGCTGCGGCCCTATTACCAGCCGCTGATCGACCTCCAGAGCGGCCGCATCACCGGCTTCGAGGCGCTGGTACGCTGGCCGCATGCCGAGCGCGGCATGGTCTCGCCGGCCGAATTCATTCCGGTCGCCGAGGACACCGGCCTGATCAATCCGCTCGGCGGGCTGATGCTGCGGCGGGCGTGCATGGACGCTGCCGCCTGGCCGGACGACGTCCGCGTCGCCGTCAATCTCTCGCCGCTCCAGTTCCGCAGCGGCAATCTGCTCTCGATGGTCACAGACGCGCTGAAACATTCCGGCCTGCCGCCGCGGCGCCTCGAACTCGAGATCACCGAGACGCTGCTGCTCGAGAAGAGCGCCCAGGTGCTGGCCACGCTGCATGCGCTGCGCGCGCTCGGCGTGCGTATCTCCATGGACGATTTCGGCACCGGCTATTCCAGCCTCAGCTATTTGCGCAGCTTCCCGTTCGACAAGATCAAGATCGACCAGTCCTTCGTGCGCGATCTCGGTGCCAACCGCGAGGCGCAGGCGATCATCCGCTCCATCGTCAGCCTCGGCAAGGGTCTCGGCGTCACCATCACGGCCGAAGGCGTCGAGACCGAAGCCGAGCTCAGCTGCCTCCGCACCGAAGGCTGCGACGAAGGCCAGGGCTTCCTGTTCAGCAAGGCCCGGCCGAATGCGGAGATCGTCGCGCTGTTGGCGGCGCAGCGCGGCATCGACGGCGAAGACACTGCGCTGGTGGCGTGAGCGTTCACCTCTTGGGCGCCGCTCTCTCCGTTAACCGTATGCGCCGCCCCGTCACGCCGCAGCGCGACCGAGATCGAGCGGTTGCCTGCGCTTCGTCGGAAAGCTCAGCGCCACCGCGACCGCCGCAAGCCCGATCGCGAAGGAGCCGACATGCAGCCATGTGTATTGCTGGAAGCTGTCGAACACGAGCCCGCCGGCCCACGGCCCGAGCGCCATGCCGAGGCTGGCAAAAGCTGAGACCGCACCGAACACGGTGCCCATGATGCGCGCGCCGAAGAATTCGCGGACTAGCACCGCATAGAGCGGCATCACCCCGCCATAGGCGAGGCCGAACACCACCGAGAGCGCATAGAACTCGCCGAGCTGCGCGACCGCGAGATAGGTCGCGATGCACATCGCCTGCACGAGGAGGCCGCCGACCAACACGGGCTTTGCGCCGATGCGATCGGCGAGCGCGCCCAGCAGCAGTCGGCCGCCGAGGCCCGAGACGCCGGCGACGCTGTAGACAGTCACCGCCGTCAGCGGGGCGATGCCGCAGATCATCGCATAGGACACCATGTGGAAGATCGGGCCGGAATGCGCGGCGCAGCAGGCGAAATGCGCCGCGGCGAGCGCGATGAATTGCGGCGTGCGCAGTGCCTGCGCCGCGGTCAGCTCGACCTCGGGCGAGGCGTCCGCGGTTGACGGGCCGGCGGCTGCCGGTGCCGGACGCACCAGGAAACAGGCGGGGATCAGCAAGGCCCACGAAGCGATGCCGATCACCAGCATCGCGGTGCGCCAGTCATAGGCCGTGATCAGCCAGCTTGCGGTCGGCGCCACCGTCACCGGCGAGACGCCCATCCCGGCGGAGACCAGCGCCACCGCAAGGCTGCGGTTCTTCTCTATCCAAGCGCTCGCGAGCGCCATCATCGGCGCGTAGAAGCTGCCGGCAGCAATGCCAATCAGTACGCCGAAGCAAAGCTGGAATTGCCACAGGCTTGCCGCCTGGCTCGCAGTGACGAGACCGAGCCCCAGCAGCAGGCTTCCCGCGAGCACCACGATGCGCGTGCCGAACCGGTCCGACAGTGCGCCCCAGAGGAATGCGGCGACGCCCATGCAGAGAAAATCCAGCGTCGCCGCGGCGGACACGCCGGCGCGCGACCAGCCCATCGCTTCCGAGATCGGCTGCAGGAACACCGCAAGGGACAGCATCGTGCCGAACCCGACACAGGTCATCAGCGCGCCCGCGGCCACAACGACCCAGCCATAGTCGAAGCCTGACGGCTTGCTCATGCGTTTCCTCGCGCTCTTGCTTTTGTGGGTGCTGCGCAGCAGAGATGGTGGCCTAACTTCTGCGAGAGGGCAAGGCGGGCTGCAACGGCACGCTGACATTGCCTGCCCGCGGTGATAGCATGCCTTCGGTCCCCGGCCTGCGAGGTTGTTCTCATGCGCGCACACACAGCAATGTGTGAAGAGGCAAGTTCAATGAAGTGGGACGTGCTCTGCAGGCCGCTCAATCGCCGCAGCCTTTTCCTTCCCGTCATTTTCGCCGCCGCGGTCTTGGCATCCCTGGCATGCGCACAGGACGGCCAAAGCCCACCGCGCGAGCCGGGCCCGGTCTTTTCGGAGAGCGGCCCCGATGCCGAACTCTACGGCGCGGCTGACGGCTATCCGGTCGGCACCCGGGGCACGGCCACGCAGCTCGACAAGCTCGTCGGGGTCTACAGCCATTTCGGCGACATCTACCCCTCGCGCACGGTTCGTCGCGCGGCGGCACCGTGGCACTTCAAGCGCTCACCGGAGCCGTCGATCGCCTACAGCTTCAACAACGAACGGCTGAGCATCGCGGACTACCTCAAGCGCAACCCGGCGACAGGGCTCCTGATCGCCAGGGACGACACCATCCTGTACGAGCACTATCAATATGCGCGGACCGATCACGATCGCTTTCTCTCGCAATCCATGGCGAAGACGCTGGTGGCCATGCTGGTCGGGATCGCGGTCTCGGAAGGGCAGATCAAGTCGATCGACGATGTCGTCTCGACCTACGTCCCCGGCCTTGCAGGAACGGAATATGGAAACACGTCCATCCGCGCCTTGCTGAACATGTCCTCGGGCGTCGAATTCTCGGAAGTTTATGACGGGAAGGACGACATCGCCCGGCTGGGGCGGGCGCTGTTCGGTGGTGAGGCAAAAGATCCCGCGGCCATCGTCGCGCAATTCAACAACAGAACCGCACCAGCGGGGACCAGATGGCACTATGCAAGCGTCGAAACCGAGATACTCGGCCTGGTGCTGCGCTCGGCCACAGCCATTCCACTTGCCGACTATCTCCACGACCGGATCTGGGGCGTCATCGGCACCGAAGCGGACGCGTCGTGGGCGATCGACGGCAGCGGGCAGGAGATTGCCTTTTGCTGCTTCAATGCAACCTTGCGCGACTATGCGCGCCTGGCCCGCTTGCTCGCAAACGACGGCGTCTGGGAAGGTCGCCAATTGATCCCCCGGCAGTGGCTGTTGGATGCCACCACCGTCAGGCCGGCCGATGGTCATCTCGCCCCGCGCGTCGCTACACCCTATTTCGGTTACGGCTATCAGGTGTGGATCCTTCCGGGCGAGCAGCGCAGATTTGCCCTGCTCGGCATTCGCGGCCAAGTCATCCTGGTCGATCCGGCCTCCAAGCTCGTCATGGTGCACACGGCCGTTCGCCAAAAGCCGTTCGAGCCGGGAAGCCTGCGGGAGCCGCTCGCATTGTGGTCCGCCGTGATTCAACAGCTCGGGCAATGACGACCTGACGGCGGCTTGATCACGATATTTCACGACGACGGTGTCGGCGCCGACGAGGTTCGATCGTCCTTGGTTTACAATTCCGGAAGTGCCGCGGATGGCCGGCACACAGGAAGTGATTTCGTCATCTCAAATGCAAGAATTGAACTGGAGCAATGCCCATGAGGATCACCGTCGAAACCAGCGTCGCAGCCCCCATCGATCGGGTCTGGCAGGCCTATACGACGCCTGCCGACATCGTGAAGTGGAATGCGGCGTCCGACGACTGGCATACGACCAAGGCGACGGTCGACCTGCGAGAAGGCGGCGCGTTCTCGTCGCGGATGGAAGCCAAGGACGGCAGCATGGGCTTCGACTTCGCCGGCACCTACACCAAGATCATCGAACACAAGCGGATCGAATACGCGTTCGGCGATCGAACAGCCGAGGTGGAGTTCGTGCCCGGCGCGAATGGGGTCGTCGTCCGCGTCGCCTTCGATGGCGAAACGACGCACTCGGTGGAGCAGCAGCAAGCCGGCTGGCAGGCGATCCTCGACAATTTCGCGCGCTACGTCGAGGCGAAGCAGAGGTCCTGATCGATCAGGGATCGGGCGTGCTGGCGTACTCCCGATCCCCTTCCATGCGTTTCTTCGCGCTTTTTGTTTTGTCGATGGTGCGCAGCAGGGATGGTGGCTTACTGGACGACGGCAAAGGCGGTAGAGCGTGATCAAATTCTGCGCGCTATTCAATCACCTCGTCGGCGCGGGCGACGACGGTTGCAGGCAGGTCGAGACCCAGGGCCTTGGCGATGCGGAGATTGATCCTGAGGTCGAACTTGGTGGGTCGTTCGAAAGGCAGGTCGCCCGGCTTTGCGCCCCGTAGAACGCGATCAACCTGCGCAATCAAGCGGCGCCCTGCGTCTGCAAAGTCGGGGCCGAACGACATGAAAGCGCCGTTCGCGACCCAGTCCGGTGAAGCAAAGATTGCAGGCTTCTTGCTCAGGTTCACCAGCCTGACGACTTCGCCCAGGTGGGCGCTGAGCACGACATCAGGAACGAAAACTAGACCGTCAAATCGGGCGAGGTTGTCCGGGCTCAGGATTGTCCCGATGCTGGCGGGATCATCGATGTTGATTGCTTCGACCTCGAAGCCGAGCTTGCGGCCGGCTTCCAGAACCGGCGTGAGACTCTGTGCACCGCTCGACACCTTTGTCGTGACAGTCCCGAGGCGGACGGCCTGGGGCAGGATCTCCCGCATGAGCTCGACCCGCTTTACAGTGGTTTCCTCCGAGAAAACCGCGATGCCGGTCACGTTGCGGCCCGGGCGGGCGAGGCTGTCGGCCAGTCCGGACGCGACAGGGTCGACGGCAGCAAGGGTCACGATCGGAATTGTTCGCGTTGCCTTGTAGGCCGCAAGAGCGGCAGGAGTGCTGATGGCGATGATCACGTCCACCGGTCCATCCCGCACGATCTCCTGCGCGAGCGCCGGCAGCGCGTCGGCATCTCCGGCCGCGTGACGAAACTCGAGTCGAATCCGCCCCTCGACGTAACCAAGCTCTGCAAGCAGCCTCTTGGTTCCAGCGATCTGCGCGGGGATTTCGACCGGTCCCAACTGGACGACGCGCGGCGTTGCGGAGGACTGCTGGGCGCGTGCGATGAGCGGCCAGCCGATTGCGCCCGCCACGAGCCCGATGAATGCGCGCCGTCTCATCTGACCTCGCTCGAAACTGCCGTGCGATAGCCAGACTATAGCACGCCCCAAATGCTCGTAAGCCGTCTCACTCGGATCAGGGGCCAGATACCGGGCGGGGCGTCGCCGGCAGCTTGCCTGGATCAGAAGACTCGTCCGGGGCAACACCTCGATGTTTCTTGTGCCCCAGGCCGGGGGCAGCCGCCCAGGCGAGGGCTTTGAACCATTCCGCCTTCCGGCTGCACCAACGTCGCGTATGTCGGTGAGACCCGCGACCAAGGAACGCGTGATGAAGCCCCTGAAAGCATCGATTTACGTCGCAGTCGCCGCGCTCGCCTTGAGCTTGTCATTCGGCGCGCCATCCCATGCCGAACAAGACGAGGCGGGTGCGCTTGCGCTGCAGATGAAGCAGCTTTATCGGGCCGGGAAGTACATGGAAGCGCTGCCTCTGGCCCAGAAGTCGCTGGCCCTTCGCGAGAAGGAGTTCGGCCCTGATGATGCCCACGTCGCGATGCCGCTGAACGACCTTGGCACGATCCATTACAATCTCGGCCAATACGCTGTTGCCGAACCGCTGTACAAGCGCGCGCTGGCGATCCGGGAGAGGACACTCGGTCCGAATCATGCCGAAGTCGCCATGGTGCTGAACAATCTGGGCGATCTCTATCGCGCGGAAGAGCGTTACGCAGAAGCGGAGCCGCTCCTCAAGCGCTCGATCGCCATCAGCGAGAAGACGGTCGGCCCCAATGATGCGTCGATCGTGATGGCGTTGAGCAACCTCGGCGCGGTCTACAGCCATCAGGGCCGGTACGATCAGGCCATACCGCTATTCAAGCGAGGCCTCGCCGTGCTGCAGAAGGCGCTCGGTCCCGACGATCCCGAAGCCACGGTGTTGATGAACAATTTGGCCGACGCCTATATCAATCGCCATCGCTATGCCGATGCCGAGCGCCTGCTGAGGCGGTCGATAGCGGTGACCGAGAAGGCGTTCGGCCCGGATCATCCCGACATCGCGCAGGCACAGAACAATCTGGCTGCGCTCTACGGGCGTCAGGGCCGTAACGCGGAGGCCGAGCGGCTGTTCAAGCGGTCGGCGGCCACTTTCGAGAAAACCCTCGGCCCCAACCATCCGGATCTCGCCGGCGTTCTGGAAAACCTCGCCGGTCTCTACAAGTATCAAGGCCGCTATGCCGATGCCGAGCAGGTCCTGAAACGGTCGATGGCCATTCGGGGGAAGACCAGTCGGATCTAATCTGCATGCGGGCGCGCAAAATCGCGCGTTTCAATCAGAGATTCCCGAGGGATGCGAGGGTGGCATCATGCCACTGTTTTGCCCGGTGGTCAAGCCAATTTCGGTAAATCAAAAATATCGAATGCAACCAAGACCATGGCTACTGTGCATGGGGTTGTTTCGAGACGTTGGTCGTCCGACCGTTTTTGTGGCGGCAGCAGGAATGCGAATGCTCGGGCCTTCGCCTCGCCGAAGCGGCGGCTTCGGCCGCGCAGGAGGGACGAGATATTCGGTAGCGGCTCTGATCGGGCCTCAGCTATCCACCTTCAGCGCGGCGATGAAGGCTTCCTGCGGGATGTCGACCTTGCCGAATTGCCGCATCTTCTTCTTGCCTTCCTTCTGCTTCTCCAGAAGTTTGCGCTTACGCGTGATGTCGCCGCCGTAGCATTTTGCGGTGACGTCCTTGCGCAGGGCGCGCACCGTCTCGCGCGCGATCACCTTGCCGCCGATCGCCGCCTGGATCGGGATCTGGAACATGTGCGGCGGAATCAGCTCCTTCATCTTCTCAACCATGGCGCGGCCGCGCCCTTCCGCGCGGGTGCGATGCACCAGCATGGAGAGCGCGTCGACCGGCTCGGCATTGACCAGGATCTGCATCTTGACGAGGTCGGCCGGCTTGTAGTCGGTGAGATGATAATCGAACGAGGCGTAACCCTTGGAGACCGATTTCAGGCGGTCGTAGAAGTCGAACACCACTTCGTTGAGCGGCAGGTCGTATTTCACCATCGCGCGGGAGCCGACGTAGGTGAGCTCCTTCTGCGCGCCGCGGCGGTCCTGGCACAGCTTGAGCACGCTGCCGAGATATTCGTCGGGCGTGAGGATCGTGGCCTCGATCCAGGGCTCGTCGATCTCGGCGATCTTGACCACGTCGGGCATGTCGACGGGATTGTGGATCTCGAGCTCGGTGCCGTCGGTGAGCTTCATCTTGTAGATGACGCTCGGCGCAGTCGCGATCAGGTTGAGGTCGAATTCGCGCGACAGCCGCTCCTGGATGATCTCGAGGTGGAGCAGGCCGAGGAAGCCGCAGCGGAAGCCGAAGCCGAGCGCGGCGGAGGTTTCCATCTCGAAGGAGAAGCTGGCGTCGTTCAGGCGCAGCTTGCCCATCGCGGCGCGCAGCGTCTCGAAATCGTCGGCGTCGACCGGGAACAGGCCGCAGAACACCACGGGGATCGCCGGCTTGAAGCCCGGCAGCATGTCCGCGACCGGCTTCCTGTCGTCGGTGATGGTGTCGCCGACGCGAGTGTCGGCGACTTCCTTGATCGCGGCGGTGATGAAGCCGATCTCGCCGGGGCCGAGCTCGTCGACCTGCTGCATCTTCGGCGTGAAGAAGCCGACGCGCTCGACGTCGTAGGCGGCGCCCGTGCCCATCATGCGTACGCGGCTGCCCTTCTTCATGACGCCGTCGACGACGCGAATGAGGACGACGACGCCGAGATAGACGTCGTACCAGCTGTCGACCAGCAACGCCTTCAGCGTCGCCTCGCGATCGCCCTTCGGCGGCGGCAGGCGGGTGACGATGGCTTCCAGCACGTCGGGCACGCCGAGGCCGGTCTTGGCCGAGATCATGACCGCGTCCGAGGCGTCGATGCCGATGACGTCCTCGATCTGCTGCTTGATCTTCTCGGGCTCGGCGGCGGGAAGGTCGACCTTGTTCAGGACCGGGACGATCTCGTGATTGTTGTCGAGCGCCTGATAGACGTTGGCGAGCGTCTGCGCTTCGACGCCCTGGCTGGCGTCGACCACCAAGAGGGAACCCTCGCACGCCGCCAGCGACCGCGAGACCTCGTAGGCGAAGTCGACATGGCCGGGCGTGTCCATCAGGTTGAAGACGTAGTCCTTGCCGTCCTTGGCGCGGTACGAAAGACGCACCGTCTGCGCCTTGATGGTGATGCCGCGCTCGCGCTCGATGTCCATGGAATCGAGCACCTGCTCCTTGCCCGCCATCTCGCGGTCGGAGAGGCCGCCGGTCATCTGGATCAGGCGGTCGGCCAGCGTCGATTTGCCATGGTCGATATGGGCGACGATGGAGAAATTGCGGATGTTGGAAATGGGGACGGTCGTCATGGGCGCGGGATACCACTCACATCCCCGTGCGGCAACCATATTGCTGTATTTTCAGGGTCTTTGTTCACGCCAAGCTGATTCCATGACGGGCCAAAACGCGCTAGGCAACGGCCCATGTCGACGACCTCTCTTCCCACCACCAGAACGCGCGCAAAGACCCGTCTCAGCTATGCCCGCTTCCGGGCCTGGCTGGTCGCCTGTGCGACCCGGCCCGAGGCGAGATTGTGGCTGGTGATCCAGCTCGCCATCCTGCATGGCGTGCTCTGGACCTTCATCCTGATCAATCTCAAGGCAGCGCAGGACGTTCATATGGACGTCGCAGAAGCCTATGGCTGGGGGCAGCAATTCCTCTGGGGCTATGGCAAGCACCCGCCGCTCTCCGGCTGGGTCGCCGGCGTCTGGTTCAAGATGTTCCCGGCGGCGGATTGGGCCACCTATGCGCTTGCGATGACCACGGTGAGTCTGGGCATGGTGATCTGCTGGCTGGTTGCCTTGCGCGTGGTCGATGCGCGGCGCGCGTTCCTCGTCGTGGTGATGATCGCGCTCTACCCGATCTTCAATTTCAAGGGCTTCAAGTACAATCCGGATCTGCTCCAGCTCGTCACCTTGCCGCTACTCGTGCTCGCATATCTCAACGCGTTCGAGAAGCGGAGCTGGCAATCCGGAGTCCTGCTTGGCCTCGCCGGCGCGCTGGCGCTGATGACGAAATATTGGGTGCTGACCATGATCGGCGCCGTCGGCCTTGCCGCGCTGATCCATCCGGAGCGCTTGCGCTTCCTGTCGTCGCCGGCGCCATGGGTCGCGATCGCGACGATGGTGGTCGCGATGATCCCGCACATCGTCTGGCTGGCGGACGCGCATTTCGTGCCGCTGACCTATGCCGGCGACACCTACAGCCTGCAGGACGCGGGCCTGATGCACCGGCTCGTCGCCGGTTATGTCCTGCACAATGTCGCGCTGCTGGCGCTGCCGGTGGCGCTCGCCGCGCTCGCGATGGCGCTGGTGCCGCATTGGTTCACGCTGCTGCGGCGGGCGCCGCTGCGCATCGTCACCCGCGCCTGGGCGCGCGGCGTCAATCCGGGGGTCAACCTCTCGCAGGCGCTGAACGTCTGGATCATCCAGATCATCGTCGCGGTCGGTCCGCCGCTCGGCGCGCTGGTGTTCAGCATCTACATGAAGACCGATTGGGGCATCTCGCTGTTCTTCCTGGTGCCCCTGGCACTGGTCGCAATCCCCACCCTGCGGGTGCAGAGCGCTGCGCTGTTCAACATCGCCGCGATCTGGCTCGTGATCAGCGCCGCGACGCTCGCCGCCTCGCCCTGGATCGCCGCGCGCGAGATGGCGGCCAATACCGGCAACACCGCGACCTACGGCGCGCGCTCGGAGCTGGCGCGCGAGTTGACGCAGGCCTGGCACACCCGCTTTGCGTCGCGCTGGGCCATCGTCGCCGGCACCATGGAATCGATCCAGCCGATGGTGTTCTACAGCCCGGATCATCCCGCCGCGTTCTTGCCGCTCGAGCCCTGGAATTCCGGGCTGACGTCACTCGATGACGTCAAGAAATACGGCTTCATCGGCGTGTTCGATCCGACCGACGGCCGCCTGCCCGCCTTCGAGAAATGGGTGTCGGACACCGCGCCGAATGCCGAGCGCATCGTGATGACCACGCGCCGTTTCACCCACGGCAAAGCCGGTCCGGCGATGACCTGGAATGTCTACATCGCAGGGCCGGCGAAGTAAGAAAGTGCCGTAGGGTGGGCAAAGCGAAGCGTGCCCAAGACTTTGGTTGTGATTGTCGGGAGACATTGGGCACGGCGCTAAGCGCCTTTGCCCACCCTACGGCACTGAGCGCTTGGCGGGAGAAAACCTAAACCCCTTCCTCGTTGAACTTGCTTTCAACGAGTTCGGTGATCGCCGCGAGCGCGGCTTCCGCTTCTTCGCCGGCCGCCGCGACCGTGATCGTGGTGCCGGGACCGGCTGCGAGCATCATCAGGCCCATGATCGAGGTGCCGCCGACGGTCTCGCCGCCGCGCGTCACCCACACCTGCGCGTTGAAGCGCTCGACCGCCTGGACGAATTTCGCCGAGGCGCGCGCATGCAGGCCGCGCTTGTTGATGATCAGAAGCTCCTTGGAGATCGCGCCCGCGGGCACGCCTGTCCCCGCTTGTGGCGCGTCGTCGCTCATTTGCCGGCGAGCACGCGGCTGGCGATGGTGACGTATTTGCGGCCGGCTTCCTGCGCCATCGCGATCGCGTCGGGCAGCGGACGCTCCTCGCGCACCTTGGCGAGCTTCACCAGCATGGGCAGGTTGATGCCCGCGAGCACTTCGACCTTGGGCCGGCTCATGCAGGATATTGCGAGGTTCGACGGTGTGCCGCCGAACATGTCGGTGAGGATCGCAACGCCGTCGCCGGAATCGACGCGGTTAACCGCCTCGATGATGTCGCTACGGCAGAGATCGGAATCATCCTCGGCGCCGATCGTGATCGCTTCGATTTGCTTTTGTGGGCCCATGACATGCTCAAGCGCTGCCTTGAATTCGTCGGCAAGGCGCCCGTGGGTCACAAGTACTAGACCAATCATCGGAAAACTCCTCGCGGGCGCTTTTGGTGCACCGCACGAACGCGCCACTTTGACCATCCAGAGCCCCCGCGCAAGGGGGGATGTTGCGTATCTCCCTGAATCTAGACGGAAGGATAAGGGGAGCTGCGCCGGTCTATTCGGTCGCGATAGTGGGGTTCATATGGTTACCATTTCCCTTCAAACAATCGCCTGAGGGCTTAGCAGAAGGTTAACTCTTGGTAGTGGTCAAGGCCGCGACAACCAGCGGGAGGGGCGAATAGTCGCGGCTGATTGGAATACGCGGTAATTCGACACCTAAAATGCTTGTTTTTAGGGATTCGGCCAGCGGCAGCCGTTCCGCATCCCTTGCGTCCAGATCGACCACGAGGCCGACGGTCGCATGCTCCACGAAGTCGCAGCGGCGGATTCCGAGGCCCCGGATCTCGATCAAGCCGGCCAGGGTCGGCGCGGGACGCACCTCAATTTCCTCGCCGAGTGTCGCCAGATGGACACGGTCGTCGCCGATCAGAACGGCCGTTTCGATCACGCCTGATCGCCCTGCCATGATCAGATCGAAGGCAAGGCGTGACTTGCCGGAGCCCGAGGGGCCGCGGATCAGCACCGCTCTTTGTCCGACCCTGACCGCGGAGGCGTGCACGCTGGGGCCGCCGTCACTCATAGCGCCGGCAGCCTCACCACGAAGCGTGCGCCCGCCACCGTCGGCGCGCCCTCGTCGTCCGGCGGGCCGGCGCGGTTCTCGGCCCAGATGCGTCCGCCATGCGCATCGACGATCTGCTTGGAGATCGACAGGCCGAGGCCGGAGTTCTGACCGAAGCCCTGATGCGGACGGTCGGTGTAGAAGCGCTCGAAGATGCGCTCCAGCGCGTCGTCGCGAATGCCGGGACCGTCGTCATCGACCACGATCTCGATCTCGCCGCGCACGCGGCGGCAGGTGAGGCGCACCTTGCTGCCGCGTTCGGAAAACGATTGCGCGTTGGAGAGCAGGTTGGAGACGATCTGTCCGAGCCGAGAATCGTGGCCGCTCACGGCGAAGGTGTCGGCCGGGCCGCGGCCCTCGAAGCGGGTCTCGACCGCGACGTCATGGCCGAGCTTGGTCTCGTTGGCGACGGACACCAGCGTCGTCAGCAGGCGGCGCACGTCGACCGGGATCGCATCCTGACGCTGCAATTCGGCATCGAGGCGGCTGGCATCGGAGATGTCGGAGATGAGACGGTCGAGCCGCTTGACGTCGTGCTCGATCACCTCGAGCAGGCGTGCGCGGCTGGTCTCGTTGCGCGCCAGCGGCAACGTCTCGACCGCGGAGCGCAGCGAGGTCAGCGGATTCTTCAGTTCATGGGCGACGTCGGCGGCGAACATCTCGATCGCCTCGATGCGGCTGTAGAGCGCGCTGGTCATGTCGCGCAGCGCGCCCGAGAGATGGCCGATCTCGTCGCGACGGCGGGTGAAATCGGGGATCTCGATGCGGGCCTTGATGCGGCGGCGGACGCGTTCGGCGCTGTCGGCGAGCCGGCGCACGGGACCTGCGATCGTGCTCGCAAGCAGCAGCGACAGCATGATCATCACGGCGGCAGCGACGCCGCCGACCTTGAGGATGGCGAGGCGCTCGGCGGTGACCATCTGGTCGATGTCGTCGCCCTGCGTCGACAGCATCAGGGCGCCGTGGATGGCGCGCGAGCGCAGCACGGGGACCGCCACCGAGACGATCACCTCGCCGCGCGCATTGACCCGCACCATCGAGCGCTTCTGGCCCTGCAGCGCGTCGCCCACCTCCGCATAGCCATTGCCGTTTTCGGGGCCGAGCTCGCGATAGAGCGGCAGGTCGCCGCGGTTCAGCCAGGTGCGCACCGCGACCATGCCGCGCTCGACGATGCCGGGCTTCTCGGCCGGCGGCGGCAAATTGTAGCGCAGCACGTTCTCGAGATTGCGGCTGTCGACCAGCAAGCTGCCGTTCGGATCGTAGATGCGGGCGCGGGTCTTGGTCGGCGAGATCAGCGTGCGCAATACCGGCGCCACGCGCTCCGGATTGATCGGAAAGTCGAGCGGTGAATATTCGTCCGAGCCGCCATAAGTCTCGCCCGGCTTGAGGTCGAGCAGCCGGTCGGGATCGATGGTGATGGCGTTGGTCTGCACGGTGGCAGAGGCCGCGATCGCGCCGGCGATGATCTCGGCCTGCACCAAAAGGCTCTGCGCCCGCGCGTCGATCAGGCCGGCGCGGAATTGTGACAGATACAGGATGCTCGCGACCAGCGCGACGAGGCCGGCGAGGTTGAGCGAGACGATGCGGCGGGTCAGGCTCGAGAAGGACAGCGCGAAGAAGAACTGCCCGGCGCGCGTCAGCCAGTTCAGCGGCCGGAAGCCTTGCGGCTTGCCTTCGGCAATTTGCTCCTGAACGCCGTCGGATGCGAAATCCCCGGCGCTCTGGTTCGGATCGGGCTGCGTTCGGTCGAGCAATGCTTACGCCCGCGTTAGGACGGCGTTGAGAAGGTCCCCACATCCTAGAGCGCCCCCGGTCCCGATGGAATCAGAACCGGCGATGCACTCAGTCGTTCGTGAAGCTGCCTGCCGCCTCAGGCTTCCTTGAAACGGTAGCCGACGCCGTAGAGCGTCTCGATCATCTCGAACTCGTTGTCGACCACCTTGAACTTCTTGCGCAGCCGCTTGATGTGGCTGTCGATGGTGCGGTCGTCGACATAGACCTGGTCGTCATAGGCGGCGTCCATCAGCGCGTTGCGGCTCTTCACCACGCCGGGCCGGGTCGCCAGCGCCTGCAGGATCAGGAATTCGGTGACGGTGAGCGTCACCGGCTCGTTCTTCCAGGTGCAGGTATGCCGTTCCGGATCCATACGCAGAAGGCCGCGGTCGAGCGCCTTGGCGTCGTTCTCCTTCGGTGCGACCGTCGGGTCCTTCGGTGCCGAGCGGCGCAGCACGGCCTTGACGCGCTCGACCAGCAGGCGTTGCGAGAACGGTTTGCGAATGAAGTCGTCGGCGCCCATCTTGAGGCCGAACAGCTCGTCGATCTCCTCATCCTTGGAGGTCAGGAAGATCACCGGCAGGTCGGACTTCTGCCGGAGGCGGCGCAGCGTTTCCATGCCGTCCATGCGCGGCATCTTGATGTCGAGGATGGCGAGGTCGGGTTGGGTGGTGCGGAAACCGTCAAGCGCGGAGGCGCCGTCGGTGTAGGTCATGATGCGGTAGCCTTCGGCTTCCAGCGCGATCGAGACGGATGTGAGAATGTTGCGGTCGTCGTCGACCAAAGCGATTGTGGGCATGAGCCTCTGCTTTCTGCTTTCCGTTTGGGTCGTGGCTTGAAACGGCGAGCAATCCAGTGATGCGCCGCATACAATGGGTGCCGAAGTGGCGTTCAAACTTGGTTACCGAGCAATGCAAGCTGGGCTGAAGTGTGACCAAGTTCCACGAAACACGGCAGATTCGCCGCGTCTCGACCCATAATCTGGTCCCCGTTTACCCGAAAAAAGGCCCCCCTTGCAACCACCTGACCTGAGAAAGCCGATGCAACCGACCGCCGATTTCGACCCCGGAAAGCTCGCCAAATCGCTGCTGAGGCGCTCGCGGCAGGGGGCCTTGGCCACCCTGATGGCCGGCAGCGGTGATCCCTATTGTTCCCTGGTCAATCTGGCCAGCCATCCTGACGGCTCGCCGATCCTGCTGATCTCGGGCCTTGCCGTGCACACCAGGAACATCCTGGCGGACAGCCGGGTCTCCCTGATGCTGGACGAGCGGGCCGCCGGCGATCCCCTGGAAGGGGCGCGGATCATGCTGTCCGGCCGGGCGGAGCAGGCCGAGGCCGATAAGGATCTGCTCAAGCGACGGTATCTCAATGCCCATCCGTCGGCGGAAGGCTTTGTGTCATTTAAGGATTTCTCCTTTTTCCGGATCCAGCCCACGGGAACCCATCTGGTCGCCGGCTTCGGCCGCATCGTCGATCTCAAGCCCGAGCAGTTCCTCACGGACCTCACCGGCGCAGAGGACCTGCTGGCGGCAGAGGAGGGGGCCGTGGAGCACATGAATGCCGACCACCGCGACGCCATGAGCCTCTATGCGACGCAGCTTCTTGGCGCGGCCGCGGGCGACTGGCGGTGCACCGGCTGCGATCCGGAAGGCCTCGACATGCAGCTGGATCAGGCCGCGTTGCGGCTGGACTTCCCGGAGCGAGTGACGGACGGCACGTCGCTGCGCAAGATGCTGGTCCGCCTTGCTGGCGAGGCGCGCAAGAAGATGGACCAGGGCGCAAGGCTTTGAACGCTGCCGCCGGTCGGGGCGACCCAACTCCGTGATCGATCCGGCGGCGGCAGCGCGAGTGTTCATGGCAAGATGGAATCGACTGGCGGTGATCGCAGCGCTCGCTCTCGCCGCGAGTGCCTGCATGCCGACGGCCGCTCTTGCCCAGCAGGGCAGCCTTGCGGCGCAGGGCGCGCGGATCAACGAGCTCAGCAAGGCCGGCCGATATTCGGAAGCACTGCCGCTCGCCCAGGCGATGGTGGCGAGCCTGGAGAAGAGCGACAACGGCCGCGATCTCGCCGCCGCGCTCAATAATCTCGGACAGGTTCATGCCGGCCTGGGCCGCGACGATCTGGCCGAGCCGATCTACAAGCGCGCGATTGCCTTGATGGAGAGGTCGGTCGGCCTCGACACGCCTTTGGTTGCGACCGAGCTGACCAATCTCGCCGCGCTGTATCAGCGGCAGGGCCGTTTCGCCGAGGCCGAGCCGCTGTTCAAGCGCGCGCTCGCCGTGCGCGAAAAGAGCCTGTCGCGTGAACATCCCGACGTCGGTCAGGCCCTGAACAATCTGGCCACGCTCTACGTCAAGCAAGAGCATTTTGCCGAGGCCGAACCGCTGTTCCGGCGGGCGCTTGCGATCTACCAGAAGGTTGCAGGTCCCGAGCATCCCGCGGTCGCGACGGTCCTCAACAACATCGGCCAGGTCGACCGCGACCTCAATCGCCATGCCGAGGCTGAAGCGCCGATCAGGCGCTCGCTCGCGATCCGCGAGAAAGTGTTGGGGCCGGATCATCCCGATGTCGCCCGCTCGCTCAACAATCTTGCGGGCCTCTATCAGCACCAGCAGCGCCATGCCGAGGCCGAGCCGCTGTATCGGCGCGCGCTCGCGATCCGCGAGCGCGCCTTCGGCGCCGATCACCCCGACGTTGCGATCTCGACCAGCAATTTTGCCTCCTTCCTCCAGGTCACCGGACGGACTGCCGACGCCTTGCCGCTAGCAGAGAAGACACTCGCCAATAATCGGGCGCAGTTGCGCGTCGTGCTGCCGATCCTGTTTTCCGCGCGGCAGCAGCATCTTCTGCCTGACGACAAGGCGCTGGACGAGGCGCTCGCGGCGATCCAGCGCGGCACGAAGTCCTCCGCCGCCTCCGCCGTGAACAAGCTCGCGGTGCGGCTCGCCGCCGGCAGCGACCGGCTCGCCGAGCTCGTGCGCAGGGATCAGGATCTCGCATTCGAGTCCGAAGCGCTCGACAAGGCGATCATCGCCGCAGTGTCCAAACCGTCTGCCCAGCGCGATTTGAGCGCCGAGCAGCGCAGCCGCGCGCGGATCGCCGCGATCGCGAACGAGCGCCGCGGATTGCAGAAGACGCTCGCCGTCGAGTTTCCCGACTATGCCTCGCTCTCCAACCCGCTGCCGCTGGCGGCCAGGGACATTCAGTCCTTGCTGTCGGCCGACGAGGCGATGGTGGTCTATGCCGTCGTCGACAAGCAGAGTTACGTCATCGCGATCGCGCGCGAGGGCGTCGATTGGAAGGAGATTCCGCTCGGAGCGGATGCGCTGACACAGAAGGTTGCAGCATTCCGCAAGGGGCTCGATGTCGGCAAGGCGCGCGATGCGTCCGGCAAGGCCGGGTTGTTCGACCTCGGACTCGCGAACGAGCTCTATGCCGCGCTGCTCGGCCCGGTCGAGGCGCTGACGAAGGACAAGCGCAATCTGCTGGTCGTGCCGTCGGCGGCGCTGACCGCGTTGCCGTTTCATCTGTTGGTCACGGAGAAGCCACAGGCTGCGATTCCGGACAGGCTCGAAGGTTATCGAAGTGCCGCCTGGCTGTTGCGGCGTCAGGCCGTCTCGGTGCTGCCCTCGGTGATCAGCCTGAAATCGCTGCGTGCCTTTGCGCGCAGGGATCACGGCGTCAAGCCGATGACGGGTTTCGGCGATCCCGTGTTCAACCCTGCAGAAGGGCCGGCCGAGCGTCGCGCGGCAAGCGGCAAGGTCGCGGCGCGCAGCATAGCCACCGCCGCCTATACCGATTTCTGGCGCGGCGCCGGTGTCGATCGCGCAAGGTTGGCGCAGGCGCTGCCGCAACTGCCGGATACTGCGGACGAGCTGACCGCGGTGGCAAGGGATGTCGGCGCTTCCGAGGCCGACATCCATCTCGGCCGCGATGCCAGCGAAACGACGCTCAAGCGTGCAGCGCTTGCTCAATACGGCATCATCTACTTTGCCACCCACGGCCTCGTCGCCGGAGACATCAAGGGACTGGGCGAGCCATCGCTTGCGCTCTCCATTCCCGACCGGCCATCGGACCTCGACGACGGCCTTCTCACCGCGAGCGAAGTCGCCCAGCTCAAGCTCAATGCGGATTGGGTGGTGCTGTCGGCCTGCAACACCATCGCGGGCGACAAGCCCGGCGCCGAAGCCCTGTCCGGATTGGCGCGCTCATTCTTCTATGCCGGTGCCCGTGCATTGCTGGTCTCGCATTGGGCGGTGGATTCGGAAGCTGCCACGCGCCTGACCACGTCGACATTCGATCTGCTCAAGAACGAGCCGAAGATCGGTCGCGCCGAAGCCTTGCGCCGCGCGATGTTGACCTATCTCGACGACGCCTCGTCACCGCGCAACGCCTATCCCGCGATGTGGGGACCGTTCGCACTCGTTGGTGAAGGTGAGGTAAGATAAGAAGCCGAGCGGGAATTGTGCGTCGCAATAACCGGAAGTAACGCGCCAATGCGCCTTTGGTTGCGCGATCATTCGCGCTTTTTTGATGCCTCCGCTCAGAGCTGACATGCGCGACGTTTGGCGCGGTCTTTGAATAAACCAAATCCTACGGGATCAGCTTGGCAACGCCAGCGTTCATCAGTATTAGGTCGTTCCAGCCGAGGCCGGAACGGCCTATTATTCACGGTGACCGCGATGGCGTCCAAACTTGGTCGCGCTGGGTGTCGCGGGTTCTAGGAGGATTTTTTCGTGCAAGAGACGGGCGTGCGCAACGGTGCCTTCGGCGCCGACAAATTCGGCTTAAAGAACCTCAAGCAGGTTCACTGGAACCTCGGTGCGCCGCAACTCTATCAATACTCGCTCTCGGCGGGTGAGGCGGTGCTGTCCGCCGACGGCGCGCTCTGCGCCGACACCGGCGAGTTCACCGGTCGCAGCCCGAAGGACAAGTTCACGGTGCGCGACGCCACCACCGACAAGAAGATGTGGTGGGCCGGTAACCAGTCGATCACCGCAGAGCAGTTCGAGACGCTCTACCAGGATTTCCTCAAGCATGCCGAAGGCAAGCGCCTGTTTGCGCAGGATCTCTATGGCGGCGCCGATCCGGCCTACCGGATCAAGACGCGCGTCTTCACCGAACTCGCCTGGCACTCGCTGTTCATCCGCACGCTGTTGATCCGTCCCGAAGCGATCGAGCTGTCGACCTTCGTGCCGGAGCTCACCATCATCGACATGCCGAGCTTCCGCGCCGATCCTAAACGTCACGGCTGCCGTTCGGAGAACGTCGTCGCGATCGATTTCGCCCGCAAGATTGTCCTGATCGGCGGGTCTTATTATGCCGGGGAGATGAAGAAGTCGGTCTTCACCACGCTGAACTACTATCTGCCCGAGCGCGGCGTGATGCCGATGCACTGCTCGGCCAATGTCGGCGCCAAGGGCGATACCGCGATCTTCTTCGGGCTGTCGGGCACCGGCAAGACCACGCTGTCGGCCGATCCCAACCGCACGCTGATCGGTGACGACGAGCACGGCTGGGGTCCGAACGGCGTCTTCAATTTCGAAGGCGGCTGCTATGCCAAGTGCATCAAGCTGTCGCAGGAAGCCGAGCCCGAGATCTATGCGGCCTCGACCCGCTTCGGCGCGGTGCTCGAGAACTGCGTGCTCGACGACGACACCCGCGTGGTCGATTTCGACGACGGCTCCAAGACCGAGAATACGCGCTCGGCCTATCCGCTCGACTTCATCCCGAACGCATCGCGCACCGGCCGCGCGCCGCAGCCGAAGAACGTGGTGATGCTCGCGGCCGACGCCTTCGGCGTGCTGCCGCCGATCGCCAAGCTCACGCCGGCGCAGGCGATGTATCACTTCCTCTCCGGCTACACCGCCAAGGTCGCGGGCACCGAGCGCGGTCTCGGCAACGAGCCGCAGCCGGAATTCTCGACCTGCTTCGGCTCGCCCTTCCTGCCGCTCGATCCCAGCGTTTACGGCAACATGCTGCGCGACCTCATCGCTCAGCACAATGTCGATTGCTGGCTGGTCAACACCGGCTGGACCGGCGGCAAGTACGGCACAGGCAACCGCATGCCGATCAAGGTGACGCGCGCGCTGCTCACCGCCGCGCTCGACGGCTCGCTCCGCAACGTCGAATTCCGCACCGACAAATATTTCGGCTTCGCGGTCCCGACCGCGCTGCCGGGCGTGCCTCACGAGATCCTCAACCCGGTCAACACCTGGAAGGACAAGGACGAGTTCGACAAGACCGCCCGTGCGCTGGTCGGCATGTTCCAGAAGAACTTCGCCAAGTTCGAAGCGCAAGTGGATGCAGAGGTTCGCGCGGCTGCGCCGGACGTGAAGCTCGCGGCGGAATAAGGTCGCAGCGGTTGAAATACGAGAGGGCGGCCGAGAAGCCGCCCTTTTTGTTTGCGGCGAGATCTCTCCGCTCGTCATTGCGAGCGCAGCGAAGCAATCCAGACTGCCTCTGGGGATGGACTCTGGATTGCTTCGTCGCTGCGCTCCTCGCAATGACGATTTTTGTGGAAGCAGCTACGCCTTGAAGTAAGCGATTTGCGTCGTGGTCGCGAGCAGTCGCCCGTTCGGGGACCACAGCTCGCCGTTCTGGTCGCCATAGCTCCTGTGGAAGATCTTCGCGTCCGCCGTCGCCAGCACGCGCGTGATGTCTTCAGCCGCGAGATCCTCGCCGGTCGTGTGGAAATAGGTCGTCAGCGACACCGTGCCGAAAGGCACCAGCTCGCGGCGCGCATGGAAGATGCGGCCGAAGAAGGCATCCGACATCGACATCAGCGACAGCATGTCGAGCTTGCGCGGTGTGCGGTCGCAGATCCAGATCTTGGAATAGGTGCTGGCGGACTCGGCCTGCGGCGGGCCGATGCGCATCTCGCCCTCGACGAAGCGGAATTCGTACTGATTGGCCCAGGACGCCGAGATCTTCGGGAACGGCAGCGTCTGCTCGAACGGCTTGGCGTCCGGGCATTTCGCCACCCTGTGCTCCCAGGACGGCCGGCGCTCGGCGAACACGGCGGTGGCGAGCGTTGCGACTTCGCCGCCGCCCTGGCTGAGCTCGACGCTCCAATGCTGGCTGGAGCGGTTGGCCTTCACCAGGCGCAGGTCGAGATCGAACGGACCCTTGGCGATCGGCGCGCAGTAATTGACGGTGAGCGCGAGCGGATCGCCGGCGCGTTCGGGATGGTCGATCAGCGCGCGCAGAATCGTCGCGGCGGTGGCGCCGCCGAACGGACCGACGAAGGCCCAGTAATCGTCGCTGGTGTGCCCCTGCCAGCTGGAGTCACCGGCGGTGATGCGGGTGGCATCGTCGAAGGGGTGGGGGAGCTTGGCGTGCATTGGTGGTCCTCGATGCCTCCCCGGCCGTCATTGCGAGGAGCCCTTGCGCCGAAGCAATCCAGGCTGTCTCGACGGAAAGATTCTGGATTGCTTCGCTGCGCTCGCAATGACGGTGGTTGAGGTTGCGGCGTCGCGTCACCGCCGCCACTTTGGGGATGATGATAATCATATCATCATCCGCCTTACGTCACGCAATAACCTTGCAGGTAACGACGCTTCCACGCCGCGGAAAATCAGCCCGCGACGTCGCGCAAATTCGGCAGCAGCGGGGTCGTCGGATTGACCGGCACGTTCCAGATCTCCTCGGCGTATTCGCGGATGGTGCGGTCCGAGCAGAACCACGCCATGCGCGCGACGTTGAGGATGGAGGCGCGCGTCCAGGCCGGCGACACCAGCCAGCGCGCGTCGACCGCGCGCTGCGCCTCGTAATAGGAATCGAAATCGGCGCTGACCATGTAATGGTCGAGATAGCGCAGCGCGTGCGCGATGGACTCGAAACGACCGGGGTCGCCGGGCGAGAACTCGCCGGTCCCGATCGCATTGATGGCGCGCTGGAGCTTCGGCGAATTCCGGATGATGTCGGAGGCATCCAGCCCCTGCTTGCGCCGGATCATGACGTCGCCGGCCTCTAGGCCGAAGATCGCGATGTTCTCGGGCCCGACATGGTCGCGGATCTCGATATTGGCGCCGTCGAGCGTGCCGATGGTGATGGCGCCGTTCAGGGCCAGCTTCATGTTGCCGGTGCCGGAGGCTTCCATGCCGGCTGTCGAGATCTGCTCGGACAGATCGGCCGCGGGAATGATCACTTCGGCGAGGCTGACATTGTAGTCGGGCAGGAAGGCGACCTTCAGCTTGCCGTCGATCGCGGGGTCGTTGTTGACGATGTCGGCGACGTCGTTGATCAGCTTGATGATCAGCTTGGCATAGCGATAGCTCGCCGCCGCCTTGCCGGCGAAGATCTTCACCCGCGGCACCCAATTGCCGTTGGGATCGTCCTTGATCGCCTGATACAGCGCGACCGTCTCGATGACGTTGAGCAGCTGGCGCTTGTATTCGTGGATGCGCTTGATCTGCACGTCGAACAGCGCGTTCGGGTCGACCTTGATGCCGAGCCGCTCGCCGATCAGCCGCGCCAGCGCCGCCTTGTTGGCGTGCTTGACGGCACGGAAATTCTTCTGGAATTCGACGTCGCTGGCGCGCGCCTCGATCAGGCTGAGCTGGGTGGGATCGTCGAGCACGGCCTCGCCGCAGGTCTCGCGCAAGAGGTCGGTCAGCTTCGGGTTCGCCAGCATCAGCCAGCGGCGGAAGGTGATGCCGTTGGTCTTGTTGGTGATGCGTCCGGGATAGAGATGGTTGAGGTCGTGGAACACGGTCTCGCGCATCAGGTCGGAATGCATCGCCGAGACGCCGTTGATGCGGTGCGAGCCGACGAAGGCGAGCTGGCCCATGCGCACGCGGCGGCCGCTCTTCTCGTCGATCAACGAGACCGAGGCACGGAAGTCGATGTCGCCGGGGCAGCGCGCCTCCGCGAGCGCCAGATGCTGCACGTTGATGCGGTAGATGATCTCGAGGTGCCGCGGCAGCAGCCGCTCGAACAGCTCGACCGGCCAGGTCTCCAGCGCTTCGGGCAGCAGCGTGTGGTTGGTGTAGGAGAGCGTGGCGACCGTGATCTTCCAGGCCTCGTCCCAGCGGAAATTGTGGAGGTCGACGAGGATCCGCATCAGCTCGGTGACGGCGAGGCTCGGATGGGTGTCGTTGAGCTGCACCGCGACCTTCATCGCGAGGCTGCGGAGCTGGCCGTCGGAGCTCAGGTGGCGATTGACGAGGTCCTGGAGCGAGGCGGAGACGAAGAAGTATTCCTGGCGCAGCCGCAGCTCGCGGCCCGCCGGGCTCTCGTCGTTCGGATAGAGGAATTTGCAGATCGCTTCCGCGCGTGACTGCTCCGCGCTGGCGCTGACATAATCGCCCTTGTTGAAGGCGTCGAGCTTCAACGGATCGGGCGAGCGCGCCGACCACAGGCGGAGCGCGTTGACGTGCTGGCCGCGCCAGCCGACGATCGGCGTGTCATAGGCGATCGCCTGCACGGTCTCGTCGGGATGCCAGATCGCGCGGTCGCGGCCCTTGTCGTCGACATGCTCGACGCTGCCGCCGAAATGGACGTGATAGATCACCTCCGGCCGCTGCAATTCCCAGGGGTTGCCGAAGCTCAGCCATTCGTCGGGATATTCCTGCTGCCAGCCCTGATTGATGATCTGGCGAAACAGGCCGTAATCGTAGCGGATGCCGTAGCCGATCGCGGGGATCGACAGCGTTGCCATGCTCTCCATGAAGCAGGCCGCGAGGCGGCCGAGGCCGCCATTGCCGAGGGCTGCGTCGGGCTCGCATTTTCGCAGTTCGGGCAGCGACACGCCGAGATCGCCGAGCGCGACCTCGAAGATCTTGAGCAGGCCCATGTTGTTGAGCGCGTCGGTGAAGAGGCGGCCGATCAAAAATTCGAGTGAGAGATAATAGACGCGCTTGCGACCCGCGTCGTAGCTGTGCTTCTCGGCGGTGAGCCAGCGATGCACGATGCGGTCGCGCAGCGCGAGCGCCGCGGCCTGGTACCAGTCGTGCTTGGTCGCCATGCCCGCGTCCTTGCCGATGGCAAGGCGCAGCTTCGCCAGGATCGCGCCCTTGATCTCGGTCAGCGCGAGCTCGTCGACGGGCTGGCCGGGGGCGGGAAAATTTGGCTGGAAAGATTGATCTTGCAAGGCCTTCACTTCCTGGTCGACTGAACACTGAACCCTACGCGCCTTGCTCCTGCACCGGAGCCGTCACGGGCGCGGCCCGGCACTGGCGCAAATTTATGCAAGGACCGGGCCGGTTTGGGAACCCGGGTGAGCACGGAGAAACGCTGATTTGCTGCTAGAATGGCGGACAATTCAGCCATCACTGTGGAGGAACCGCCATGAGACCTCTGATGAGACTGCTGCTCGAAATCGCCACTGCGACCCTGCTCGTCGTCTGCATCGGCGCCTCCAGCGCAGCTCTTGCCGCCGGCAAGCCCGGTCGCAGCGCCGACGGTCTCAGCTGCGGCTTCACCGTCCCGCCGAACGCATCGCCCACAGCCCGCTGCGCGGCCATCAAGCGCCAATGCGGCGGCAAGTTCTATGCGAGCGCGTGCGGAGACAAGCTGATGTCGGCAGCGAGGTGAGGGCGGCAAGCCTCCATCACCGGCGCTCGGCCTTGCTCAGGGCGTTGTCGCCTCAGAACAAATTAAGAACACTTTAGCAAGTCTTTGATATATCATTGTGATTCGGTATTGCGCCGACACAACATCTAGCGTCCGTCAGACTTCGCGAGGACTACATGTCCACCATTGCCTTCGATCAGTTTGCCCTCACCCGGATCGCCGATTTCGCCCGGTCGCTGTCGCGTCTGCATCGGGCCGCGCGGCGGCAGCGGATCGACGACGACCAATTCGACCGCGAGTTCAACGCGGTGTGCCAGTCGATCTGGGGCTACACCATCGACGACGTCAGCGACGAGCTGTTCTTGACCGACGACCATCTGTTTCTCGACACGCTGGACGAGGCGCATGCGCGCATCTTCGCGGCCGAGCAGGGCTATGACCTCGTCGACGAGACTGGCATGCTGACAGATTGGTGGGGCTTCTGCTGGATGATCCTGGCAGAGAAGCGCGGCCTGTTGACGCCGGAGAACCGCGCCGCGGCGCGCGCGGCGATCGAGGAGAAATATCTGGCGGCACCGAACGTGATTGGTGTGATCATCGGGAGGTAGTCGCGCTGTGTGCCCCGGGCGCTGCGCAGCACGTCAGTGATGCGCTGCTGAACCGGGGCCTATCTCGCGGCATACAGGGTCCCGGCTCTGCGCAGCAGCGTTGCACGCTGCAGCGCGTCCGGGGCATCAGATCATTCCAACCCCGCCCGCTTCGCCGGCTTCTGCGCATTGGTCTTCGGCACCGTCACGTCGGGCAGCGGCTCGCGCACGATCTCGGCCGCGGCGGGGGCATCCGCCGAGACCGTCTCGGCGCGCACCGGCGCCACCTTCATCTCGCCGAGCCGCGCACGGACCTGTGCGGTGAGGCCTGGATAGGAGGCAACTGGAGTGAAATCCGCAGCCTGGTCGTTGCCGACGCGAATGCCGGTGTAGGCGACGAGGCCGTCGCTGGTGGCAATCACATCGCCGGCCTTCAGCGAGGCATCCAGCGCGAGGTCGACCGGGGCGAGGCCGACCGGCTCGCGGCCGTTGCAGGTGCAGTCCGCGCGCAACGCCTTGCGATAGGCGAAGGCGTTCTCGCTGTCAGTATAGCGCTCGCCGGTCTGCGAATAGGCGCCCTCGATCGAGGAACCGAAATAGACCTTGGTCGTGCTGGCAGGACAGAAGGCCTGGCACATCTGCGCCGGCGAGACGAGGCCGCGCATCAATGGAAAATACTTGCCGTCGCAGCTGCGCACGCAGAAGGCCGGGCCGGAGCCGCCCGCTGCCGCCGCCCGGGTCGGCGGCACATATTGCGGCGTTGCGGCATTCTGCTGCCCGGTGAAGGGATCGACATAGGAGTTCGACTGCTGCGGCACCTCGCGCTGGGGACGCTGCTGCTGCATCCCGCCGAAGAGGAAGTCGAACAAGCCTTCAGCCGAAACTGGGGCCGGCGCCGCAAGCAGCGGAGCTGCAAGGATGGCGGCCACAAGTTTCGCGCGACGCCGCGCATGGGACCACATGTTACGCAATGCTCACTCCACCCGACGCTACTGAACCGGCTGGGACCACCCGGGTCTCAGCACATGATTCACGATAAAGTGGGATGGTAAATGAGCCGTTGCGCGGAGGCGGTTTCAAGTCGAGGCGGTGACCTCTTTAAGGCCGGCGCAGCTTTCGACGGATGGTTGCTTCCGGGCTACACCCGGGCGAGGCGGCGGAGGAGTTTTGCTACCTCAGGCCTTCAAGAATTCCGATGCCTTGTACAGCGAGCGGAACGGCAGGCCGGCCGCACCGAACGTGTCGGTGGCGCCTTCCTCGCGGTCGACCATGGTCAGCACCAGCACGACTTCGGCGCCGGTCTCGCGCACGGATTCCACCGCCTTCATCGCCGAGCCGCCGGTGGTGGTGACGTCCTCGACGATCACGACGCGCTTGCCGGCCAGCGTCTCGCCCTTGGGCAGGCCCTCGATCGCGAGCTTGGCGCCGTGCTCCTTCGGTTTCTTGCGCACGAAGAAGGCCGCGATCGGATGGCCCTTGATCCAGGAGATCTGCGCCAGCGCGCCGGCCAGCGGCACCGCGCCCATCTCGAGCCCGCCGATGAAATCGAGCTGGTCGTCCTTCAGCGCTTCATAGGTCAGCTCGGCGAGCAGGGTCGCACCCTCGGGGTCGAGCATGGTCGGCTTGAGGTTGAAGTAGAAATCGCTCTTGCGGCCGGACGCGAGCGTCACCTCGCCGCGGCCGAAGGAGCGCCGGCGGATGATTTCGAACAGGCGGGCGCGGGAGGCTGATTTCGACACGGCGGTCCCTCGAACAGCGTTTTTGGAGGAGGCGGAATTTATCCGCGACGGACGCGACATTCCAGAGGGGGCAACTCCCGTCAACAGGGATCGGCCATCCCGGGCCGGCGGTTGTGGGGCTGCAACTTTCTGGAGTAGGTGAAGGCCGAACCTGTCAGGGGGAAGGAAACAAGGCATGACCATCGAACTGCACACCTGGAACACGCCGAACGGCCGCAAGATCTCGGTCGCGCTGGAGGAGATGGGGCTGCCCTACAAGGTGATCCCGGTGAACATCACCAAGGGCGAGCAGATGGCCCCTGATTTCCTCAAGCTCTCCCCCAACAACAAGATCCCCGCCATCCTCGACCCCGACGGGCCCGACGGTAAGCCGGTCAGCATCTTCGAATCCGGCGCGATCCTGCTCTATCTCGGCGAAAAGACCGGCAAGTTCCTGCCGAAATCGCTGTCGGAGCGCATTCCCGTCTACGAATGGCTGATGTGGCAGATGGGCGGCTTCGGCCCGATGCCGGGCCAGGTGCACCATTTCATCGCGCTGGAGAACGAGCAGGACCGCGCCTATGGCCTGAAGCGCTACATGGCCGAGACGCGCCGACTCTATGGCGTGCTCGACCGCCGGCTGGAGGGCCGCGACTTCGTCGCCGGCGAGCTCTCGGTCGCCGATTTCGCCATCGTCGGCTGGGCCTGGCGCCACCCCCGCCACAAGGTGGACCTCGCCGATTTCCCCAACGTCAAGCGCTGGTATGAGGCGCTGATGGCCCGCCCGGCGGTGAAGCGGGGCATGGAGGCGAAACTGGACTAGTTATCGAGCTCTCGTGCCCCGGACGCAGCGCAGCGCGCAAGCGGTGCGCTGCAGAGCCGGGGCCCATGCCTCTGCGACATCGCCCTTAGCTCTCTGGGTCCCGGCTCTGCGCAGCAGCGCAAGAGCGCTGCAGCGCGTCCGGGACACGAGCCGCACGGCTTGCGACGTCCGCTACACCTTCTTCGCTTCCACTGCCATCCGCACGGCGAGGCCGGCCAGCACCGTGCCCATCAGCCAGCGCTGTACCAGCATCCAGCTCGGCCGCCTCGCCAGGAACAGCGCGATCGATCCGGCTGCGAGCGCGATCATGGCATTGACGCTGACGCTGATCGCGATCTGGATCGCCCCGAGCACCACCGACTGCATCAGCACGCTGCCGGCTGTGGGATCGATGAACTGCGGCAGCAGTGCCAGATACAACATCGCGATCTTCGGGTTGAGCAGGTTGGTGACGAAGCCCATCGCGAACAATTTGCGCGGACTGTCGACCGCGAGCTTTCTCACCTGGAACGGCGAGCGCCCGCCCGGCTTCACCGCCTGCCAGGCGAGCCAGAGCAGATAGAACGCACCGGCAAAGCGCAACACGTCATCGGCAAAGGGAATGGCGAGCAGCAGCGCCGTGATGCCGAACGCCGCGCACAGCATGTAGAACACGAAGCCCAGCGCCACGCCGCCGAGCGAGATGATGCCGGCTATCGGCCCCTGCGTGATCGAGCGCGAGATCAGGTAGATCATGTTCGGCCCGGGCGTGAGCACGAGGCCGAGGCAGACGAGGGCGAAGCCGAGCAGGGTGGGGGTATGGGGCATGGGCGAACCGGTGCGGAAGATGCACTGGTTCTAATCTGGGCGGTGCTGCGGGGCCATCGCGCAATTGCTCGGAGGACAATTGCGGCCAAGCGCCGGGACGACACTGTGTTTGCGGCTAATGCGCCTCGTCCCAGTTCGTCGCCGCGCGCGCGTCGACATGCAGCGGCACCGACAGCAGCACGGCGGGGAATGGCGCGTCCTGCATGACGCGTTGCACGACGGGCAGCGTCGCCTCGACCTCGGCGTCCGGCACCTCGAAGATCAATTCGTCATGCACTTGCAGCAGCATCTGCGCCGACAGCTTCTTCTCGGCGAGTGCGTCCTCGACGCGCGTCATGGCACGGCGGATGATGTCGGCGGCGGTGCCCTGGAGCCGGGCGTTGATCGCAGCGCGCTCGTTGAAGGCGCGCACCGAGGCGTTGGAGGCCTTGATGTCGGGGTAGTGCATCTTCCGGCCGAACAGCGTGGTGACGTAGCCGTGGCTGCGGCAGAAATCGCGCGTCTCGTCCATATAGGCGCGGATGCCGGGGAAGCGCTCGAAATATTTCTTGATGTACGCCGAGGCCTCCTCGCGCGCGATGCCGAGCTGGTTGGCGAGGCCAAACGCGGAGATGCCGTAGATGATGCCGAAATTGATCGCCTTGGCGCGGCGGCGGATCTCGCTCGGCATGCCCTTGATCGGCACGCCGAACATTTCCGACGCCGTCATGGCGTGAATGTCGAGCCCGTCGCGGAACGCCTGCTTCAGCACGGGGATGTCCGCGATCTCCGCGAGCAGCCGCAGCTCGATCTGAGAATAGTCGGCCGACACCAGCTTGTGTCCCGGCGTCGCGATGAAGGCGCGGCGGATCTTGCGGCCGTCCTCGGTGCGCACCGGGATGTTCTGCAAGTTCGGCTCGTTCGACGACAGCCGCCCCGTAGTGGTCGCGGCCAGCGCGTAAGTCGTGTGGACGCGATGGGTCTGCGGATTGACGTAGGTCGGCAGCGCGTCGGTGTAGGTCGATTTCAGCTTCGAGACCTGGCGCCACTCCAAGATCTTCTTCGGGAAGTCGTGGCCCTGCTCGGCGAGCTCATCGAGCACCTGGGCGGTGGTCGACCATGCGCCCGTCTTCGTCTTGGTGCCGCCCGGCAGTCCCATCTTGCCGAACAGGATGTCGCCGATCTGCTTGGGGCTGCCGACATTGACCGGCTCGCCGGCAATCTGCTGGATCTCGGCCTCGACGCGCGCTGCGGTCTGGGCGAAATCGCCGGAGAGGCGCGACAGCACCTGGCGGTCGATCGAGATGCCGCGCCGCTCCATGCGGGCAAGCACCGACACCAGCGGCCGCTCCAGCGTCTCGTACACCGTGGTCATGTGCTCGGCGACGAGGCGCGGCTTCAGCACGCGCCAGACGCGCAAGGCCATGTCGGCGCCTTCCGCCGACAGCGGCGCGGCCTTGTCGATCGGCAGCTGGTCGAAGGTGATCTTGCCTTTGCCGCTGCCGAGCAGCTCGCTCTCCTTCAGCATGGCATGGCCGAACCAGCGCTCGGACAGCGATTCGATCGCGTGGGAGCCGCGGCCCGCATCGAGCACGTAGGAGATCAGCAACGCATCATCGGTGTTGCGCAGGGTGATGCCGTGCTGCGCCAGCATCACGGCGGTGAACTTGACGTCGAAGCCGATCTTGAGAATGCCTGTCGATTCCAGCACCGGCCGCAGCGCTTCGATCGCATCCGCATGCTTGACCTGATCGGGCACGAGGCCCGTATCGAACAGGCCGGCGCCGCCGCCAGACTGCTTGTGCGCCAGCGGCACATAGCAGGCCTCGTTCGGCGCCAGCGCCAGCGCGATGCCGCAAAGATCGGCCTGCATCGGATCGATCGAGTTCGCTCGCGTCTCGATCGCGACATGGCCGGCATCATGGATGCGCGCGATGAAGGCGTCGAGCTCCTTCAGCGTATTGATCGCCTGGTACTTGGTTCGGTCGACGGGAAGCTTGCGCAAGGCCTCTTCGCGCGCGGCGGCGAGCGAGATCGGCGCGCCTTTCGGGCTTGCGGCCTTGTCCTCCTTGCTCGCCGATGTGCTGGGCTGGTTCGGCCGGGCTGATGCCGGCGTGGCGTCGCCCGGCGTGGGCACGACGTCCGAGGGCGGCAGCGGCGAGAACACGCTGGCGCCGCTGGCATAGCCGGGGTCGGCATCGACATTGGCAGGATCGATCTGCGCATAGTCGGCGACGCGCCGCGTCAACGTTGTGAACTCCATCGCCTTGAGGAAGGCGACCAGCTTGCGCGCGTCGGGCTCGTGCACCGCGAGGTCGTCCAGCGGCACCTCGAGGTCGACCTTGTCGTCGAGCAGCACGAGCTGCCGCGAGATCCGCGCCTTCTCGGCGTTCTCCAGCAGCGCCTCGCGTCGCTTGGGCTGCTTGATCTCGCCGGCGCGGAATAGCAACTGATCGAGGTCGCCATATTCGGTGATCAGCTGCGCCGCGGTCTTGATGCCGATGCCGGGTACGCCAGGTACGTTGTCGGTGGAGTCGCCCGCGAGCGCCTGCACCTCGACCACCTTCTCCGGCGGCACGCCGAATTTCTCGATCACCTCGGGGATGCCGATGCGGCGGTCCTTCATAGTGTCGTACATCGTGACGCAGTCGGTGACGAGCTGCATCAAATCCTTGTCGGAAGACACGATGGTCGCGCTGGCGCCACGCTCGCAAGCCTGCCGCACATAGGTCGCAATCAAATCGTCGGCCTCGAATCCCACCTGTTCCAGGCAGGGCAGGTCGAAGGCGCGGACCGCCTCGCGGATCAGCGCGAATTGCGGGATGAGGTCATCGGGCGCCGGCGGCCGGTGCGCCTTGTAGTCGGGATAGATCTTGTTGCGGAAGGTGATCTCCGACTTGTCGAAGATGATGGCGAGATGCGTCGGACGGTTGTCCTCGGGCATGTCGCGGAGCAGCTTCCACAGCATGTTGCAGAAACCGAGCACCGCATTGACCTGGAGGCCGTCGGACTTGCGGTTCAGCGGCGGCAGCGCGTGATAGGCGCGGAAGATGTAGGAGGAACCGTCGACCAGGAACACATGATCGCCCTTGCCGGCCGCCTTCGCTGCAACCGGTTTGGCAGCAGCTGTCGTCGCGGCTTTGGCAACAGACTTGGTGTCGGCGGCTGCCTTGGGCGCGGCCTTGGTGTCGGCTTTGGCGGTGGTCTTCGGGGAGGTTTTGGGCATGGCCGCAATGTATGAATTTTTGCGGGCTTTGACAGCCTTCGAGGCGCGAATTTTGGGCTGGTTACGCGACTATCCCCACTGTCATTCCCCGCGAAAGCGGGGGATCCAGTACACCGCGGCTTCCCGGCTCAATCACTGACGTCTCGGCGTACTGGGTCGCCCGGTCAAGCCGGGCGACGACAGCGAACTACTCCGCTGCCTGCAACATCGGCCCGCTCTTCCGCGGCGCGATCCAGAACGCGTCGGGCCGCTCGAACAGGAAGCGTGCGTTGAGGCGCAGCGCCACCTGCCAGATCGCGAGCGCGCCCAGCACGCCGGCGATGGTGACCATCAGCGACACTGTGCCGATGTCGGCAATGATGCCGGTGCGCAGCAGCAACGTGCGCGTCGCCGCCATCGGCAGGAAGAAGGCGAGATAGATCACGATCGAGTGCTCACCGCAGAAGCGGAGGAAGTTGAGCCATTGCGCGCGCGCGAGCAGCGTGCCCGTGGTGATGATGGCGCAGGCCCCAGCGAAGCCGAGCACGAGGGAAACGATTCCCCATTCGCTGGCGCCCCAGGCGACGAGGCCGGCATTGACCAGCGCCCACGTGGCAAGCGCTGCAAGCGCAAGCGCCGGGTGGTTGCGCGCGCGATCCGACAGCGCGAACACGTAAGGCGCGAACAGATAGCCCGAATAAAAATAGACGAAGCGCGAGCAGAACTCGTCGATGGCAGTCCAGCCGGTGGTGATGCGCGCGGTCTCCAGCGCGGCGGCGAGGAGCCAGATCGCGAGCGGCGGAACTCTGCGTGTCAGTTTTGTGACGACAAAGAAGATCGGCAACAGATAGATGAACCACAGCGTGCCGAACGGCTCGATGAAGGATTCCAGATACAGCAAGCCAACGCGAGGCCAGCCCGTCTCCGCCGCGAAGGCCGGCGCCTTGAAGCCGAATTGGATTGTCACCCAGACGACATAGAAATAGGCGAAATGGACCACCTTGCGGTCAAGATAGGTGCGCCAGTCCCGATCGATCACCAGCGACAGGAACAGGCCCGAGATCAGGAAGAAGTCCGGCATCCGGAACGGCTTTGCAAAGGCCACCGCGACATGCATGAAACCGGTCTGACCGGCGGCGAGCTCGACCCCCAGCACCGAATGCATCATCACGACCATGACGATACAGATGCCTTTGGCGTAATCGACCCAGTCGATACGCGCGGCAGAAGGGGCCTTGAGCCCGCCGCCGGCCTTTGTGCCCGATCGTGCCATGGTGTTCCTTTTCGAGGCGCCTTCCGCCCCTCCCTGTGTGGCCGTGGGGCAGTTTGGAGCCGAGGGGGTTTCGACTTCTTTACCGGTACAAGTCGCGGGCCGGTTTTTGCATGCGGACTGTTCCATGACCGCGGGAAAATGCTACACCGCACCGAATTGAGCTGAATTGGGCTTTCGTTAACCATGCTGGAACGGGATTTTTCATGCGCATTGCGATGATTGGCACAGGCTATGTGGGACTGGTGTCCGGGGCCTGCTTTGCGGATTTCGGTCACGACGTCATCTGCGTCGACAAGGACGAGAAGAAGATCGCGGCGCTCCATCGCGGCGAGATCCCGATCTACGAGCCCGGGCTGGAAGAGCTGGTCGCGACCAACGTCAAAGCCAAGCGGCTCGCTTTCACCACCGACCTCTCCAAGCCGGTGGCGGATGCCGATGCCGTGTTCATCGCGGTCGGGACGCCCTCGCGCCGCGGCGATGGCCACGCCGATCTGTCCTATGTCTACGCTGCGGCGAAAGAGATCGCGCAATCGCTTCAAGGCTTCACCGTCGTCGTGACGAAGTCGACCGTGCCGGTCGGCACCGGCGACGAGGTCGAACGCATCATCCGCGAGGCCAATCCCAAGGCGGACGTTGTCGTCGCCTCCAACCCCGAATTCCTGCGCGAGGGCGCCGCGATCCGCGACTTCAAGTTCCCCGATCGCGTCGTGGTCGGCACCTCCGACGAGCGCGGCCGCAAGGTGATGGGCGATATTTACCGCCCCCTGTCGCTGAACCAGGCGCCGCTGATGTTCACGGCGCGCCGCACCGCCGAGATGATCAAATACGCCGCCAACGCGTTCCTCGCGACCAAGATCACCTTCATCAACGAGATCGCCGATCTCTCCGAAAAGGCCGGCGCCAACGTCCAGGAAGTCGCGCGCGGCATTGGCCTGGACAACCGCATTGGCACCAAGTTCCTGCATGCCGGTCCCGGCTTTGGCGGCTCGTGCTTCCCAAAGGACACCAAGGCGCTGATCAAGATCGCGCAGGATTACGACGTGAACTTGCGCATCGTCGAAGCCGTGCTGGCGGTCAACGAGAACCGCAAGCGTGCGATGGCGCGCAAGGTGAGCCAGGCGCTCGGCGGTTCGCTGCGCGGCAAGACCATCGCGGTGCTCGGCCTCACCTTCAAGCCCGACACCGACGACATGCGTGATGCGCCATCGATCCCGCTGGTGACGGGCCTGATCGACATGGGTGCAACCGTGAAGGCGTTCGATCCCGTCGGCATGGAGCAGGCGAAAAGCGAGTTGCCCAGCATCACCTATTGCGAGGACGCCTATAGTTGCGCGCAAGATGCCGATGCGCTCGTCATCGTCACCGAATGGGTGCAGTTCCGCGGGCTCGATCTCGATCGGCTGAAGACGGCCATGGCAAAGCCTGTCGTCGTGGATCTCCGCAACATCTACCGTCCCGAGGACATGGAAGCCGCCGGCTTCGTCTATGAGAGCGTCGGCCGGCCTACGGGGCAGGGCTGATAGCGAGACATCTTCGGCAACCCTCAAGCCGTCATGGCCGGGCTTGTCCCGGCCATCCACGTCTTGTTCACTGCTGGATGAAAGAACGTGGATGCCCGGCACGAGGCCGGGCATGACGACGGATGATTCCTTGCCCCGCAGTTTCGATACGCCCCTCCCGATCGATGTCGTGCTCGACGATTTGTCGCGCACGCTGGAGGCCAGCAACGCCGCTGTGCTGGTGGCCCCTCCCGGCGCTGGCAAGACCACGCGGGTGCCGCTGGCGCTGCTGGACGCTCCCTGGGCCAAGGGCAAGAAGATCATCGTGCTGGAGCCCCGCCGCATCGCCGCGCGCGCCAGCGCCGACCGCATGGCCAAATCGCTCGGCGAACGCGCCGGCGAGACCGTCGGCTACCGCGTCCGCTTCGGTTCGAAAATATCGCGCGCAACGCGCATCGAGGTCGTGACCGAAGGTATCTTCACCCGCCAGATCCTCGACGATCCTGAGCTCTCCGGCGTCGCTGCCATCCTGTTCGACGAATTCCACGAGCGCTCGCTCGATGCCGACATGGGCCTCGCACTGGCACGCGACGCGCAAACCGGCTTGCGTGAGGACCTGCGCATCCTCGTGATGTCGGCGACGCTCGACGGCGCGCGCGTGGCAAAACTGCTCGGCGATGCCCCCGTCGTCGAGAGCGAAGGCCGCGCTTTTCCGGTCGAGACGCGCTATCTCGGCCGCAAGGCGGACGCTCCGATCGAGCGGCAGATGGCGGATGCCATTGCGTCCGCGCTGCGCGCCGACAGCGGCTCAGTGCTGGCGTTCCTGCCGGGCGCTGCCGAAATCCGCCGCACCCAGAATTTCCTCGGCGAACGCGTGCAGGACGCTTCCGTCGAGATCGTGCCGCTGTTCGGGGCGCTCGATGCCGCGGTGCAGGACCGCGCCATTGCGCCGGCGCCGAAGGGGACGCGCAAGGTGGTGCTGGCGACGTCGATCGCGGAGACCTCGCTCACCATCGAAGGCGTGCGCATCGTCGTCGATTGCGGTCTCGCGCGCGTGCCGCGCTATGAACCCGACATCGGCCTGACCCGGCTCGAGACCGTGCGCGCCTCGCGCGCGGCAGTGGACCAGCGCCGCGGCCGCGCCGGCCGAACCGAACCCGGGGTCTGCTACCGGCTCTGGGATGAGCCCCAGACCGCCTCGCTCGCGCCCTACACCCAGCCGGAAATCCTCAGCGCCGATCTGTCCTCCCTGGTGCTCGATCTCGCGCAATGGGGCGTTGTCGATCCCGCGGCGCTGTCGTTCCTCGATCCGCCGCCGCAGCCGGCCTGGAAGGAGGCGAAAAGCCTGCTCGCGGAGCTCAACGCGCTCGATGGCGACGGCCGCATCACCGCCGAAGGCAAGAGCCTGCGCGCACTGGCGCTGCCGCCGCGGCTGGCGCGCATGATCGTGGATTCGCATCGCGCCGGTAGCGGCGAAGCCGCGGCGGAGATCGCAGCTATCATCACCGAGCGCGGGCTCGGTGGCGACAGCGTCGATCTCGAGCACCGGCGCGACCAGTTTCGCCGCGACCGCTCACCGCGCGCGGCCAGCGCGCGCGATCTGGCGCGGCGCTGGGCCGCGCAGGTCGCGGCGTCCGAGAAGGCGGGGCAGCTCTCGACCGGTTTGATGCTCGCTTATGCCTTTCCGGACCGCGTCGCGCGCAATCGCGGCAATGGCAGCTTCGTGCTGGCCAACGGCCGTGGCGCGTCCGTCGAGCAGACCTCCTCGCTTGCCCGCGCGCCTTACATCGCGATCGGCGAGATGACGGGGACGGCAGCGAGCGGGCGCATCCTGCTCGCGGCACAGATCACCCAGGAGGAGATCGAGCAGCATTTCGCCGAGCATATCGAGAGCACAGAAGAAGTCTCGTTCGATCGCGGCGCGATGGCGCTGCGGGCGCGGCGCAAGCGTGTGCTGCATGCCATCACGCTGTCCGAGGCGACACTTGCCGTGTCGCCCTCTGAGGACACCGCGCGCATCTTCGCCGATGGGCTGATCGCTGCCGGCCTCGACCGGCTGCCCTGGTCGAAGGCGGCCAAGCAGTGGCGCGATCGCGTGATGTTCCTGCGCAAGGCCGAGGGCGACAGCTGGCCCGATCTGTCGGACGACGGATTGATCGCACGCCGCGACGACTGGCTGATGCCGGCGCTCTACGACAAGGTCGCGCTCAAGGACGTCTCCGCCGGCGATCTCTCCGACGCCCTGATGGCGCTGTTGCCGTGGGACATGCGCGCGCGGCTCGACCGCGAGGCGCCGACGCATTTCGAGGCGCCGACCGGAAGCATGCTCGCGATCGACTACGAGGCCGAGCAGGGCCCGACCATCACGGTGCGGCTGCAGGAACTGTTCGGCCTCGACACCCATCCCGCGATCGCTGCCGGCAAGGTGCCGCTGGTGCTGGAATTGCTGTCGCCGGCCCAGCGCCCGGTGCAAGTGACGCGCGATCTCCCGGGTTTTTGGCGCGGCAGTTACGCCGCCGTGCGCTCCGACCTGCGCGGCCGCTATCCGCGCCATCCCTGGCCGGACGAACCGGCCAGCGCGCTGCCGACCCGGCGGGCAAAGCCGCGCGGGACGTGAGTTGCGGCGACCGCATTAACCGTCCGCTCATCCTTTTCGTCAAAATGGCATCGGCCCAGTCGCGGCTGCGCTCGCCGCCGGGCGGGCTGCGTGGTGAAATCGAGCTTTCGGCTCGGATGTGGTGTGATGCGTAACATTGTGATCTTCGCAGCCGTCATGATCGGCCTCGGCACTTTCATGGCCCAGATGGCGGACAAGATGAGCTCGGCCTCCGCCACCTCGGTGTCGCGCACGACGGTGGCCGTCGCCTCCACCGCGCCGGCCGGCGGCCGCAACCTGCTTCTCTCTCGCGACGTCCGCGGGCATTTCCAGGCCGAGGGCCGCATCGACGGCCAGCGCATCGGCTTCATGGTCGATACCGGCGCATCCGTCGTTGCACTGAACGAGACCTCGGCCGCACGCTTTGGTTTGCGACCTTCGCGCAGCGAGTACACCGCCACCGTCTCCACCGCCAACGGGACCATCAAGGCCGCGCGCACCCGGATCGCCATGCTCGATGTCGGCGGTCTCATCGTGCGCGACGTCGATGCCATGGTGCTGCCGGACGCAGCGCTGTCGGAGAACCTGCTCGGCCTGTCCTTCCTGTCGCGCCTGAAGCGCTTCGAATACGCCAACGGCCAGATGGTGCTGGAGCAGTAGGCGCGGCCCGCACGTTCGTCCGACTGTCATTTTCAAAGATAATCTCTTCGCTCTGACCGCCTCCGCGGCAACGTTTCTTCGTTACCAAACTGCCGCAATTATCGGCCATAAGCCTTCATTCCCGCCTTTCGTTGCGGCCCGGCTTTCGCTAAGGCTGCAACAAATCCTGCCCCCCTTTTCACGAGACCGCCTCAATGTTCCCGAAGCCGAAATCCGTACTGTTGCCCAACACCTACGCCTTCGAATCCGAGCCGATGGTGAAGCCGACGGGCTTTCGCGAGTATGACGCGCGCTGGTTGTTCCAGAAGGAAATCAACCTGATGGGTGTGCAGGCGCTCGGCATGGGGCTGGGCGCGCTGATCGCCGAGCTCGGCGTCGGCCAGGAGATCGTCACCGGCCACGATTTCCGCGGCTATTCGGCCTCGATCAAATATGCGCTGATCTCCGGCCTGATGGCGGCGGGATGCAAGGTGCACGACATCGGCCTTGCGGTGACGCCGATGGCCTATTTCGCGCAGTTCGACCTCGACGTGCCCTGCGTTGCCATGGTCACGGCCTCGCACAACGACAATGGCTGGACCGGCGTGAAGATGGGCGCCAACCGTCCGCTGACCTTCGGTCCCGACGAGATGACGCGGCTGAAGCAGATCGTCCTGAACGCGGAGTTCAAGAACAAGGCGGGCGGCTCTTACCAGTTCCACGAGAACTATCCGGCGCGCTACATCGCCGATCTCACCTCTCGTCCGAAGCTGACGCGCAAGCTCAAGGTGGTGGCGGCCTGCGGCAACGGCACCGCCGGCGCGTTCGCGCCGCAGGTGCTGGAGGCGATCGGCTGCGAGGTGATCCCGCTCGACACCGAGCTCGACCACACCTTCCCGAAATACAATCCGAACCCCGAGGACATGGAGATGCTGCACGCGATCCGCGATGCGGTGCTGCATCACAAGGCCGATGTCGGCCTCGGCTTCGACGGCGACGGCGACCGCTGCGGCGTCGTCGACAACACCGGCGAGGAGATCTTTGCCGACAAGGTCGGCGTGATGCTGGCGCGCGACATGTCGGCGATCCACAAGGACGCGCAGTTCATCGTCGACGTGAAGTCGACCGGTCTGTTCGTCACCGATCCCGTGTTGCAGAAGCAGGGCGCAAAGACCGCCTATTGGAAGACCGGCCACTCCTACATGAAGCGCCGCACCAACGAGACGGGTGCGCTCGCGGGCTTCGAGAAGTCCGGCCATTTCTTCTTCAACAAGCCCTATGGCCGCGGCTATGACGACGGCCTGGTCTCGGCGCTCGCGATCTGTGACATGCTCGACCGTGCGCCCGGCAAGTCGATGGCCGACCTGAAGAACGCGCTGCCGAAGACCTGGTCGTCGCCGACCATGTCGCCGCACTGCGCCGACGAGACCAAATACGGCGTCATCGACAAGGTAGTGAAGCACTTCGAAGGTTTGCAGGCGAAGGGTGCCAAGATCGGGGACCAGGCGATCCGCGATCTCGTCACCGTCAACGGCGTGCGCGTCACGGTGGAAGACGGCAGCTGGGGGCTGGTGCGCGCCTCCTCCAACAAGCCCGAACTCGTCGTCGTGGTCGAGAGCCCGGTCTCCGAGCAGCGCATGCACGACATGTTCGAGATGGTGAACAGCGTGCTGCGCACGCATCCCGAAGTCGGCGAGTACAATCAGAAGATTTGAGGAGTGTCAGAGATACCGGACGCCGCTATCTCCGACGTCATGCCCGGGCTCGTCCCGGGCATCCTCTCCTCACGCGCGAACGCAAGGACGTGGATGGCCGGGACAAGCCCGGCCATGACGCTTGCCGAAGGAGCGTCGCCCTCCGCCGAAGAGCCTAAGCCGCCACCACCGCCGGGATCGGCAGCGCGGTGACCGACTTGATCTTCTCCATCGCAAAGCGCGAGGTGACGTTCTTCAGCGGCACGGCGCTGATCAGCTTCTTGTAGAACACGTCATAGGCCTGCATGTCCGCGACCACGACGCGCAGCATGTAGTCGACGTCGCCGGCCATGCGATAGAACTCCATCACCTCCGGCATGGCGCTGACGGCTTCGGCGAACCGCTTCAGCCAGGCGTCGGAATGGTCGGAGCTCTCCACCGACACGAACACGGAGATGCCGAGCCCGATCTTGTTCTGGTCGACGAGCGCGACGCGCTTGATGATCACGCCATCGGCCTCCAGCCGCTGGATGCGCTTCCAGCAGGGGGTCGATGACAGGCCGACGCGGTCGCCGATCTCGGCGACGGAGAGGGAGGCATCCTCTTGGAGAACCATCAGGATCTTGCGGTCGATGGCATCGAGGCGGCGGCTGGTCTCGGGAATCTGAACGGCAAGGTCAGTCATTTGAAGAACTTTGTTCCATTTCAAGGGCTGATTTCCCTGATATAGAGAAAATCATTCCACAGCAAGCCCATAATCTCGGCGTAACAGTGGAATCCCTCTAGAGCTTGCCTTGCAAAAGCTCTTCAACTTCAACGCGTTGCGGCGCAGCCAGGCCGCCGCCATGGCGGCTGCATTTCAGCGCTGCCGCGGCCGCGGCGAATCGCAGCGCCTCCCGCACCCCCTTACCCTCGGCGAGACCAAGGGCGAAGGCGCCGTGGAAAACGTCGCCGGCGCCGAGCGTGTCGACCGCCTGAACCGGGAAAGCCGCCGTCTCTTCCAGTTCGCCCGCGGCGTTCAGCCAGATCGTGCCACGTGGGCCGCGGGTGGCGGCGAGGAAGGCCGGCGTCAGACCGGCCAGGCACTTCAAGGCTTCGCCGTCGTCGGTGATGCCGACGGTCTCCTGCACCTGCTCGCTGGCGAACAGCAGATGCGAGGCGGCCGTGAGCAGGCTGTCCTGCAATGCCATGGCGCGATCGACCCCGACGATGACGGGAATGCCGCGCCGGCGCGCCTCGGTGCAGAGCGACGTCGCGAACACGCCGCAGCGGCTTTCGACGAGCACCCCTTGGCAATCGGCGAGCAGTTCGCCGGATTCAGAAAGCTTCACGGACCACAAGGCGGGATCGCGATAGATCGTCAGCGTCCGTTCGCCGGAGGGCTCGATCATGATCGCCGAGACCGGCGTGGTCACATCAGGCATGCGCACGATGTGCGCGGTGTCGATGCCTTCAGCCGCCATCCGCTCGAGGATGAAGCCGCTCGACGTCTCCCGCGCGTCGCCCATCGGCCCCGCGAACGCGACGCGGCCGCCGAGCCGCGCGATGGAGATGGCGGCGTTGAGCGCGTTGCCGCCGCAGATTTCCGCGAGATGGCTCGCGTTCGCCTTGCGGCCACGCGCGGGTACGGCCTCGACCCGAAAGGTGAGGTCGCGCACGGGAATGCCGATGCAGAGGATGCGCGGCGCGATCCCAGATGGCACCATCGGCGGTCAGCTCTTGTCGTGCACCCAGCGGCCGAGCAGATGATGGGCGATGGCGAAGGGATGCGGGCCGGCGAGTCCGTCCGGATGCGTCCGCGTCAGCATCTTTGCTGCCTCCTCGCGCGTGAACCAGCGCGCATCCTCCAGCTCGGAATGGTCGACCACGACGTCCTCGCTCACGGCCCGCGCGCTGCAACCGATCATTAGCGACGACGGATAGGGCCAGGGCTGGGTCATGTAATATTGCACGTCGGTGCAGCGGATGCCGGACTCCTCGAAGATCTCGCGGCGGACCGCATCCTCGATGGTCTCGGCGGCCTCGACGAAGCCGGCGAGGCAGGAATACATGCCCGGCGGAAAATGCTTCTGGCGCCCGAGCAGGCATTTGTCGCCGGAGGCGACCAGCATGATCACGACCGGATCGGTGCGCGGAAAATGCTCGGCCTTGCAGCTCGGGCAGTCGCGCTTCCAGCCGCCTTCCTTCATTGCGGTGCGGGTGCCGCAATTGGCGCAATAGCCGTGGCGCTGATGCCAGCTCACCATCGACTTCGCCATCGCCACGGCCGAGAGCTCCTCAGGCGGGATCGCGCCCTGCATCGCCATGCCGCGCAGCTCGGTCACGGTGTAGTCGGCGCCGCCGACCAGCTTCTCGGCGGCGGCCTGCGATAGGCCCATGCCGAACACGGCCGCGCCGTCGCGAAGCCCGAGGAACACCGTGCCGGGATTGGCGCCGCATTTCAGCGCTTCGTCGATCGAAAGCAGCGCGCGCACCGTCTCGCCCTCGTGCTTCACCAGCAGCGAGTCGCGATAGACCACATAGGCGCGCGACGACGGCTTCTGCTCCATCGCGAACAGCTTCTCGTCATCGCGGCGCAGATGCGCGGCGCGGTCGAGGACGTTGGTGACGAAGGCCGGCTGCCCCAGCGGAAACGCGTCGAATGCGGACATTGTGATTCTTTCAACCCAACCAGATCTTGCGGCGGAGCGCGCTGATGAAATTCTGCACTTCGTTGGCGTCATGGGCCAGCGGCGGCATCACGCCCCACACCGGCCGCGGCCAGGCCGCGTCGCTGGTGCGGCGCGCGATGATGTGAACGTGAAGCTGCGGCACGAGGTTGCCGAGGGCTGCGACATTGAGCTTGTCGCATTTGGTGATCTCCTTCAGCGCGCGCGAGACGCGGGAGATCTCGGTCATCAGCTGCGCCTGCTGCACCTCGTCGAGATCGATGATCTCGACCGCATCGGGCCGCCGCGGCACCAGCAGCAGCCAGGGATAATGCGCGTCCTTGATGACCAGCACCTTCGACAGCGGCAGATCGCCGATGTCGATGGTGTCCTCTTTCAGGCGGGAATGCAGCGACCAGGCGGGATCAGACATAGGTGTTTCCGGATGGCCCGATGGGACGGGCGTGTTGGGCCCGACCATACGATACCGATTCCGATAGGGGAAGGATTGGGCCCCGCTGTCACCGCATATACGGTCGTCGTCCCGGACAAGCGGAGCGCCGATCCGGGACCCATAACCACAGGGAGAAGTGTGGCGAAGACTCGTGGTTGCCAGCTCGCGCAACAACCTCTGTCGGTGGCTATGGATTCCGGGCTCGCACTGCGCGCGCCCCGGCCTGACGGAAACTACCCCTCCACAATCACCCTTGCATTGGCGCGGATCGAGGCTTCGCTGACGCGGATGCCGAGGCCGGGTCCATCCGGCACCACGACATGACCTCCGCGATTGGCGATTCGCTCTTCCAGCACGTCCTCGGTCAGCACATGATGCGGCATGTAGAATTCGCAGCCGAGCGAGATGCCGGGCGTGGCCGCAATCAGCTGCGTGCCGGCGGCAAGGCCGATGCCGCCCTCCCATAGGGTGCCGCCATAGCCGGGCAGGCCGGCGATGTCGGCAATCGCCATGATGGCCTGCGCCTCGAACAGGCCGCCGGCCTTCATCAGCTTGATCGAGACCGCGTCTGCCGCCTCGCGGCGCACCACCTCCATCATGTCGCGGCGGTCGAAGCAGCTCTCGTCGGCGAGCAGGGGCGTCTCCAGTGCCGCGGTGAGCTGCGCCATCACGTCGAGATATTTGCGCGGCACCGGCTGCTCGATGAAAGTCGGTGAAAACTCTTCGACATCGCGCAGGATCTTGATGGCGCCGAACGGCGCCAGCGCCTGGTTGTAGTCGATGCGCAGATCCACCGTGTCGCCGAACTCTTTCCGGATTGCTTCGAGATGATCGAGGTCCTCGCGATGCGGCTTCACGCCGGTCTTCACCTTGTAGATGACGTTGCCTTCAGAAACCATTTTCCGCATGCGCTCGAGATCGGCGGCAAAATCCGGATCGGCGATCGAGAAGGAGAGGGGGATGGTGTCGCGCACGCGGCCGCCGAGGAGATCGGCGACCGAGAGCCCCGACGATTTGCCGACGATGTCGAGCAGCGCCATCTCGACCGCGACTTTCGCTTCGGCGTGGCCGACCAGCGCGCGGTCGAGCTCGGCCATCAACGCGCGAATGCGGCGCACCGGCTTGCCGAGCACGATGGGACGCAAGTAGATGTCGAGTGCCGAGAACGCCGCCTCCGGCGTTCCCGTGAACACTTCCCACGGCGCGGCCTCGCCCCAGCCGATCACGCCGTCGCTGGACGTGAGCTCGATCAGCACGCGTTTCACCGTGCCCTTGACGTTGCCGACGCCTTGCAGACGCGCCATCTTGATCGGGCTCTCGATCAGGAACAGCCTGAGACGTTCGATGCTCGCTTCGCTCATGTCAGGCCTCCATTGACGTGCCAGACCTGGCCGGTGACGTAGGATGCTTTCGGGGATGCCAGGAAGGCGATGATTTCGGCGACTTCCTCCGGCTGCCCGCGGCGGCGCATCGGGATCAGCGCTTCGGTCGCGGCGATCTGCTCGGGCGAGAGCCGGCTCTCGCTCGGCTTGTCCTTGACGATGAGGCCCGGCGACACCGCATTGACGGTGATGCCGTCTTTCGCGAGTTCGACCGCGGTGAGGCGCACCAGCGCTTCCAGCGCGGAGCGGCTGGCAGCCGTCGCCGCGAAGGGCGCGAATTCGGGCCGGATGGCGTGCGCGACGAAAGACGACACCGCGACGATCCGGGCATCATGGCCGGCGCGCAGTTGCGGAAGCGCAACCTTGACGAAACGTGTGAAGGCGAGAGCGGACTCGTCCATGGCCTGCACGAATTGATCCCCGGGCGTGCCGATCGCACTACCTCGGCGGGCGTGGCCTCCAACCAGGATCAATCCGTCAAGCCGGTTAAACTCGAGATGCGCGGTCGCGCATGCGAGCGTCACAGCTACTTCATTTGCGAGATCGCCGAGACACGTTGCAACGGCCGCACCGCGCGCTTTGGCGTCGGCCGCGGTCGCCCTAAGTCCGTCCTCGTTCGAGCGCGTATGCAGAACGAGGCCAATACCGGGCGCGGCGAGAAGTTTTGCAGTGGCCCGGCCGATGCCGCTGGCCGCGCCGGTGACGAGATAGACGCGTTCGAGATCAGGCATCACGATGCCGTGGTGGCCGGCGACAGCGCGCCGGTGCGATGGAAATGGCTGAGGAAAGTGCGCGTCGCCGCTTCCTTGGGATTATCGATCACTTGCCGCGCCGGGCCTTCCTCGACCACGACACCGTCGCGCATGAAGATGAGGCGGTCGGCGACCTCGCGGGCGAAGGCGATCTCATGGGTCACGATCACCATGGTCATGCCTTCGGAGGCCAGTTGCTGGATCACGTTCAGGACCTCGCCGACCAATTCAGGATCGAGCGCGGACGTCGCCTCGTCGAACAGCATGACGTCAGGCTCCATCGCGAGCGCCCGCGCGATCGCGACCCGCTGCTTCTGGCCGCCGGAGAGCGTCGCCGGATATTGGTCGGCCTTCTCAGCAAGGCCGACCTTGGCGAGTTGCGCGCGCGCGAGCTTCTCGGCATCCGCTTTGGCCATGCGCCGTACCGTGACCGGCCCTTCCATGACGTTCTGCAGCGTCGTCATGTGCGGGAACAGGTTGAAGTGCTGGAATACCATGCCGGTGGTGGCGCGGAATTTTGCCAGCGTCTTCACATCCGGAAGCTTTGTGCCATCGCCGAAAGCAAAGCGGGTGTCGCCGACGCGGACGCTGCCGCCGTCGGGGACGACCAGCAGGTTGATGCAGCGGAGCAGGGTGGACTTGCCCGAGCCTGACGGGCCGATCAGCGCGACGACGCCACCCTTGGCGACGTCGAGATTGATGTTCTTCAGGACCTCGTTGCTGCCAAAACTCTTGCGAAGGCTGCGAATCTCGATTTTCGGCGTCTCACTCATTCGCTCACCGCCAGTCGCTTCTCGCCGCGCCGGACGAGGATGGTGAGTGGGATCAGGATCGCCGCATAGGCTACCGCGACCGCGGTGTAGGTTTCCAGCGGCCGGTAGCTGTCATGGGCGGCGACCTGGCTCTGATAGACGAGGTCGGGCACCGCCAGCACAGAGACCAGCGAGGTGTTCTTGAACTGGATGATCGACTGGTTCATCAGCGCCGGGATCATGCGCTTGATCGCCTGCGGCAGCACGATGCGCCGCATGGTCTGGATCGGCGTCATGCCGAGCGCGGCGCCGGCTTCGGACTGGCCGCGGTCGATCGAGATGATGCCGCCACGGATGATCTCGGAATAGAACGAGCCGCCATAGAGCGAGAGCGCCAGCGCCGAGGCTGTGATCGGCGTCATCTCGACACCGGCGAGGATCGGCAGCGCGTAATAGAACCAGATCAGCTGCACCAGAATCGGCGTGCAGCGGAACGCCTCGATGAAGGCGAGCGCGGCAAGGCGCAATGCCCGAAAGCGCGACAGGCTGCCGAACGCACCCAGCAGGCCGAACAGCAGCCCGCACACCACGATGACCACAGTGAAGCCGACGGTGACGCCGAGCCCGTTGAGAAAGAGCCAGCGATAGCTCCAGAGGATGCCGAAGTCCCACTGATACATGCGTATTAACTCGTACCCGATGTCAGCTCGGAAACTCGCCGTCATGCCCGGGCTTGTCCCGGGCATCCACGTTCTCTGTGCCGCGGGGAAGACGTGGATGGCCGGGACAAGCCCGGCCATGACGGTGCGGATGCTTCAGGCGCTCAATACATCTTACAACGACACGCCCGGCGGAATGTCCGCCTCCGTCACGCCCACCAGCTCCATGTTGGTGATGATCGCGTTGCGGATGAAGCCGAGGCCCTTGTTGAAGTCGATCCAGGTGTTGACATAGTCGCGCCAGGTCTTGTCGGCCTCGCGGCGGAAGCCGGCATTCGACGTGGTGGCGAAGATCGGCGTCGGCAGCACGAGCTGGCCGAGCGATGGGTTCTTCTTCAGCACGGTCAGCGACAGCATGGTGATCAGGCATTGCGCGTCGACACGGCCGGTCTGCAGCGCGGCGGTGGCCTCGTCGGCGGTCTTCAGCCGCGTGATTTGCGCCTTCGGTGTCAGGCGGCTGACGACCTGGTCGTGCGAGGAGCCCTGGTCGACCGCGATCTTGATGTCGGGCGAGTTCAGCTCGGCCCAGCTCTTCGGCTTGAAGTCCTTCTTGCAGAGGATCGCGAAGGCGTTGTTGAAGACCGGCACCGAGAAGTCGACCACCAGCGCACGCTTCGGGGTCGGGTTGAGGCCGAAGAAGATGTCGATCTTGTTGGCCTGCAGATCGAGCACCGAATTGCCCCAGGTGGTCTCGGTGATCTCGAGCTCGGCCTCCATGTCGTCGGCGAGCCCCTTGGCGATGTCGATGTAGAAGCCCTTCCACTGTCCGGAGGAGAGGTCCTTCATGTAATACGGCGCGCCGCCGCCGACGGCGCCGATCCGCATCTTCTTGGTCCGGCGGATGCGGGCGAAGGTCGATTCGTTCGGATCGGCCGTCTGCGCCACCGCCGGGGCGGCCAGTGTGCCCGCGGCCGCCGCGCCAAGGGCACCTAATCCGACAATCGATGCAACATCACGACGTGTAAGCATTGGGATCAATCGCTCTTCTGCTTGGATGGAGTTCCGCCAGGCGTTCTTAGCAAGGTGCTCCCAGCGGCGAAAGCACAGCCTATCGGCTGGGCAGACCGATAATTGCCCGGATGATGGGCAGTATCCAGTCGTTCGCGCGCATAGCCGCTTGCTTTCCGCTTCCTTTGGCCCCAAATAGGCACCGGGAGATTGGCGGTGGACGAGCCACTCGCCAACCGGGTCAGGTCCGGAAGGAAGCAGCCCTAACGAGGTCCGGATCGGGTCGCTCGTCAGTCTCCTACCTGTTTTTCCGAGCGAACCAGCGCCGGCGGGCTCCCCGCCAGCGCGCTCCTTTCCGCAAAAGCCGGCCGAGAGAGATTTCATTGCGGATCGACCGATGACCGACGCTGGCGCCCCTCCCAATCCTGACAGCGCCGGCCAAGCCGGCAACACGCCCTACCGGGTTCTGGCGCGCAAATACCGCCCTTCCTCATTCGACGATCTGATCGGCCAGGAGGCCGTGGTCCGCACCGTCTCCAACGCGTTCGAGACCGGGCGCATCCCGCAGGCCTGGATCCTCACCGGCGTCCGCGGTGTTGGCAAGACCACCACCGCGCGCATTCTTGCCCGTGCACTCAACTATGAGATGCCTGATGGTTCGGTGAAGGGGCCGACCATCCACATGCCCTCGCTGGGCGTGCACTGCCAGGCGATCATGGAAAGCCGGCACATGGACGTGCTGGAGATGGACGCGGCCTCACACACCGGCGTCGACGACGTCCGCCAGATCAATGACAGCGTGCGTTATGCCCCCGCCAGCGCCCGCTACAAGGTCTACATCATCGACGAAGTCCACATGCTGTCGACGGCGGCGTTCAACGCCTTCCTGAAGACGCTGGAGGAGCCGCCGGAGCACGCCAAATTCGTGTTCGCCACGACCGAGATCCGCAAGGTTCCGGTCACCGTGCTGTCGCGCTGCCAGCGCTTCGACCTGCGCCGCGTCGAGGCCGATGTGCTGATGAAGCACCTCGCCAACATCGCGGCGAAGGAAAGCGTCGAGATCGAACCGGAGGCGCTCGGCATCATCGCGCGCGCCGCCGAAGGCTCGGTGCGCGATTCGCTGTCGCTGCTCGACCAGACGATCGCGCATGCGGCGGGCCAGGTGAAAGCCGACGCGGTCAGGCAGATGCTGGGCCTTGCCGACCGCACCCGCGTCATCGACCTTTTCGAGTCGCTGGCGCGCGGCGACATCGCGGCCGCCTTCAAGGAGTTCCGCGACCAGTACGATGTGGGCGCCGATCCGGTCGTGGTGCTCTCGGACCTCGCCGAATTCGTCAATTTCGTCACCCGGGTGAAGGTGATTCCGGCGGTGGCCGACAATGTCGCCTATGGCGAGACCGAGCGGGTTCGCGCGCGGGACTTCGCCTCGAAGATCTCGATGCGGGTGCTGTCGCGGATGTGGCAGATGCTGCTCAAGGGCATCACCGAGGTACAGGCCGCAACGCGCCCCGCCGCCGCGGCCGAGATGGTTTTGGTGCGTATCGCCTATGTGGCCGACCTGCCGACGCCGGACGAAGCCATCAGGATGCTGGAGCAGAACGGTGGCGGCTCGCCGGTCGTGAACGGCGGGGGAGCTGCGCGCAGCGCGCCGGGTGCGCCGATGGCTTCGGCGGTCCCGGTCACGTCTGCGCCCGTGCGTATGCCGACGTCATCGCCGTCTTCGTTCGGTGGTGGTGCACGGCCGCAGATGGCTGCCCCCGCGCCGGCCCCGCAAGGCACTGCGCCCCAGCTGCGCATCACGAGCTTCACCCAGCTCGTCGCGCTCGCCGGCCAGAAGCGCGACATCATGACCAAGAGCGCGCTCGAAGGCGACATGCGCCTGGTTCGTTTCGAGGAGGGGCGGCTGGAAGTCGCGCTCGAGCCCAACGCCTCCAAGACCATGATCTCGGAGCTTGCGAGGAAATTCGAGCTGTGGACCGGCCGCCGCTGGACCGTGGTCGTCTCCAACGAGCAGGGCCAGCCGACGTTGCGCTCGGTGAACCAGGCGGCGAAGCAGGAGCATGCCCGCACCGCCGAGGCCGATCCGCGCGTGCAGGAGGTGCTGTCGCGTTTCCCCGGCGCGAAAGTCGTCGAGGTCCGCAGGCTTGCCCCCGAGACGCCGGAAACCAATATTAACGCCGACTATGGCAGTGACGATCCGCCGGCCGGTTTCGACGGCGACGACGATCTCTGAGCCTCTTTCAAGGACATCGAGCTATGGCTGATTTTCTCGGCATGATGAAGCAGGCGGCGCAGCTGCAATCCAAGATGCAGGAGATGCAGGACCAGCTCTCGAGCGTCGAGGTCGAGGGCATTTCCGGCGGCGGCCTCGTCGCCGTGCGCATGACCGCCAAGATGGACGTCAAGAGCATCAATATCGATCCCTTGCTGATGAAGGCTGAAGAGCGCGAGGTGCTGGAAGACCTGCTCGTCACCGCGCTCGCCGATGCCCGCCGCAAGGCGGAAACGGCGGTGCAGGAGAAGATGCAGTCGCTCACGGGCGGGCTCGGCCTGCCGCCGGGGTTGTTCGGCCAGTAAGATGGGCGCGGTTGCAGGTCCTGAGATCGAGCGGCTGGTCCAGCTGCTCGCACGGCTGCCGGGCCTCGGCCCGCGCTCAGCGCGGCGCGCGGCGCTGCACCTGATCAAGAAGCGCGAAGCGCTGATGATGCCGCTATCGTCGGCGCTCCAGGTTGCGCTCGACAAGGTCGAGGTCTGCAAGACCTGCGGCAACATCGACACGCAAAACCCCTGCACCGTCTGCACGGATCCGAAGCGCGATCCATCCATCATCGTCGTCGTCGCCGACGTCGCCGACCTCTGGGCGCTGGAGCGCGCCAATGCCACCCAGGGGCGCTATCATGTGCTGGGCGCGACATTGTCGCCGCTCGACGGCGTCGGCCCGCAGGACCTCACCATCGACGCGCTGGTGGCGCGCGCGCATGACCAGCAGGTGCATGAGATCATCCTGGCGCTCAATGCGACGGTGGACGGCCAGACCACGGCGCACTACATCACCGACCTGCTTCAGGACGCCAATGTGAAGGTGACGCGCCTCGCCCACGGAGTTCCCGTCGGCGGCGAGCTTGATTATCTCGATGAAGGTACGCTATCGGCTGCGATGCGGCAGCGCACCCTGTTCTAGAGCGTTTTCGAGCGAAGTGGATACCGGTTCGCGTGAAGAAAACGCGTCAAAACAAGAATTCCCATCCAGACTTTACGGAACGGACGACATGACGAAACTTTTCGCCACACGCTCGGCTTTGGTCGCGACGATGATGATTCTGGTGACCCCGGCCATTTCCGCGCAGCAGGGCGACGAGACCCCGCCGTCCAAGCCCGGCAAGCCGATCAACACCGGCGACGTCCTGTCGGGCGAGCTGAACGCGATGAAGGTGCGCGACGTCAAGAACGGCAAGCGCGTCGCCACCTATCAGATCACGTCCGAGCCGCGCCGGCTGCCGCCGCCGAACGGGCTGTGCAATCTCGAGACCGGTCCCGAGACCTTCCAGCTCGTCACCTCCAGCGACGCGCAGGCCACGCAGCTGAAATCCTTCGTCGGCAAGGAGATCTCGGTCAAGGTCGACGAGATCGCCTGCGCCAGCGACGCCGGCCAGATGAGCGAGGCCGTGATCACGAAGTGGAGCCTGATCAAGAAGCAGTAGGGGCGCGACGCTCCGCTGCCTCGCCGTCACGGCAATGACGAGGGCAGCGTCACACCCGCACCGGCCCGAGCGCTTCGAAATGCCCGCGCTTCTGCAAATACGCCAGCAGCATCAAGCTCGGGATGGCGGCGAGGACGGAGATCGCGAAGAACATCGGCCAACCCGTCTCTTTCGCGAGGTACCCCGCGCCCGACGATAAATAGGTCCGTCCCACGGCGGCGAGCGCCGTTAGCAGCGCATACTGAGTCGCGGTATGCAGCGGGTTCTGGCACAGCGCCGAGAGATAGGCGACGAAGATCACGGTGCCGATGGCGTTGCAGAAATTGTCGGAGGTGATGGCGAGGGTCAGCGCCCATTCGTTGACGCCGACCAGCGCCAGCCACGAGAACGACAAATTGGACATCGCCTGCACGATGCCGCCGATCCACAGGCTGGTGGCCAGCGAATAACGCCGGGCCACGAAGCCGCCGGCAAAACCGCCCGCCAATGTCGCGATGATACCGACTCCCTTGACGATCACGGCGTAGTCGTTGCGCGTGAAGCCGATGTCGATGACGAACGGCACGGTCATGTTGCCGGAAAACGCGTCGGTGAATTTGAACAGCACGACGAAGGCAAGCGCGGTCCATGCTTCCTTTCGCTGCAAGAACTCTGAGAACGCGCCCAGCGCGGCATGGAACACCCGCGTGAGGGCGCCATCGTCCCGCGTGACCGCCTCGGCACGCGCGGATTGTGCCGGCTCGGTGGCGGCCAGTGCAGTCACCGTGCCGATCAGCACCATGGCCGCCATCACCACATAGCCCCACATCCAGGCGGCGCCACGCGGGACGACCGCCTCGAAACCGGTGACGATGAACAAGGCGCCCGCAGTCGATACCAACATGCCGATGCGGTAAGCCGCGACATAGGCGGCCATGCCGGCGGCCTGCTCGCTTTCGGGCAGGCTCTCGACGCGGAAGGCGTCGACGACGATGTCCTGGGTCGAGGACATCGTCGCGACCAGGAGCGCGCCCAGCGCGACGAGCAGCGGCGAGCGCGCCGGATCGGTCAGCGCCAGCAGCAGAATCGCGCCGATCAGCAGCAGCTGCGAAAACACCAGCCAGCCGCGGCGGCGTCCGAAGGCATGCGTGAAGAACGGGACATGCAGCGCGTCGACCAGCGGCGCCCACAGGAACTTGAGCGTGTACGGCGTTCCAACCAGCGCGAACAGCCCGATCGTTCCGAGATCGACCCCGGCCTCGGCCATCCACACCAGCAGCGTCGATCCCGACAGCGCCAGCGGCAGCCCCGAGGAAAAGCCGAGGAACAGCACGATCAGCACCCGCGGCTGCAGGTACACGGCAAGGCTATCGCGCCAGGAGGGCGCAGGCGCGGAAGCCACGGCGGAGGAGGTCGCGTCGGGTGCGGTCATGGGGCGGTGTTAGCAGATTCTGGCCGCGATGCCTCTGCCACAAAGCTCGTCATGCCCGGGCTTGTCCCGGGCATCCACGTTCTTGATGCAATGTGGCAATACGTGGATGGCCGGGACGAGCCCGGCCATGACGGCGCCGAATCACTCCCCCGCCTGGAGCTTCCGCGGAAACAGCTCCGCTGCCCCCGTCGCCACCAGGCGCGGGCCTTCCGCATCGCTCTTGCTGAAATCGAGTTCTTCTATCCGTCCGGCGCGCTTCTCGATCTTGTCGGCGGAGATCAGGATCTGGCGGACGTCCTCGTTCGCGTCGGCAAAGTGCTTCTGCAATTTCAATACGCGGTCGCGCAGGCGGCCGAGGTCGTCGCCGAGCTTGATCACTTCAGTCTGGATCTGGTCGGCGGCATCGCGCATGCGCGCGTCCTTCATGATCTGCTGCATCACCTGGATCGCGAGCATCAGGAGCGAGGGCGACACCAGCACGACGCGGGCGCGATAGGCCTTCTGGATCACGTCGTCGAAGCCGTCATGGATCTCCGCGTAGACCGATTCCGACGGCACGAACATCAGCGCCATCTCCTGGGTCTCGCCGGCGACGAGATATTTCTCGGCGATGTCGCTGACATGCTTCATCACGTCGCCGCGCAGGCGCTGCGTGGCGATGCGCTTCTCCTCGTCGGTGCGGGCGTCGTGCAGCGCCGTCATCGCTTCCAGCGGAAACTTCGCGTCGATGCAGAGCGGGCGCTGGTCCGGTAGGAACACGACGCAGTCGGGCCGCTTGCCGGTCGAGAGCGTGAACTGGAACTCGTAGGAGCCTTTCGGCAGGCCGTCCTGGACGATCGCCTCCATCCGCGCCTGGCCGAAGGCGCCGCGCGACTGCTTGTTGGCGAGCACGTCGCGCAAGGTCGTCACCTGCGTGGTGAGGTCGGTGAGGTTCTTGTGCGCGCTGTCGATGATGCCGAGCCGCTCATGCAACGCGCGCAGGCTCTCCATGGTGTTGCGGGTGGAGTGTTCCATGGACTGGCCGACGCGGTGCGTCACCGAGTCCAGCCGCTCGTTGACCGCGCGCGCCATCTCGGCCTGACGTCCCGCCAACGCCTGGGTCATGGCATCGACCCGGCCCGAGGACTCGCTCTGGGCCCGCAGCACCTCGCTGAGGCGCTCCTCGAGCTCGTCAGCCCGGATCGCATGCGCCATCGCGAGTTCCGCGCCACGCCGGCCGGAGCGTGCGATCACCACCGCGATCACCACCGCGATCACCACCAGGAGGATGAGAACGAGCGCGCCGAAGCCGATTAGCGCGTCGATCGTGCGTACCGGCCAGTCGCCAGCCATGAAAATGATCTCGTTCATGCGTGCCCTTCTAGCCGATTCGCACGCGAACGCGAACGAAGAGGGAACGGCGACCGTTAACGAGCCACTAATTTTTATGGTTAATGAAAGCTGAAGATTTATGGTTAGCGAAGGGTTAACGGAGTTCCTCGCTGGATTGACCGCATCCGGCGCGCAGCTTAAATCGCGGCCATGGCCCTCAGAGAAATCATCATCCTGCCCGACAAGCAGCTGCGTCTGGTCTCCAAGCCGATCGAGAAGGTCACGCCGGAGATCCGCAAGCTTGCCGACGACATGTTCGAGACCATGTACGACGCGCCCGGCATCGGCCTTGCAGCGATCCAGGTCGCGCAGCCGCTGCGGCTTATCACCATGGACCTCGCCAAGCGCGACGAGGACGGCGAGACCAGGCACCAGCCGCGCGTCTTCATCAACCCGGAGATCATCGCCTCCTCCGAGGAGCTGTCGGTTTACGAGGAAGGCTGCCTGTCGATCCCCGAATATTACGAGGAGGTCGAGCGTCCCGCGAAGGTGCGCGTGCGTTTCCTCGACCTCGACGGCAAGGTGCACGAGGAGGACGCCGAGGGCCTCTACGCCACCTGCATCCAGCACGAGATCGACCATCTCAACGGCGTCCTGTTCGTCGACTATCTGTCGAAGCTCAAGCGCGACCGGGTGATGAAGAAGTTCGAGAAGGCCGCCAAGCGCGCGGGGTAATCAAATCCTCCGCCGTCATGCCCGGGCTTGTCCCGGGCATCCACGTTCTCTAGCGCCGCGGGCAGGAGAACGTGGATGGCCGGGACAAGCCCGGCCATGACGAGTAACCTTGCTCGCGTCCGAGGATTGTCTCGCCCCATGCCCCTCCGCCTGATCTTCATGGGCACGCCCGATTTCTCCGTGCCGACGCTGCTCGAGCTGGTCGCGCATGGCCACGAGATCGTAGCCGTCTACACCCGCGCGCCGAAGCCGGGCGGGCGGCGCGGCCTGCAATTGCAGCCGACCCCGGTCGAGGACGCCGCGCGAAAGCTCGGCGTTCCCGTGCTGACGCCGAAGACGTTGAAGACGCCGGAAGCGCTGGATGAGTTTCGTGCGTTCGATGCCGATGCGGCCGTCGTCGTCGCCTATGGCATGATCCTGCCGCAGGCGATCCTCGATACGCCTCGGCTCGGCTGCTACAATCTGCACGCTTCGCTCTTGCCGCGCTGGCGTGGCGCCGCGCCCATCAACCGCGCCATCATGGCGGGCGACGCCGAGAGCGGCGTGATGGTGATGAAGATGGATGTCGGCTTGGATACCGGCGACGTCGCCATGGCCGAGCGTCTTGCGATCACGGATAATATGACCGCAGCTGACCTGCACGACCGTCTCTCCCGGTTGGGCGCCGATCTCATGGTGCGTGCGATGGCCGCGCTGGATCGCGGCGGGCTCCAGCTCAAGAAGCAGAGCGAGGAGGGTGTCACCTACGCTGCCAAGATCGACAAGGCCGAGGCGCGGATCGACTGGACCAAGCCTGCGCGCGCGGTGCTGCGCCACATCCACGGCCTGTCGCCGTTCCCCGGCGCCTGGGCGGAGCTTGCAGGCGTCAGCGAGAATGCGCGTGTGAAAATCCTGCGCTGCGAGCTGGCGAAAGGTGCGGGCGCACCGGGCGAAGTGCTCGACGACCACCTTACCATCGCCTGCGGCGAGGGCGCCATCCGCATCATCGAGCTGCAGCGCGAAGGCAAAGCCCGCATGCAGGTCGCGGACTTCCTGCACGGCGTGCCGCTGAAGGCGGGAGCGAAGTTCACGTGACACTGTCATACCCCGCGAAGGCGGGGTATCCAGTACGCCGAGGCTTCTCGGTCTAACGGATAAGCCTCGGCGTACTGGATCGCCCGGTCAAGCCGGGCGATGACACCACCCGGATTGAGATGCCCCGCTACAAGCTCACCATCGAATATGACGGCGCGCCGTTCTTCGGCTGGCAGATCCAGGACACGCTGCCCTCGGTGCAGGGTGCACTGGAAACCGCGGTCAAGGCGATGACCGGCGCCGATCTGCGCGTGCACGGCGCCGGCCGCACCGACGCCGGCGTCCATGCGCTCGGCCAGGTCGCGCATGTCGATATCGCAAAACCGTTTCCGCCGGGTCGGTTTCGCGACGGACTCAACGCGCATCTGCGCCCGCATCCGGTCGCGGTGCTCGAGGCCGAGATCGTTCCCGACACTTTCGAGGCGCGCTTCTCGGCCATCAAGCGCCATTACCGCTACCGCATCGTCAACACCCGCGCCAATCTCGCCCTCGACGTCGGCCACGCCTGGCGCGTGCCGCGACGGCTCGACAGCGACGCGATGCATGCGGCCGCGCAGCGTCTGCTCGGCAAGCACGATTTCACCACGTTCCGCGACACCGAGTGCCAGGCCAAATCGCCGGAGAAGACGCTCGACCAGCTCGATGTTGTGCGCGACGGCCGCGAGATCACGATCATCACCTCCGCGCGCTCGTTCCTGCACAGCCAGGTGCGCTCGATGGTGGGCTCGCTGGTCTGGGTCGGCGAGGGCCGCTGGACACCCGACGATCTCTCCGCCGCTCTCGCCGCCCGCAACCGCGCCGCCTGCGGCATCGTCGCCCCGCCGGAGGGACTGTATCTGGTGAAGGTGGATTATTAGAGCCTGATGCCGCCTCCCTCGTCATGGCCGGGCTCGTCCCGGCCATCCACGATCTTTCTTACCAGCCGGGGCAAAGAACGTGGATGCCCGGGACAAGCCCGGGCATGACGGCGGAATGTTTGGCGATGACGAGGCTAAGCAAAATACCGTGCCAAAATCCCCCGATACACCTTGGTCAGCTTTTCCAGATCAGCCACCGGCACGCGCTCGTCGATCTGGTGCATGGTCTGGCCGACCAGGCCGAACTCGATCACCGGGCAGTAGCTGGAGATGAAGCGCGCGTCCGAGGTGCCGCCCGAGGTCGACAGCTCCGGCTTGCGGCCGGTCATCTCCTCGATCGCGGCCACTGCGAGATCGGTGAACGGGCCCGGCTTGGTCACGAACACGTTGGAGTTGGAGGGCTCCCAGACGATGCGGGCCTTGATGCGGTTGCCGCAGGCTTTTGCCAGGCGCGTCTCGACCAGCTCACGCAAGCTCGCTTGCGTGTGGTTGTCGTTGTAGCGGATGTTGAATTTCGCGCGGGCCTCGCCGGGAATGACGTTGCTCGCCTTGTTGCCGACGTCGACCGAGGTGAATTCGAGGTTGGAGGCCTGGAATTGCGCGCTGCCGTGATCGAGCGGCTCGTCCGAGATCGCCACGATCAGCCGCGAAATATCCGGCACCGGATTGGAGGCGCGATGCGGATAGGCGACGTGGCCCTGCACGCCCTCGACATAGAGCGTGCCCGATTGCGAGCCGCGGCGGCCGACCTTGATGGTGTCGCCGAGTGTCTCGACATTGGAAGGCTCGCCCAGCACGCAATGGTCGAACTTCTCGCCGCGCCCGGCGGCCCATTTCAGCAGCTTGATGGTGCCGTTGATGGAGACGTCTTCCTCGTCGCCGGTGATCAGGAAAGAGATCGAGCCCTTCCCATCGCTGCGCGGCTTGCCGCCATTGGCGGCGAGATGCTGCAGGACAGCTGCGACCGAGCAGGCGATGCCGCCCTTCATGTCGACCGCGCCGCGGCCATGCAGCACGCCGTCCTTCACCTCACCGGAGAACGCACCAACGCTCCAGGCGCTCTCGTCACCCGGCGGCACAACGTCGGTGTGTCCGGCAAAGGTGATGTGCGGGCCCTCGCTGCCGATCCGCGCATAGAGATTGTCGACGTCGGCGGTGCCTTCCTCGCTGAACGTCACGCGGTGGCAAGTGAAGCCGGCGGCGTTGAGGAGTTCTTCAAGCACCCCGAGCGCACCGGCATCGGCCGGGGTCACCGAGGGGCAGCGGATCAGGTCACGGGCAATGGAGAGAGCATCGGTCATGCGCTCCGCTTAACATGCATGCCGCCGGGTGGGCTAGCACGGGGCGGAACAAATTCGATCTCGCGGCTCTGGTCCCAGACTTTTGCGGAGGTCGCGCTGGGCGCGGCGGTATCCTCGATCCGAGCCAGGGGGGCGGGGCCGAACCGGTTGTCGCCGACGCTGCCCGGTACGCAGAACATCTCGACGAGACCCCACAGCCAAAGCATCCCAGCGCCGAGGTGGACCGGAAGCATCCAGTGCGAGTCAGGCACCAAGTCCGAAAACTGATTGAACAGACCTGGCACGAGGAAGAACGGGACGAGCCACCATCCACTCTTGTCGCGATCGTGCAGCCGCTTGATCGCTGTCGCGAGAAAGATCCAGAGGAACAGCGCCGTGCCGAATGTCCTCAGGATCAGGGGTCCGCGGTCGGCAGACGTCAACGCGGGGTAGACCCGGTGGTCCAGCAGCTTGAATAGGTCGCCGAGGCCGAAATCGAAATCGAGCTTGAGCGAGAGCTGCAACGATCCGTCGGCATTGGACAGATGGATGATCTGACCGATCACGTCCAGCAAGGTCGTGAGCAGCGCAACGATCAGCAGCGCCTGCCACAGCAAGGCGCGGCCCATGCGGCCGTCGAAGCGGAAGAGGTACCAGGTCCAGTCCATGCGAGAGGCTCCGGGCAGGCGGCGCCGCCCGAAAATTGGTCGCGATGGAGCGAGGGTGGGTTCGATGAGGCGAATGGTGAATAGCGAATGGCGAGTAGGGCCCAGGCCCCATTCGCCACTGGCCATTCGCTATTCGCCTGACATCAATCCCGCAGCAGCTCGTTGATGCTGGTCTTGGAGCGCGTGCGCTCGTCGACGCGCTTGACGATGACAGCGCAGGCCGTGCTCGGGCCGATCTGCCCGTTCTTCATCGGCTTGCCGGGCAGCGCGCCCGGCACCACCACCGAATATTCGGGGACTTCGCCCATGAAGACCTCGCCGGTCTCGCGGTCGACGATCTTGGTCGAGGCGCCCAGGAACACGCCCATCGCCAGCACCGCGCCCTTGCGCACGATCACGCCCTCGGCGACCTCGCTGCGCGCGCCGATGAAGCAATCGTCCTCGATGATCACGGGCTCGGCCTGCAGCGGCTCGAGCACGCCGCCGATGCCGGCGCCGCCGGAGATGTGCACGCGCTTGCCGATCTGGGCGCAGGAACCGACGGTGGCCCAGGTGTCGACCATGGTGCTCTCATCGACATAGGCGCCGAGATTGACGAAGGACGGCATCAGCACGACGTTCTTGGCGATGAAGGCCGAACGGCGGACGACCGCGCCCGGCACGGCGCGAAAGCCGGCGTCGCGAAAGCGGTTCTCGCCCCAGCCTTCGAACTTCGAGGGCACCTTGTCCCACCAATTCGCCTTGCCCGGACCGCCGGGAATGACGTCCATGTCGTTGAGGCGGAACGACAGCAGCACGGCCTTCTTCAGCCATTGATTGACCTTCCACTTGCCGTCGGCCCCGCGTTCGGCCACGCGCGCCTCGCCCTTGTCCAAGGTCTCCAGCGCTTGGTCCACGGCCTCGCGCACCTCGCCCTTGGTCGAAATCGAGATGCCGTCACGCGCGTCGAAGGCGCTGTTGATGGTGGATTCGAGGGCTGCAAGGGACATCGGGATTTCCTCAGGGACAGACAGGAATTTGTGGTGAATTGGAGCGCTTTTTCGGGATTTGGGCGGACGGAGTCAAGGCATACTCGGTCGTCGTCCCGGGCGCGGGACCCATAGCCACAGACAGCCGTTTGGTGAGGACTCGGGGTTATCGATCTCGCGCCACGACCACTCCCTGTGGTTATGGGTCCCGGGCTCGCTTCGCGCCCCGGGACGACGACGGTTACTTCGGCGACAACTGACCCAAAAACCCTGTCAGATCATCCGTGACGTGGTCGACATGAGCGGCATCCCGGCCCTCCAGTTCCCAATCCTCGCGCACCACCTCCTTGGTGCCGTCGGGCACCACCAGCACCGTGGTCATGCCGAGTGCGTGCGGGACGGTGAGGTTGCGGGCGAGATCCTCGAACATGGCGGCGCGGGTCGGATCGACCGCATGGTCGCTCAGGAATTTCCGGTAGGTCTGCTCCGCCGGCTTGGGCTCGAACCCGGCGGCGATGATGTCGAACACGCCGTCGAAGTGTGAGGCGAAGCCGAGCCGCGCCAGCACGGCATCGACATGATCGACCGAGCCGTTGGTCAGGATCAGCTTTCGCCCCGGCAGCTTTGCGATGGCTTGCCGAGCTGCGGGTTCGGCTCCAGCGGCGAATGGTCGATCTTGTGCACATAGGCGAGGTAGTCGTCGGCAGAGACGCCGTGCAGGGTCATCATGCCGCGCATGGTGGTGCCGAAGCGCTGGTAATAATCCTTCTGGATCTTGCGCGCTTCCTCCGGCGTGACGTTCAGCCAGTTGCAGACGAACTCCCCGATCCGCGCATCCACCTGTTGCCACAGATTGACGTGATGCGGATAGAGCGTGTTGTCGAGATCGAACACCCAGGTGTCGACGTGAGTGAAGCTGCGGGGAGATTTCATATCGACATTCTCAGCTCGTCGTCCCGGGGCGCGCGAAGCGCGAGCCCGGGACCAATAACCCCAGGAAGGAATTTGGCGAAGATTCGGGATGACCAGCTTCGCGCCACAACCACTCCCTGGGGTCATGGGTCCCCGCCTTCGCGGGGACGACAGGGGAGTTTGTAGACGCTTGCGTGCTGATCATGACCACCCCTCACGGCACCGCAAAGCGCAGCGTCTTGCCGCCGCTCGACATATCCACCGCGCCGAATCCCGTCGCGGCGAAGCCGCGGGCGCCGCAATCGGTCTGCTCGCTGGTCTCGAACTTGGTCTCGCGCGTGCAGAGCTGCTTGTCGCCGCCCCAGTTCAGCGGCCGGTCCTTCAGCTTGACGACGCGGTTGTCGGCATCGACCGCTTCGGCGAAGCTGAAGATCTGTTTGGGCTGGCCTGACACATCAGGGTGCAGGCACGTCTTGGGATCGATGCGATACCAGCCGCGGCTCGTCACCGACTTGCCGTCGTCGGTCGCGACCGCCGCCATCACCTTGTGCGGCGTGTCGTTGCACCAGGTGAGGCCGCTCGCCGACGGCGTCTGCACCGCGTCGACCATGGTCTTGAAGAAGGTTTGCGACGACACGGTGTCGGACGCGAGGCCACGGCTCTTCAGAAAGGCGGTGAGCGCGGCTTGCGTTTTCGGCCCGTCGACACCGTCGATCGCGCCGACGTCGTAGCCCGCGATCACCAGCAGCCGCTGGATTCCGGCGAGGCGCGCCTGCTCGTCGTCATATTCGGAATCCTCGGCGAGATAGGCAATGAGGTTGCCGTCCGCGGCTTGCGTCGGCGTCACCTGCGTGAAGGCGGCCTGGACCTGGCCGCTGCGGCACTGCCGTGCCGCCGCGATGACGAAATTGTCCTGCGCCACGCACAGCATGTCGCGGCCGTTCTGCGGGATCGGGGAGGCGCCATAGACGCCGAGGGCGCGGGCGTTGAGCAGGATGCGGTCGGCCGTCAGCGTGCCCTGCACCACCACGCGGCAGGTCGCAGGATCGATCCTGAACCAGCCGCGCGTCGCGGTCGCCGCCTTGTCGTCGATGCCGATCGCGGCCTCGACGACATAGGACATGCGGTTGCAGATCTTGAGATCGGCGATCGCAGGCGCGGAGGAGAAGAAGAACGAGACGGCTGCGGCGGGCAGCGTCATCAGGAAGCGGGCGAGGGGGGAGCGGCGGGGGCGCTGAACTCTCCGCTCGTCATGGCCGGGCTTGACCCGGCCATCCACGTCTGGGCCGCGAGAAAGATCGTGGATGGCCGGGCCTTCGCCGCGCCGAAGCGGCTTCGGCCGCGCAGGCGGGACAGGCCCGGCCATGACGTTCTTTCGTCGAGGCGCCCAGCTCATCACTTGTGGATCAGCGTGCCCGTGCCCTGGTTGGTGAAGAGCTCCAGCAGCACCGCGTGCTGCATCTTGCCGTCGATGATGACGACGCCCTCGACGCCCTGCTCGAGCGCGTAGATGCAGGTCTCGACCTTCGGGATCATGCCGCCGGAAATGGTGCCGTCGGCGATCAGCTTTCGCGCGTCCTTAACGGACAATTGCGGGATCAGCTTCTTCGACTTGTCGAGCACGCCGGGCACGTCGGTGAGCAGCAAGAGGCGCTTGGCCTTGAGCGCGCCGGCCACTGCACCGGCAAAGGTGTCCGCGTTGATGTTCAGCGTCTGGCCCTCTTTGGAGGTCGCGAGCGGCGCCAGCACCGGGATCAGCTCGTAGCCGATCAACTGGTTGAGCAAGGTGAGGTCGACCTTCTCGGGGTCGCCGACGAAGCCGAGATCGACCGCCTTCTCGATATGCGAATCCGGATCGATGATGGTGCGCGTCGTCTTCGACGCCTTCACCATGTTGCCGTCCTTACCCGACAGGCCCACGGCCTTGCCGCCGGCCTCGTTGATGTAGCCGACGATCTGCTTGTTGACGGAGCCGGCCAGCACCATCTCGACGATCTCGATGGTCGCGGCGTCGGTGATGCGCAGGCCGGCGGCGAATTCCGAGACGATGCCGAGCCGCTTGAGCATGGTCGCGATCTGCGGGCCGCCGCCGTGCACGACGACGGGATTGATTGCGGTCTGCTCGAGCAGCACGATGTCGCGGGCGAAGTTCTTGGCGGTCTCCTCGTCGCCCATGGCATGGCCGCCATACTTGATGACGATGGTTTCCTCGTCATATTGCTGCATGTGCGGCAGCGCTTCGGACAGGATGCGGGCCTGGTCGAGCGGGGAGATGTCGGTCATGTCACGGTCTCGCTGGCGGGTCGGTCGGTGCGCGTTCTATCCGATCGGCGGGCGTGGCGCAAAGTGTGGTTGGCATGCGGTCTCGTGCCCCGGACGCAGCGCACCGCTGACGCGCTGCGCTGCGTCCGGGGCACGAGACCTACTTCCTTGCCGCCACCGCCGCCAGCGTCACGGCGATCCAGCCCGCGATCATCACCATGCCGCCCGTCGGCGCCGCCATCGGAAACAGCGCGTGCCCGGCATATTGCCGCAAGGTGAGGTCGCCCGCGAACAGCAGGGCGCCGACTGCGAGGCCGCACGCGGCCGCAAGGCCAATTCCGCCGTGCAGAAGGCCGCGCGCAAGCAGCGCGACGGTCGCGAGTATGGCGGTTGCATGAAACAGCAGCATGGCGCTGGCCGATGCCAGCCGGCTCGCGTCGGCGCCATGTGCGGAGGCCGCCGCCAGCGCGACGCCGGCAGCACCCATCAGGCCGGCGAGCCCGATCAGCAGGCGTTGCATCGCCATCACGAGCCCCGCTCTTCCAGAAGCTTCGCCATCGCGGCGCGCAAGCTCTCCATGCCGGTGGAGCTCCGCGACGAGGTTGCGAGCACGTTCGGGAACGCGGCGGGATGCTTGGCGAGCGCAGCCTCGGTCTCGGCGATGCGCGCCTGCAGCTCGGCGGCCTTCACCTGATCGGCCTTGGTCAGCACGATCTGATAGCTGACGGCGGAGCGGTCGAGCGTCTTGAGGACTTCGAGATCGACCTCCTTGATCCCGTGTCGCGCGTCGATCAGCACATAGACGCGCGCGAGCGAGGCGCGTCCCAGCAGGAATTTGTGGATCAGCTCGGTCCAGGACGCCACCTGGCTCTTGGGCGCCTTGGCATATCCGTAGCCGGGCATGTCGACGAGGCGCAGGTCACCTTTGCCGGGGACCTCGAAGAAGATCAGCTCCTGGGTGCGGCCCGGCGTATGCGAGGTGCGGGCCAGCGCGTTGCGCCCCGTGAGCGCGTTGATGAGGCTCGACTTGCCGACATTGGAGCGGCCGGCAAAGGCGATCTCCAGCCCCGCCATCGGCGGCAGCGTCGCGATCGACGGCGAGGCCCAGATGAACTGCCAGTCCCTGGCAAACAGCTTTCGTCCGGCTTCGATCAGCCTCGCATCTTTGTCGTCGGTCATGCGAAGCTCGCTGTTTCCCCGCGTCATTGCGAGCGAAGCGAAGCAATCCAGAAATGCATCCGCGGAGGGATTCTGGATTGCTTCGTCGCTTGGCTCCTCGCAATGACGGCCCGTAGTGACGGCGCTTACGTCGCCTTCCGCGCGAACGTCGCCTTGAGATTGTCGAACAGCTCCACCTTCACGCCGTTGCGGCGCATGATGTAGCTCTGCTGGATCACCGAGAGCAAATTGTTCCAGGCCCAGTAGATCACGAGACCCGCCGGGAAGCCGGCCAGCATGAAGGTGAAGATCAGCGGCATCCAGTTGAAGATGAGCTGCTGCGTCGGATCCGGCGGCGTCGGGTTCAGCTTCATCTGGAACCACATCGTGATGCCCATGATGATCGGCCAGATGCCGAGCGCGAGGTAATGGCCGAACACCGGAATCGTGGTCGGATCGAACGGGAGCAGCCCGAACAGGTTGAACAGATTGGTCGGGTCCGGCGCCGAGAGGTCCTTGATCCAGCCGTAGAACGGCGCGTGCCGCATCTCGATGGTGACGAAAAGCACCTTGTATAGCGCGAAGAATACCGGGATCTGGATCAGCACGGGAAGACAGCCGGCGACCGGGTTGATCTTCTCCTTGCGGTAGATCTCCATCATCTCCTGCTGCTGCTTCACCTTGTCGTCGGGATAACGCTCCTTCAGCGCCAGCAGCTGCGGCTGGATCGACTTCATCTTCGCCATCGAGGCGTAGGACTTGTTCGCCAGTGGGAAGAACAGCAGCTTCACGATCACCGTCACCAGCAGGATCGAGATGCCGAAATTGCCGAAGAAGCGGAAGAAGAAGTCGAGGCCGAGGAACATCGGCTTGGTGAGGAAGTAGAACCAGCCCCAGTCGATCAACAGGTCGAACTGGTTGAGGCCGAGCGCCTTGTTGTAGCCGCCGAGGCCTGCGAGCGGGAAATTGATGCCGACCACGCCGGCTTCCTTGGCGCCTGCAAACAGCCGCGCGTGCGCCGTCGCGGTGCCGCCGATCGCGACGGTGACAGGATCGAGCAGGTAGTCGGTCTGGTAGGTATGGACCTTGCCGACCGGGTTCGACGAGAAACGCGCCTGGAGCTGGGCATTGGTGTCCGGCAGCAGCGCGGAAGCCCAGTATTTGTCGGTGATGCCGAGCCAGCCATTGGTGGCCTTGAAGTTCACCTGCTTGGCTTCGTCGATCTTGCTGTAGGCATATTCTTGCAGCCTGTGTTCACCGAGATAGCCGATCAGGCCCTCATGCAGGATGTAATAGCCCGAGACATGCGGCGCGCCATGGCGCGAGATCAGCGCGAACGGATAGAGCGTAACGGGCGCGTTGCCGACATTGCTCACCTCGTCCTTGACGGTGAAGAGATAATGGTCGTCGACGGCGATGGTGCGGCGGAAGGTCAGGCCGTCGCCATTGTCCCATTTCAGCACCACGGGCGTCGACGGCGTCAGGCTGCCGCTGCCCTCCTGCTGCCAGACGGTCTGGGCGTCCGGCATCTTCGCCGTCACGCCGGTCGCCGCCACCCAGCCGAACTCGGCGTAATAGGGCTCCGCCGTGCCCGAGGGCGAATAAAGGACGATCGGCGGCGATTTCGGATCGACCGTCTCGCGGTATTGCACCAGCGCGATGTCGTCGATGCGACCGCCCTTCAGCGAGATGCTGCCGACGATCCGCGGCGTCTCGATCTTCACGCGCGGGCTGGCTGCAATCGCAGCGTCGCGGGACACGACCGGCTGGACCTGGCTCGTTGCCGGCGTTGACGGCTGAGCCGCGCCGGGTTGCGGCGCGCTGCCCGGCGTCGCGGACGCGCTGGGCTGCGGCGTGCTGCCCTTCTGGAGCTCGGCCTGCGCCTGCTGCTGGGCGCGCTGCTTCTCCATCTGCGGCACATTGTAGAAATACTGCCAGGCGATCAGCACGAGGCCGGACAGAATGATGGCGAGGATCGTATTGCGGTTGTCGGTCATCGATATTGTCTCGTCATCAATCCGGTTTGCGGCGTGTCGCTGGGCCCGGCTTCTCGCCGCGTCCCGTCGCCGGTCCCTTGGGCGTATGCCGCGCGGGCTTCGTGAATGCCATGCGCAGATCGTCGAGCATGGTCGCGAAGTCGCGCGAGAGCGCGTCCCTTCGGCCGACCAGCACGTAATCATGATGGGGTTGCATCGACACCGGATCGAGCCGCTTCACCAGTTCGCGAAGCCGGCGCCGGATACGATTGCGCTCGGGGGCGTTGCCGTTCTTCTTGGTGACGGTGAAGCCGATTCGGATCGGGCCGGAATCGTCCCGGCCAAGGCTTTTTCGGTCAAGGCTTTGCAGGACGAACGCGGGACTATTCGCCCGCGCGCCATTGGCAACGGCGAGGAAATCCGCCCGCTGCCTCAGCCGATCCATGATGAAATCCCGGAAAAGGGGGTCCGGCTCAGGCGCTCAGACGCTTGCGGCCGCGGGCGCGGCGGGCGGCGAGAACCTTGCGGCCGCCGGCAGTGGCGAGACGGGCACGGAAGCCGTGACGGCGCTTGCGCACCAGTTTGCTGGGTTGATAAGTCCGCTTCACGGGTTTTTCTCCGCTGACCGGGCAATTTGCCTGTAGAATTGATGGTAAAGTCCGGAAGATGCGGCCCAAAACGGGCCCTTTTCGGCCCCAAGAGAGCCGCTCCCGGCGTCACACCGGGTCATCGCGGACAATTCGCGCGGCTTATAAGGGAGCGCCTTGTTTTCGTCAACGCCGCACAAGCGCTCGATTTTCGTGAATATCGCTGTTTGCGTGGGGTTTTTAACCCTTGAGGTGGCGACTCGCGCTATCAGCGCCTACATCCCACCTCGGCAGATTAGCGATCCGTAATTTGACCGCATCCCGGGCGGGTCGCATCTTGCATCCGCCAAGCCAACAGGGGCGAATCTCGTGGCAGCCACCGATCGCCAGCCGATCCAGGATACGGATCAGCCGGACCAGCCGGCGATACGGCCGCGTGGATCGCGCGGGCTTGGGTTGTCCGGCAAGCTGCTGCTGCTCACCATTCCCTTGGTGATGATCGCCGCGGTGCTGCTCTATGTGCCGGCCATCGCGAATTTCTGGGTCAACCGGCTGAATGATCGCGTAGCGGCGGCCAACACCGCGGCGCTGGTGCTGGATGCGGCGCCGCTCGGCATGGTCCCCGATTCGCTGTCGCGGCAGATACTGAAGAGCATCAACGCCCGTGCGGTCGCCATCAAGATGGGCCAGCAGCGCCGGCTGCTCGCCAGCGACAACATTCCGGCCGCGATCGAGCACGACATCGACCTGCGCGATATGACGGCCTGGGAGGCGATCACCGGCTCGTTCCGGATGATGCTGGAGACCGGCAACCAGGCCATCCGCATCGTCGGCCCCGGCGTCGGCAATGCCCAGTTCATCGAGATCGTCACCGACGAATTGCCGCTGCGGAAGCAGATGTACCGCTTCTCCCGCAACCTCGTCGTGGTCGCGCTGATCATCGCGGTGCTGACCGCAGGCCTCGTCTATCTCGCGCTCCATTATCTCTTCGTGCGCCCGATGCGGCGGCTGACCGCGAGCCTGGTCGGCTTCCACGAGAATCCCGAAAGCTCGGCCGGCATCATCGTGCCGAGCCAGCGCAGCGATGAGATCGGGGTTGCCGAACGCGAATTGTCGGACATGCAGCGCGACCTGATGTCGATGCTGAATCAGAAGAGCCGCCTCGCCGCCCTGGGGCTGGCGGTCTCCAAGATCAACCACGATCTGCGCAATCTGCTCGCCTCGGCCCAGCTTCTGTCGGACCAGCTCGCCAGCGTGCCGGATCCGCGGGTGCAGCGCTTCGCGCCGAAGCTGGTGCGCTCGCTCGAACGCGCCATCGCCTTCTGCCAGTCGACACTGTCCTACGGCCGCGCCCAGGAGGCCGCGCCGGACCGCCGCATGATCCTGATCGAGCCGGTCGTCCTGGAGGTGCGCGAGACCGCGGGCCTTGCATCCGACGCCTCGATCGCCTGGGTTGCCGCGATCGAGCGCGGGCTCGCCGTCGATGCCGATCCCGACCAGCTGTTCCGCGTGCTGCTCAACCTCGTCCGCAACGCCGCCCAGGCCCTGGAAACCCATGCCTCGTCCGGCGATGGCGGCGTGCAGCAGATCCGGATCACCGGAAAACGCGAGGGCGCGGTCGCGATCCTCGAGGTCTCCGACACCGGTCCCGGCGTCCCCCAGAAGACCCGGGAGCACCTGTTCGAGGCGTTCCAGACCTCCGGCCGCCCCGGCGGCAGCGGCCTTGGCCTTGCCATCGCCGCCGAGCTGGTCCGCGCCCATGGCGGCGACATCCACCTCGTCGAAGGCACCATCGGCGCCACCTTCCGCATCGTCATCCCGGACCGTCCCGTGGAACTGCTCTCCATCCGCAACGAGCGGCAGCGGGCGTAGTCGGCAGCGGGCGAGTGGGCGGTATTCCTTTCCAAAAACCCTTCTCCGTCATTCCGGGGCGCGCGTAGCGCGAGCCCGGAATCCATAACCACCAGCCGGGATTATGGATTCCGGGCCTGCCCCTTCGGGGCATCCCGGAATGACATCGGAAACCGTCATCTCCCTGCAAAATCTCCCCATCCCGGACCTTGCCAACAGGGGCAAGAGCGGTTAGTCAGAGCGCTCTTTCGCACCCCTCCGGCCCCGCCGGCGGCTGCATGCGGGCCCAAGCCCGCGCTGTTTGCGAAAAACGCGCCCGTAGCTCAGCTGGATAGAGCATCAGACTACGAATCTGAGGGTCGGACGTTCGAATCGTTCCGGGCGCGCCATTTTACGGCAGGGCACGCGACCACGCCCTTCAAGTGGTGGCGCCCGCATCATGAATGACTCCGGCGCCCCGCGGCTCGCCAGGGCGTGAGCCGCGGAATCCAGCGCGGGACATTGGCCCGGAAATCCTCGTACTGCGCGCCAAATGTCTCCTTGAGCGTTGGTTCTTCGAACAACAGGACCCAGACGTGGAAAAACAGCCAGAGCAGCGCGGCATACCAGAGGAGGCGCTGGTCGCCAAATAAAAGTGCCTGACCAGAAATGACAGCAGTGACCCCGACGTAGATCGGATTTCGCACGTAGCGATAAAGACCCGTGACCACCAGCTTCTGTGTTGGCGCGATCGGGGCTGGCGTTCCCAGCCCCTGCAGTGCAAATCGCGCAAACGAATCCACGACTCCGGGCACTCCGGCAATGATCAACATAAGTCCGATGGCGCGGGTCAGCTCAAGGTCGAAAAAAGCCGGCTGGAATTCCCAATGTGTGGTCCACCATGGGATGAACCCCGCCAGCACCAAGGGCGCGACGACGAAGAAGAGGGCAGAGCCCAATACCGCGATCGTTTTCGGCATGGCACCTCCTTCCCGTCCTGTCGCGAGGCGCGCCAGCCCCGACATCGAGGCGCCGGCTCACGCACGCAAACAACTATCTCATCGATGAATCCCGACGGCCCTGCGAAAGCGTCTCGACTAGGGTCTGTACCTAAATAGCGCCACGTGATTCTCTTGCCTACGTGTTGATTCGGGGGCGAGAGAATGCGCGCTGGTTTGTTTTGGCTGAACGACAGGCAATGGGCGCGTATCGAACCGCATCTGCCGAGGGGACTGACGGGGCCGGATCGGGACGACGACCGACGCATCGTCAGCGGCATCATTCACATGCTGCAATCGGGTGCACGATGGCGTGATTGTCCACGTGAATACGGCCCTTACACGACGATCTACAATCGCTTCAATCGCTGGGCCAAGCGAGGACGATGGTGCGCAATCTTCGAAGCGCTGGCCAAGCCTGGCGAAGACGGCGTCGTACTGTCGCTCGACTCGACCTCGATTAAAGCTCACCGGTGTGCCTCCGGCGGAAAAGGGGGGAGCACAATCAAGCAATCGGCCGCTCGCGCGGAGGCCGCACGACAAAAATCCATGCGCTGAGCGATCCGCTCTGCCGGCCGGTCGTCCTGCATCTGACTCCAGGCCAGGATGCCGATATCGCTGCGGCTCCCGATGTCCTGGCGCTCGCGCCACCCATGAGCGTGCTCCTCGCCGACAAAGGGTATGATGGCGACAAGCTTCGCGGCGAAATCATTCGTCGTGGCGCCAAGCCCGTAATCCCCAATAAATCTAACCGTGTCGTCATCCATCGCTTCAACAAACGCGCCTACAAAGGACGAAATGTCATCGAACGCTGCTTTTGCAGGCTCAAGGACTTCCGGCGCATCGCCACGCGATATGACAAGCTCGCCCGTAATTTTTTGGCCGCTGTTCATCTCGCCGCTCTCGTCGCATATTGGCTCAATTGAGTCTGGACCCTAAGCCCACAGTCCAGCACATCGGGCATCCGCGTAGCGCGACGAGGGCGGCAATTCCCGCGCCTAGGGATGGCCAGGGGTGCGCGGCCTGGTGGACGATGGCCCAAGTGAGTAGCGCCGCCGCAGCCGCGCCGCGCATCAGGTGTGCGCCCAGGAAGGCGCTTCCGAACATGCCGACTCCACGAAAGTAACTCATGTGCTTTCTCGTCCGCTGTCCTTTGTGCCGAGCAGGTATTCGCGCACCAATGCGCGGGCGCGGCGCAGGCGGCTTTTGACCGCTTCGCGCGTCACGCCGAGCCGCCCGGCAATTTCCCCAATCGTCAGATCTTCGAGATCTCGCAGGAGCAGCACTTCGCGATGCGACGGCGAAAGCGACTCGATCGCATTGACCAGGTCCATGCGTAACTCGTCCGGCGGGACCTTCGCGAGCTCGCGTGACTCTTCCAGGGTGGCGAGTTCCTCGACTCCCCGCATCAGCATCAGCGCCGGCAGCATGCAAAGGCGCGCGATGACCGTTAGCAGCCAGCCAGCGAGTGCGGCTGGACTGCGGATCGTGCCCACGCGCCGGTACACGACGATGAGCGCTTCTTGCACCACATCTTCGATGACCGAGGCACGGTAGCAAAGGCGCCGAGCGTAGCGCCGAATGTCCGGCTGCAGCGCCACCAAGAGCTGTGTGAGCGCGTGCCGGTCGCCCGACTGTGCCGCGAGCACGAGATCGTCTGATACGCGCGCCAAGGCGGTCACCCCTTCAGTGGCTCGCGCCCGGCGACGGCGCAAGCAGGACAATAGCCGAACACGCCAGTGGCCAGCGTCACCACACCCGCACCGCTGAGCAAAAGCCCGAGCGGCGAAGCGTGCAGCGCAACCACGCCGCAGATGACCATCAAGCCCCCGCCGATCAGTCTGGCCGCGCGCTCCCACCCGCCAACGTTCTTCCTGTACCACATGGTTCTGTGCTCCGGTTCGTGACACGCCGGTATGGCGCATTCATCTGGACAGGAGGGCGCAAACCCGGCGCCGGGGTCGCGGCACGAAAAAAAATTTGCGGGGGTCGCAGCTTCCGCAGGCTGGCGTGGGCGGCGGGGCGCGCCGCCATCGCAAACTGGCCTGTCGAAACGGGTCATCAACCATAGCGTCACGGCGAAACGATAGTTGCCCATCTTCATCGGCCGCGGAGCGCCATTGCGTAGTAAGTACGTCCCATGCGTACCCTCGATCGCCTGCTCTCCTGTCTCGCCCTGTTCCTTGCAATGGCCGCCGTCACTGCGCTTCCCGCGCGCGCGGCCGAAACCTGCCCATTCATCAGCGCCCAGGAGCTCGCCCGCGCGATGCCGGCGCTCAAATGGTCACTGATTTCCAATCAGGATGGCCGCGGCTGCATCTACCAGGCCGGGCGCGGCGGCACGATGATGCTGACCGTGTTCCGCAATCCCGACAAGGACCGCGCCAGGGAATTGTACGCGACCTTCGTCAAGACGCTCGGTGAACGCATGAAGCTGAGCGCAGTGGCGGGGATCGGCGAGGAAGGCCAGGGCGGAGCGACCGCGGCCGGCGCCGAGCGCCAGGAGGCCTCGGTCGTCGCGCTGTCCGGCGACTACATTCTGCAGATCACCGTCCATCCGACCGGCCGGCGTGCCGACGATGCGCTGCTCGGACCGCTCACCGAGGCTGCGCGCATTGCCGTTGGCAATGTGGACAAGAGCAGCGAGCGGTTCGGCAATTGCGAGTGGCTCACGGCCGCGGATGCCGACGGTTTTCTCGACACGAAAACGCTGACGGTCCAACGCACCGGCGCGGGCAGCTGCATGATGTTCGATCGCGAGGCCAACACGATGATCACCGCGGTGATCACGACCTCGCGCGACACCGCCGTCCAGATGATGAAGCGCGCAGGCCCGTGCAAGCATGTGACGATCCCTGAGCTCGGCAGCGAAGCCTTCGGCGAGCATTCCTGCACAAAGGGTAACGGCAACGCCGTCACCATCTATGTCTGGAAGAATGGCAAGCAGGCCTCGATCGTGTTCGCTCCGGTCAAACCGCATCCGCAGTCCGGCTCCGTCGAGCGCCTGAAGGCGGTCGCAGGGCGGGTCTATGGGAAATTGTAACGGCGGGGTGTGACCGCCTCCGCTCCGATTGGCTCAGCGCGAGCCACCCCCGTCATCCGCCCGCCAGCACCTCCTTGCACTTGGCCGCGAAGGCGTTGAGGTGCGCGCCGATCTGGTGCGCCAGCGCGTCGGACCGATCGACATTCTGCAAGCTCATGTTGAGGGCGTAGACGGGAAGTCCCGCCAGCACGATGGGCGTTGCGACGGCGAGAACGGCGGGCTGCCACGACACCGCACAATAGCCTTCGCGTCCGACGGCGCTGATCGATCTCCTGACGTCTGCGAGCAGCGCCTTGGTGGCCGCAGTGCTGCGCCGCTTGAACAGTTTCAGCAATCGCTCGCGCTCGGTCTCTGCGACGCCGGCCAGGTAGGCGCGACCCAGCGACGTCAACTCCATCGGCACCTGCTGGCCTGCGACCACGTTGCGCAGCGCCGCGCGCGGACTGTAGCGGATCGATTCGAGATAGACCATCATGGTGCGATCTGCCGTCGCGAGCCCGACGTTCAGCCGGCGCTTGGCCGATTCCGCCCGCATCATCGGGCCGATCGCGTTGAGCACGGGTGATCCCGTCCGCATCGCGTGGCCGACGCTGATGACGGACGCGGCAAGACGGTAGGCCCGCTCGGCGCGGACCTCATCGAGCATCCCGGAATTGACCAGCGTTCGCGTCAGCCGGCTGACCGTCGAGCGCGGCAAGCCGGTCCGCTCGGCGATCTCGCCATTGCCGAGCGTGTCGATGCCGGGTCGGAAAGCCCGGAGGATTTCGATACCCCGTTCGAGCGAGCGGTTGCCATCGACGCCGCCCGCATATCTGCGCATCTGCGCCATATCCAGCCTCCCGGCATTTCCACTTAGTGGAATTAAGGGGATGTTTGCAAAGGTGCAAGCCGCTATAGGCGAAGGCAAGAAGAATGCCTGGGCTGTGCAGGGCTCGACGAGGAAACGGCTCCGCCTGAACGGCATTCGGATGCCCGCGCATCATCTGCGCCGCGCTGATCGATCCGACTCAAACCCGGAAAGTCTGCCATGTCCTATCAGCTCATCGAATTTTCCGTCGAAGCCGGTGTTGCGACCATCGCGTTCAACCGGCCGGATCGGCGCAACGCCATGAGCGACGAGATGCGTTCCGAGTTCACCGGCGCTCTCGAAACCGTGTCCCGCGACAAGGCGATCAAGGCCCTGGTACTGACGGGACGAGGCAATGCCTTCTGCGCCGGCGGCGACATCAGCGGCATGAGGCGCCGGCTCGAGGCGCCGCAGGGGGACGTCGCATTCAACGGATGGAGCCGTCAGCAGGGCGTCCATCACGTGCAGACGCTGCTGCTGGGCTTGCCGAAGCCGACCGTTGCCGCAGTCAACGGCGCCGCGGCGGGCCTCGGTGCCGACACCGCGCTGGCCTGCGACTTCGTCATGGCGACGGAGCGATCGAAATTCACCTGGTCCTACATCAAGCGCGGCTTGATACCCGACGGCGGCGGCCTGTATTTCCTGCCGCGCCGAGTGGGCCTTGCGAGAGCGAAGGAGCTGATCTTCACCGGACGCGTCGTCGAAGCCGACGAAGCGCTCGCGCTCGGGATCGTGGATCGCAAGGTGGCGGCGGCCGAGCTGATGTCGGCCGCGCAGGCCTGGGCGGCCGAACTGGCGCAGGGCTCTCCGACCGCGCTCGCTCTGAGCAAGACGATCCTGAACGAGACGTTCGAGCATTCCGCGCACGACATCTTCAATCTCGGCAGCCAGGCGCAGGCCATCTGCTACACCAGCGCGGAGCATCGCGAGGCCGTGACGGCTTTCCTCGCGCAATCCTCGTCGAAGGGTTGAGCGATGAACGCGATCGAGCGCCTGATCCGCCCGCGCAGCATCGCCGTCATCGGCGCCTCCGCCGACCCGGGCAAGACCTCGGGGCGGCCTGTTGCGTATCTCAAGAAGCATGGCTTTGGGGGTGCGATCTATCCCGTCAATCCCAAGGTCGGAGAGATCGGCGGCCTGCGCTGCTATGCCGACGTCGCTTCGCTGCCGGATGTGCCGGACGTCGGCCTAGTCCTGCTCGGCGCGGAACGCGCCCATGTCGCCGTGCGCGAGTTGTCCGAGCGCGGCACTGCGGCGGCGATCGTTCTCGCCAGCGGCTACACCGAGACGGGGGCGGAAGGCGCCGCACGTCAGACGCAGCTCATGCAGGCCGCCGGATCCATGCGCCTTCTCGGGCCGAACACGATCGGGCTCGTCAATCTCACGGACAACATCGTGCTGTCGGCATCCGGCGCGCTGGCGATGGACCATTTTCCGGCCGGCTCGATCGGCCTGGTCTCGCAAAGCGGGGGCATTCTCGGCGCCGTCCTGTCGCGCGCTGCGGCGCGCGGGGTCGGACTGTCCAAGCTGGTGTCGACCAGCAACGAAGCCGATCTCGAACTCGCAGATATCATCGACTTTCTTGCCGACGACAGCGCCACCAGGGTCATCGCGCTCTATATCGAGGCGATCCGCAATCCGGCCCGCTTCCGCGCGGCGGTGCTCAAGGCGCGGCGCGCCGGCAAACCCATCGTCGCCTTCAAGATCGGGAGGTCGGAGGCGGGCGCAAAGGCGGCCGTCTCGCACACGGGAGCGCTTGCCGGCTCCGATCGCATGTACGACGCCTTCTTCAGACAGCTCGGCGTGATCCGCGCGCGGACATTCGAAGACCTGCTCGACATTCCCGCAGCTCTTTCCGCGGGACGGAAGCTGTCCGGCAGGCGCGTGGCGATCCTCACCTCGACCGGCGGCGCCGGCACGATCCTGTCCGACAGTTTGGGGATCGCCGGCTTCGCGACGCCCGCGCCCGACGCGGACTCGGCTGCGCAATTGCGCGCCTTGCAATCGGGATCGCACGCCATGCTCGATCGCAATCCGATCGACGTGACCCTGGCCGGCCTGCAGCCGGATCTGCTTCGCGCCGCCATTCATATCCTGCTTGCTAGCCCTTCCTACGATGCGCTGGCCGTCATTGCAGGCTCCTCAGCCGTGGGATCGCCGGCGCTGCTGGCGGACGCCATCCACGACTGTCTGCCGCTGAGCGACAAGCCCGTGATCGCCTATGTGAGCCCCTACGCGCCCGACGTGGTCTCCGTTCTCACGCAGCGCGGCGTCCCGGCCTACACCTCCGCCGAGAGCTGCGCCCGTGCGCTCGATGGACTTCTCAAGGCGGGAATGCCGGGACAGGTCGAGATATCCGGATCGATGGAGACACTGGTCGATATCAGCGATTTTCCGGTGGGAACGCTGGACGAGGCGCAGGCCAAGGCCTTGTTCGCTCGCTTTGGCGTTCCGGTTGTGACGGAGAAGATCGTCGCTACGGCAGGCGAGGCGGAGCAGGCGGCGCGAGACTTGGGCAGCAAGGTCGTGCTCAAAATTCTCTCGCGCGAGATTGCGCACAAGAGCGACGTCGGGGGCGTCGCGGTCAATCTGACCGCAGAGACGATCGGCGAGCGCCTGGCGGTGATGGCAGAAGAAGTCGCGCCCAAGGCCGGGAAGCGGCCGGAACGATTTCTGGTGCAGGAGATGATTTCAGGTGGCGTCGAGATCATTCTCGGGATGCATCGCGATTCGCTGGGGACAGCCATCCTTCTCGGAATGGGCGGCATCGCCGCCGAGCTGTTCCAGGACACCACGCTGCGTCTGCTTCCGCCGGAAGGCGGCCTGACGCTGACCGAAGCTGGCGCGATGGCGCGGGAGCTCGTCACATGGCCGTTGCTGGATGGCTTTCGCGGCCGGCCGAGGTGCGATGTCGAAGCGCTCGCCGCAGCGATCGTCGCTTTCTCGCGCATGGTTGCGCAGCTGGGCGAGCGCCTCAGTGAAGCTGAGATCAATCCGGTCTTCGTGCTCCCGGCAGGCCAAGGCGTGAAGGCGGCCGACGGGTTGGTCGTTCTCGACGCCAGCACATGACGCCCCATCGCGGACGCGCGCCAAGCTGCGTTCGTGACATGACGAGCCTTGTTTGAAAAATCTGAACCAAGACCGAATGGGAGGTCCACATGGCAATCGGTAACATCATCAGGCGAGACGGCGGTCCCGGCAAGGCAGTCGCTGTGTGGCGCTGGTCGCGCCGGGCCGTCCTCGCCTCGACAGCTTTGCTGGTCGCGGTCGGATCGGGCGTCGCGCCGGCGCGGGCCGAATACCCAGAGAAGATCATCAAGATCGTGGTGCCGTTCGCGGCTGGTGGCGGTACCGACATCGTCGCGCGAACGACCGCCCAGGAAATCCAGACCGACCTCGGCAAGCCCGTGATCATCGAGAACAAGCCGGGCGCAGGCACCATCATCGGAACCCAGACGGTGGCGACGAGCGAGCCTGACGGCTATTCGCTGCTGATGGCGACCTTCGCGCACGCGGTCAATCCCAGCCTGTACAACAAGCTGCCGTTCGATCCGCACAAGGATTTCGCGGCGGTCTCGCTGATTGCACGATCCTTCAATGTCGTCGTCGTCAACCCCGCATCCAAGATCAACTCGATTCCCGATCTGATCGCTGAAGCAAAGGCCAAGCCGGGCAAGCTCAATTTCGGCACGTTCGGCATCGGCACCTCGGCCCATCTCGCCGGCGAGCTGTTCAACGCCATGGCGAACGTCAAGATGACGGCGATCCCCTACAAGGGCGCGGCGCCTGCAATCAGCGATCTCCTGGGCGGGCAGATCGACGTGATGTTCACCACCGTGGCCAGCGCGGCGTCGCTGGTGGCGGCGGGTCAGCTCCGTGCGCTGGCTGTCACATCCGCCGAGCGTTCGGCCGCGTTCCCGCAATTGCCGACGGTCGCCGAGGCTGGAGTGCCCGGCTACGCCGCCGAGTCCTGGTACGGATTGTACGCTCCAGCCAAGACGCCTGCTGCCGTGATTGCGCGTCTCAATCAGGCGGTCGCGAAGGCCGTGCAGTCCGGTGGTTTCAAGCAACTGGCGACCAACGAAGGCCTGATCATGGTGGGTAGCGCTCCCCAGGAGCTCGATCGCTATGTCGCCCAGGAAGAGGAACGCTGGCGCAAGCTGGTCAAGGACGCGAACATCGAGGTGCAATAGTCCGGCTTGACATCCGGGGCCGCTTGGCGGTCCCCGGATGTCGTCCGACTACACCGTCAGCCCGCAAGCCCGCCGGATCGCGATCTGGACCGGCGAGGGCGGCAGCGCCCGATCGAACTCGCCCTTGGGCAGCAGCGGAGGCTGTGCCATGAAGCGGGGCCGCTTTCCCCGATGCGGTTGCGCGGCGTGAACCAGGAACGGGTGACACAGATAGACGCTGCCCGCCGCGCCGGTTGCAAGTTCGACGTCGCAATCCTGCGTCGACGCCCAGTCTCCGGCCGCGAGTTGCCGCAGCGTCGCGCCTGCCTCGCCATAGGGCAGCAGCTCGCGCGCGATGGTCGCATGCGAGCCTTTGCGGATCCGCGTGGGCGCATCGTCGTCGCAGACATCCGAGAGCAGGAACAGCATCAGCAGCGCACGTCCGCTGCTCGTCACATTGGCGCGCCACTCCATGAAATCGGCATTGGACGTGCCAAAGCTCATGTCGACATGCCAGCCATCGTCGCCTGGCGATTGCGATGACGGGAAGCGGATCGGAAAGGTTCCGAGGCCCGCCGGCGCAAGCCAGCGCCCTTCGCCGACGAGCTGATCGTACGCCTTGTGCAAAAGCCGGGTATTCGCCGCTTCAACGAATGGAGGCGAAGCTTTGGCGCCAACGCGGATCACGGGCTGGGTCCAATCTTCGGGCTGGTCCGGCGACAGGCCGATATCCGCCCACAGCTCGTCCCTGCATCGCCTTGCAAGGTCGGCGCTGAAGGCATTCCCGAGTTTGACGAAGCCGTCGTCGATGAAGCTCTGAACCTGACAAGGCGTCAGGCCGGTTTGTTCGGTCTTGGGCATTTCACATCTCTCCGTTCGGCTAGCGCATCGCGCGCAGCCGTTTGATCTGGTTGGCGCCGGAGCGCCGGAACGACGTTCTGCCGTTCAGATCAGCGGAAAAAATGTGGAGGTGAACATCATGGCGGGAACGTATAGCGCGGCGGAGCGCGGAATCAAGACACGCTCACCGCTTCGCGAGCGCAGGCCCGTGGCGGCAGCCTCTAGCGGAACGAGAAGGCTGCCGCAGCTTTACACGTGCCTCACGGGCAAGGGTGACGGAGACCGTCGCGGCCGAGATAGGTGCCCGAGCCGGGATCGTAGGAGCGGAAGCGCTGCGCGCAGTAGGAGGCGGCGTTGCTTTGAGCCTGGCTGTTGGCGATGGCGCCGCCGATGATCGCGCCCGCCGCGAGGCCGCCGAGGACGGCTGCGCCGGTGCCGTAATGGCCGTGGTGATGCCTGTGACCGTAATAGCCATGCCGATGTCCGTGTCCGTGCCAATGCCGGTACTGCACCTGCTGCACGCCTGAGTCCGGCCCGGGATTGCCGATCGGCAGCGGTGCCGCGAGCACCGGCGAGGCAGCCGTCGAGAGCATTGCTCCGGCGGCCGCGAGGACGACGAAAGTTCTATGCATTATCATGTCGGGCTCCATGTTGGTGAGGATGCCGGAGCAACGGCAGGTAGCCCGCTCCGTTCCTCCATGACGAGGCGAGCGTCAGAGGGTCGCAGAAAATGAATTGTTCGTAAGGATGCGGCCCGAGGAGGACGGGCGTGCGCGGCCGGAGAGATGCAGCACGCAAGCACGCCTCGCGGCTATGTGTCTTCGCCGTCCCGCTGGCGGAAGGGATCGGCGACATCATCGTGACCGCTGCGGCTGCTGAAGAACATCAGGGCCATCAGCCCGCAGCCGATGAGCAGGGAGAAGAAGGCTCCGAGGCCAAGCGCGATCCAGCCATGCTTGCCCATCTCAACCCCGCTGCTGGCTCCCCAGACCGAGAATCCCCAAACGCCCGTGAGGATCAACATGGCTCCGAGAGCGACCAACAGGGCAATCTGACCGGCACCGATGTTCTTCATGGCGGTTCCCGTTGTTGTGCCTGACGAGACTCAATCGTGGAGAGCGCGGAGGCGTTCCTGTTACGAGGCTGAGCTTCGTGGCTCGTTTGAGCGGCAGGCGGAACGCGCCTGACCGGCGCGCTCCTGTCCTCAGTTGATTGGCGTACAGCCTCACTCGGAGACGGCGAGAACGGTCAGCCCTCTTGTTCGCTTGTCGGGCGTCTCGAATTCGATGCGCTGTCCCTCCGAAAGGCCGATCAGGGCCGCTCCGACGGGCGTCAGGATCGAGATCCGGTTGAGCTCGATGTTTGCTTCGTGCGGATAGACGAGCACGATCTCCCGGCTCGCGCCGGACCCGTCATCGCGGTAGCTCACTTTGGAACCCATCCTGACCACGCCGCGCAAATCGTCCGCTTGCGCGATGGTTGCGCGTTCCACTTCCCGAGCCAGAAACTGGGCGACGCGAGGAAACAGGTCCATGGTCGAATTCGCCAGCGAGCTGAGACGCCGCGATTCATCCTCTGTGATTTTGATCGGAGGCAAGATCGTCTGCCCTTGCTGACTCTCTGCTTCGAGCTTGCGCATGTGATGTCTCCTACGCGGCAGTTGGTCCGGGATCGTCATCGAACGGCTTGCTTTGATGCGGCCGCCGGAAGAACGGCACGACGTTCGAGCGAGATTGGGTGATGCTTTGAACCCTGACGACGTTCAGACAGCCCGCCACGAAATATGGCATCTGATCGCCGACCCGCAGTCCGATCAATGCCGCCCCCAAAGGTGTCAGGACCGAAATGCTTTCCGGATTCCAGCACGCCTCGGGCCAGACCAATTGCACGGTGCGACGCGGAACGCCCCAATTCGTGCAATACGTGACCCATGATCCCATGGTGACGACTGAGCTTAGATCGTCGGACGCATCCGGCACGATCTCGGCGCGGTTGATTTCACCTGTAAGGAAGATCCCGTCCAGATCGCCTTTTTGTGCGGCAAGACGGGCAAGCTGTTCGAGCCGCGGATAATCCGCTGCGGTGAGCATGATTTTTGGAAGAGGCAGCACGGCGCACTCCTTCTGCTTCAATTCGACCTCTCGGTGGAGGTAACGAAAGCTGGAAAAGAGCCCGGACGGCGCGCAGCCGTCCGGCTAACCGCCTGCTTGGAGGCGGCCGGCGTGAAGAGCAAAACGCGCGGTGCGCGCGTCTATGTCGACGACATATGCCATGACGCACTGACTATAGTGATTTAGCCCGCTGGAAACATTGCGGCGAAACCGCACAGCCACGCGCAGAGTGTCATGCAAGTGCGCTTCCTGGTCACCGCAGGCCCTGCTCGTCGATCAGGATGCGGTGGATCTCGATGCGCTCGGGCAGCTCGATCAGGAACTCCGCATCGCGCGCGAGATGATGGACCTTGGTCGGCTCGCCCTTGGTGAAGGCCGTCATGGCCGCGATGTCCGCCCAATAGGAGATGGTGGTGAACCACGTCTCATCGTCTCGGTCCTCGCGCAATTGCTGCACGCCAAGCGCGGTCTTTCGCAGCGGTGGAATGCCCTCGGCCTGCAGATAGGCCTGGTAGGCGTCGGCGAGATCGCGGCGGGTGCAGCCGCGCCAGATGCGGGCGATGGTCGGTTTGGTCGGCATGATGAGCTCCCTTGCGGCGTCTGGAACACGGCCAGACTCGCCTGCCTCAATAACGCGGTGCTTCGCTTTGCCGTTTCAGGCGCCAGGATATGGTTCGCCCATTCCAGGCGCAGCACGCAAGATCACCTGTAATCTGCTTCACACGCAAACGCGCTCAACGACGCTACACGAATCAGACCGCGCGCTCCGCGCGGGTGGTTCGGAGCTGGCGATGATGGCCGCATTGGCAAGGGCAATATCCCGCGCGACGAGAACCGACATCGACGCCGAAACCCTGAAGATTCTCATGGTCTTCGCGGGAGCGGCCGCGCTGCTCTCCTTCGCGGCCGCGATGATCTACCGACAGGCCCTGAAAGCCGCTTTGCTGTGACAGGATGGGTGCGTCGGGCCCCGCATGAAGCGTCGCCGCGTCAAAGGAACTTCCATTTTTTCCCGGCGTTGAACATCGGCCCCCACAAGCGGCCGGTCCGCACGATGAAGAACTTTTCCAACGCCGAGTTTTCCCCCGAGGTGATCGAGCTGATGACCGCCGCGCTGGAATCTGCGGTCGCCACGCTGCCGGAGCCGGTGCATTCCTCGCATGTCAATGCGCTCGCCGAATCCATCCTGCGCACCGCCGGCGCCGGTGAACGCAATCCCGCTGCGCTCCAGCGCATCGCCCTGATGGAGCTGCAACTGGCGCCCCGCAATTGATGAGGCCGACATGAAGCGACTTGCTGCTGCGATCGTCGCGCTCTGTGCGACATCATCTGTCGCCAGCGCCAACGGCTGGACCACCTACCGCATCCCGGAATCCGGAACTTCGGTCGACATCCCCGCCTCGATCTTCACGGAGCCGGCCGGCCGGCCCGACGGATACGGCCAGCATTTTCGCAGCTCCGACGGCAGCGCAGACCTCACCGTTCAGGCCGTCGTGAACCAGCAAGGCGTTTCGCCGGCTGAATTCCTGGCCCGGAAGAACCCTCCGTCGGGAATCATCTACAAGCGGATCACGTCGAACTTCTTCGTGGTGTCCAGCATCAAGCGCGACAAGGTCTGGTACAACCGCTGTAACTTCACTCGCGGCTATGTCCACTGCGTCCTGATCAATTATCCCGCCGCCGAGAAGCGTCGCTGGGACGCCGTGGTGACCCGGATCAGCCACAGCCTGCACGGCGGCTGACAGGTCACAACACAAAAGCTGCCCGAACAAGTCGGGCAGCAGCTGCGGAATGAATGCACGAATTGCGTCTAGCGCGCAGTCGTTGTCGTCCTCGACATGGTCGGCTTCGAGCCCGGCACATGCGACATGGTCTTGGTGGTGGAGCCGACCTCTTCGCCGGCCTTGACCTTGGTGCGCGTATGCGAGCGGCTGAACGTGCCACCCTCATGGGCCTGCGCCCGCGCGTTGGAGTTCATCACCGGACCGTTGCCCTTGTTCATGCTGACGCCGGTCTTGGCTTTGCCGTCCACGGCGGCGGCGCTTCCGCCGGCCGCAATCGACGAGCCGGTGCGGCCGGTCGCAGAGGTTGAGGTACCACCGGTGCCGACGGTGGAGGCGGATGTGCCGCCCGCTGCGGCCGAGCCGCCCGTTCCGCCCGTCATGCTGGTCTGTGCAAGAGCTGGTGTCGCGGCAGCGAGCAGAATTGCCACTGCCGAAGTCGTCAGGAGCGTTCTCATGTTTCCATCCTTCATGAATGTCAGGGTGACGAGGTCGAGATCGTGCAGCCGTTGACGGTGATGGTGCTGGCGCTGGTGGAGCCAGGCCCGCCCGCCGTCGACGATGAGCTCGAAACGCTGCCGCCGCCGGCCTGCACGTTCACCGATGATCCGCCTGCCGAGCTCGAGCTCGACAGCGAGCCGCTCGACGAGGTCGATCCGGTCGTGCCCGAACGCGACGAGCCGGCTGCAGTGATGCTGCCGTCCGCATGTTTCTCGACCGTGACCTTGCAGTTCTGGCCGGATGCCGTCTTGCCGGTTTTTTCCATGGTTTCTGCCGATGCAGCGCTGCTCATCAGAGCCAGTGCCGTAATCGCAACGATTGATCTGTTCATTGCGTGTCCTCCTCAACATGGACGAAGGGAGCGGCACGTGGCCGCTCCCGGGATCGGACTAGTTCTTGTCCTTCTTCCACTCGTCCTTGTTGTGGCCCTTGCCCTTCTCCATGCCCTTGTCGCTGGCATGACCGGCAGACGAGCCGGCGGCGCCGACAGTCGAGCCGCTCTTGCCGTCACCGGCTGACGAGCCACCGGTGCCGACCGTCGATGCGGAGTTCGAGCCCGAGCCCGCTGCGGATCCGCCGGTGCCGACGCTGGACGAGCTCTTGCCGCCGCCGGCCGATGAGCCACCGGTACCGAGCGTCGAAGCCGAGCCGCTGCCGGAGCCGCTACCCGCCGCGGAGCCGCCGGTGCCGACGGTCGAGCTGCTGGTGCCGCCGCCCGCCGAGGAGCCGCCGGTGCCGAGTGTCGAGGCCGAGCCGGAGCCGCTGCCGCCAGCCGAAGAGCCGCCGGTGCCGACGGTCGAGTTGCTGGTGCCGCCGCCGGCCGACGAACCGCCGGTACCGACCGTCGAGCTCGATTGCGCAACGGCGAGCGCCGTGCCCGCCAACAGCGCGGCCGCAGCCGCAGAAAGCTTCAGGATCCTCATGTCCGTTTTCCTCCAGTGGGTTTCCAAAACAAAAGCGCCAGATCAGGCTCGGGATAAACTGGCAATTGCGCAAACGTTCCTCATGTCGAGAACTTTGACGCCAATGATCGCTGCATCATGCCGTTCCGGGACGCATAACGTTGGCGCGATGCCCGTTCATTCATCCACTGTTCATCCAGGTCGGGTGTTCGGGCCGTGCGTCTGTTGCCGCGCAATCACGCGACGCCAGCGCCGTTCAGAATGCGCCGACCATCACATGGCGATCCATCACTTGGCGATCGTAGAGCCGACGCGAGGCCGCCGAGCGGGCCGTGCGATTTGGGCGGAGGTCGGCTGCCCGCGTCGCGTTGCGTCGAGGTGCGGGTATGATTTTCGTCTCCGGCTTCGGCGAGTCGGCCAACGCCAATGCATCGCCCGCAGTGTGGCTTGGGGCCTCGGCGATCAGAGGTGAGGAAGCCGCGGCAACAATCCCGGTGGACGTGTCCAGGATGATCTTCTCTGGCCAAGCGCGGGCGGAGTGGATGCGAATGGTCGTCCGGTCGACATCAGGCACCGCGGATGCTTTCGCCGTCGGCGCCAGATTGCGCTCGAGCAGGAACAGCAGCGCCACGACGAATGCGCCTGCAAAGATGAAATATCGAATGATGGGCATCAGGCGCTACCGCGAAACGAACCAAGGGCGGGTGGGCGGGCCGCCGTGTGACGGCCCGCCAGGCGACGCAGCTAGTCCACCGCTTGGACGACCATGCGGGTCTCGGGATCGACCAGCATCACGCGGCTGCCCGAATAGACGTAGCGATACTTGGTGAGCGAAGGGCCCCAGTCGCTCGGAACGGCCACGAGCTCGACGTCGCGCGGCACCGGCGAGCCGACGACGATCTTCTCGCGCGTCTCGACCGGACGGATCTTTTGCTCGGTGACGTAGGAGCGGATCCTGGTGCGATACTCCGGCTCGATCTGCACGGTCGCGCCGGGAGCCGCGCCCGTGGTGGTGACGACGGTGGACTGTGCCATCGCGCTCGTCGACACGAGCAGGGCGGCGGCTGATATCAGCATGAACTTCTTCATCGCATTCTCCCTCGCCGCTTCATGCGGCGCAGCGATGAACTCGCTACCAGCATGACCGTTCCGAGCAGCGCGGAACATTTGCTACTTTTTCCCGTTACCTTGCCGGGAGCAGTCATTGGAGGAGAGGACAATGCCCGTATTGATTCTTTGGGCCGTGCCGGCGATCCTGGTCGTCGGCGGTGGCATCTATCTCATTAGCCACATGCATTGATGTGAAGGGGCCCGTTTTCGACAATAGAGAAAATCGGGCCCTTACTTTCTTTCTGTTCGATCATCGCTACGAATGCGGATAAATCGACGATCGCCCACGCAATTCACCGCCACCCCAACGCCGGCGCCACATGCGTCAGGATCGCCTCGATCGCATGCGCGCAGTAATCGACGCCGAGCTGGTTGGGGATCGTCAGCAGCAGCGTATCGGCTTCCGCGATCGCCTCGTCCTGCCGCAACTGCTCGATCAGCACCTCCGGCTCCGCCGCATAAGAGCGTCCGAAGATCGCCCGCGTGCGCGGGTCGATGAAGCCGATCTGGTCTTCGCCTTCGCCACTTCTGCCGAAATAGGCGCGGTCACGATCGTCCAGCAACGCGAAAATGCTGCGGCTGACGGAGACGCGCGGCTCGTGGCTGTGCCCCGCCTCTTTCCATGCCGCGCGAAAGCTACGGATTTGCGCCGCCTGCTGCACGTGAAAGGCTTCGCCGGTCTCGTCGTTCTTCAACGTCGAGCTCTGCAGATTCATGCCGAGCTTGGCGGCCCACACCGCGGTCGCGTTCGAGCCGGCGCCCCACCAGATCCGCTCGCGCAAGCCCTGCGAATGCGGCTCGATGCGCAACAGCCCGGGCGGATTGGGAAACATCGGCTGCGGATTGGGCTCGGCAAAGCCTTCGCCGCGGAGCAGGTCGAGGAAGACTTCGGCGTGGCGCCGCCCCAAATCGGCATCGCTCTGGCCCTCGGCCGGCCGATAGCCGAAATAGCGCCAGCCGTCGATCACCTGCTCGGGCGAGCCGCGACTGATGCCGAGCTGCAGCCGGCCGCCGGCGATGAGGTCGGCGCTCCCCGCGTCCTCCACCATGTAGAGCGGGTTCTCGTAGCGCATGTCGATCACGGCCGTGCCGATCTCGATCCTATGAGTCTTCGCGCCGACGGCCGCGAGCAGCGGAAACGGCGAGGCGAGCTGGCGCGCGAAATGATGCACGCGGAAATAGGCGCCGTCGGCCCCCAACTGTTCTGCGGCAACCGCAAGCTCGATCGATTGCAGCAGCGTGTCGCTGGCAGAGCGGGTCTGCGATTGCGGCGAGGGGGTCCAGTGCCCGAAGGAAAGAAATCCGATCTTTTTCATGAGGGCAACATATGGATGATCGGAAGCATTTGCGAGGCGTCGATCGGAGGAAAGATGGCGACACGGGTGTGCAACCGTAAGCGCCCCTTGGGGATGAACCAGCCCCTGGCCAGCTGATGCTTCCGAACTCAGAGCGCTCGGCTTCGATCTGCCGCGCCGGGACGCGCGCTCAGATTTCGCAGCCGTTGAAATTCAATGCCTTGAGCAAGCCGCCAAACGCCTTCAGCCGGCAGGGCTCGGCATTTCCTGCGGTCTTCGAGCGCGGGACGTCGGCGGTTCGCTTGACGACGGTCGCCTTCGGCTTCGGCTTCGGCTTGGGACGTTCTGCGGCCGCGATCTTTTTCGGAGTATGCCGAGGACGAACGGCCGGCTCCGGTCCGGGAGAGCCGGCATGGGTCTCTTCCGCCGGAGCCATGCTGCTTTCGACCGGAGCCTGTGCCGGCATCGCGCTGATCGCAGGGGTAAGGTCGAGGCGATCGGCCTTCGCCAAGGCGTCGTGTGAAGCGGACATGCCTGCGTCTTGCTCGGCAAGCGGTTGCACGATCGCAGCCGCGCGACGCGGCGGTGCGCTCAGCTCCATCGCCGACAGCACGCCTGCACTCAACAGGATGAGGAGGCCCAACAACGCCATTCTCAGCATAATGCGCCTCTGACAGAGGTTCGTGCCGCTGAAAATTCTCCGCGCCAATGAGGCAATCTGTCGGCGGCTGCGGAATCATTTGCCGATAGGGTTAACGTCGGTGCTGCTCCCGCGCGTGGCGTTAGCGTTTCGAAAAACATCTCTTAAGCCTGTACAGATAACGTCGTGCTCTCCCCGTCGTCAGTGCCAGGGACCGACGCGCATATTCGCAAGCCCGCCATGAACGAAGCACGATACGAAGAGAGCCAGGCTCAACGGTTCGCAAATTGGCCGCGATGGAAACGGTGGTTTGCCAAGGTCGGTGTTCTCGATCGCCGCGTCTTGCTCATGAGCGACGCCGAGCGCCGGAAGATGAGATCAGAGGTTCTCGACCGCTTGGCTGCTCGCCCGCTTTGGGAGAAGTGCATGGCGATAGCAGGGCTTGTAACAGCCGCAATTTCGGTTGCCCTGTATCCCTATCTATTCGGACGCCTGACGATCGGCTGGGAAAATCTGGGCCTCGTCAGAACGATTGTTCCGTCCCGAGAGCCGGTCCTGTTCACGGCCACGCTGTTGTTTACCGAGAGCCTCCTTATTGCCGCGCTCTGCTTTTTGGCCAAGCTTTACTTCTTTCGGGGCAGGGACGGAGGCACTCGTTCCTGACCAGTCGCGGCGAATGCCCGGTCATAGCCCATAGCGGTCGTCGGCGCGCGCGATGCGCCGACCCGTAGGTCCTGGGTGAAGATCGATGGCGAACGTAACCTGGAGTGGGCTGCCAGGCAGCCCAAAGCCGCAACCCTCCATCGGCGCTTGCTGAAGCAGCCGTGACGGGGCGGCGGGTCGTCATTGGCCCTAACCGGACACTACACCACAAGAACTTTATTAGAGCGGTCGCCTGCGCCGCTTGGCCCAAATACCTCGGACTTCCGATCGTTTGCCGCTGCTTCTCTCGACGGTCTTCGATATACGAACGCGGAGGTTTCGGAGTTCTGCAAGTTGAGAGTTGAGAAAACAGACCCGTTGGTTCAAAATGACCATACGGTCGCAAATCCGACCACTACTCATTAGGAGCCCCAATAGCTGCAACTGCTGAAAAACACTGACATTGGTAAAAGGGCGTTCGATTGGATCGTAGCGTTGTTTCACGTAAAAGATGTGAAACGGCACACATGCGGCAGGAAAGATATTTCACCTGCCGCGTTTCTGAAAACGTGCTTTGGGCACTAGCGACCGAGTTGGTGCAGGAAGAAGGCCCGAAATAGGGTCGCCTCAGTGTCGCGGTCATAAATTTGTAATGTTAGAGCAGAGAACCCTCTCAGGGGTGCCAGCCCCGTGAACGTGCGGCGCGCGGCCCGCCGTCGCACTGCAAAGTCGATATCGGTCAGCCAGGTTTGTCGGCATGCAAACGGGCACCAAACTCGGCGGCTCAAATGACGAATCCAGAGCCAAAGGCTTGTCGGAGCTGGTTTGCGGAAGCTGTCGCAGATTTTGCCCCTGTGCTGAGGCACAGAGGCACGCGATCTTGCGGCTCGCGTTGCCGGATACTCGTATCGGAACGCTAAGTCACTCCAAGCCGAGAAAGTAGCGCCACTCCGTACCCATATTGTCGTCCGTAATGAGCTTTTGGCCGGCAGTAGCCTCCAGCAGCTGCGGACATGGTTCGATCGTAGGACCATCCTGACGGAAGTCGGCCATCAGCGCATCCAGCCGAGCGCGGTCAGCCTCATCGGAAGCAAACTCGGGTTTTCCGTCAATGCTGTAGGTTTCCAGCGTTCGTCGCCAGCGAGCATGATCCCAAGCGATCGGCGTCTGCGACAGCACCATATGATTCAAGAACCGGGCGCCATGGGAAATGCAGTGCAGCCCGTGCGCTGCGCCCGCCGCGAATTGGTGGTGTTGTAGAAGTAGACTCCACCGGGCTTCAGGTGTTGCTGCACGAGGCCCAGGAATTCCGACGAGAGCAAATTGGCGGCGTTGGCCCGAAAGTGCCACGTCGTGTTGGAGACGACCGCATCGAACTGAGCGTCGGGATGATGGCGCAGCCAACGGCGTCCGTCATCCTCGATAATCCTGATCTTGGGATTGTTCAGGATCGATTTGACATTGTCGTGTTTGGCGATCAACTCGACATATCCGCGATTGATCTCGACGATCGTGAGCGATTCCACATCCGGATTGTTGGCGATGACTTGGGCCCACGAACCGGAGGAGAGACCGATCATCAGCACCTGTCGTGGCGCAGGGTGGAAGAGGCTCAGCGCGTAGGGGCGGACGATGCCGTTGCGATCGGACTTCAGGTCTGTGTTGAAGCGGCCGTCATACATGCCGTTGCCGAAGACGGTGCCCTCGTTGTCGACGGTGATGATGCCGCTATGATTCTCGACAACATGGAGGAAGTCGCGGTCGCTGACCGCCTTCGCCTGCAAATTCTCCAATAGCCGCTGGCTCAACAAGGAGTTTGCGCCGAGGCCGAGCACGAGAACCGCAATGGCAAGTCGGCCAAGAAGATACCGCTCCTGCCGGGTTGTTTCGCTGACCGCAATCAATGCAAATGCGGACATCGTGCCGCCAACGAGCAATATTGCCGAGATTTGCCGGATTCCGAAGTAGTCCGTCAGCACGAAGCCGGTGAGGATAGCCCCGCTGGCGCAGCCTACGATGTTGGCGAAATACAGGAGCGCCGTCCGCTGACCAACCTGTTCGTCCGCAGCGATGCCAAATTGCGAGAGATAGGGGAGCAGTGCGCCCCATTGCCGCGCTATCAGGTAGGTAATGACGACTGCAACGCTGATTGCGCCGGCGCCGGTCCATGCCAATTGCGTCATCAAAGGAAGAAACAGCGCACCGAACAAGTTGGCCCAGATGAGATCGCTCGCGGCTTTGCGGAGCGCAGCCTGCGGCGCGAGTGTCCTGCAGGACTGTCCGGCCTGTCGGGCGCCGACCGCGATCCCGGTCAGAAAAGCATATAGCGTGATCGCAAAAGCCAGCGAACTCGATCCCGAGGCGAACGACATCACGCGGAACAGGTAGATCTCGTAGGACAGCGAGATGAATCCCCCCGCCATTGCGAGCAGCACGACCAAGCCCGTGCCGAGAATTGGCGGTGTTCCTGATGCGTTGCCCGACTTTGGCGAACCGTTCGTCGTGCTGCGGCCAGGCAGGACGTGCGCCGCGATTGCCCCGGCGCCGACCGCAATATTGATTCCAGCCGCGATCGTGATCGCCGCATGCATGCCGAGAAAGGGGAAAATCAGGATGGCGCATACGAGACACGCGGCACCGGCACCGAGCGTGTTGACGAAATAGAGAGTGCCGACGGCGTCGCCGATCTGTCCGGAAAGTCGTGCCAGATAGGCGACCAGGATCGGCAGCGTTGCGCCCATCAGAAGGGTTGGCACCAGCACCAGGACAAGGTTGATGGCGGCAAGGGCGGGCAACGGCAGGTCAGCCACCTGAGCGCCCACCTTTTCGAAGATCTGGAGGGAGGCCAATCCGAATGCAGCAGTCGCAAGCTCGATTACTCCTAGAAGCAACAATGGCCTGACGTTGGTGCGCCGGGATATCCAGCCGCCACACAAGCTGCCGAGTCCGAGTCCGAGCATGAACGCGGTCACGATAATCGTCACCGATTCCGAATTGACGCCGAAGATCCGGAACAGGCTCCGTTGCCAGGTCAATTGATAGATCAGCGCCGGAAAGCCGGAGAAGAAGAAGAGGATGCAAAGAATGCGGACATGGGGCGCAGCGGATGTCTGCGCCGGCGTATCCGCGGGCAATTCGACGGTGGTCATGACGGAACCCTTCTCCCAGACCATTGCAACCTAGAGGAGAAAGGTAATCAAATGTTGCGGTTGGTTGCTGAACCGCGCTGGGATTGACGGCTCAATCCGGCAACGCGATGCGCAAGGTTAACCCATTGCGAACCGCGGGCAAGAAATGACCGCTTCGCCACGTGGCACCGGCGCCTTTCCGGACCAAGCTCGGGAAAAATTGGCATCCATTGTTGCAAGTTGTTCCCGATCTGTGATGCACGCCTGTGTTGTACGTTTATTAATGGTTGTATTGGCAGAAACATTCCCCTGGAATGCAGGAATGTCAGATGACAACCACAAAGGGTGGACGACGTTTCGGATCAGCCAGGATGCTCTCAAACGTAAAGGGAGACGTGGAGCTTTCCCTGAGGCTGTTCCAGCTGAACTGGATCATCATCGGCGTGGTCTTGGTCTTGCTCGCACTCGGCGTTCTGCTGACCAGCTTCCGGATGGAACCCAAGGGCTACATCGTTATCCTGGGAATGACCGGGCTTTACGGATACATCGGACATCGCAACGCGAGATCCGGGCGCGGCAATCCGCGAGTCTATGCGACGCTGTTCACCTTAGCGCAGATCATCCTGATCCTCATACTCGTCACATCGCTGGGCTATATCGCGGCGTCGGCGGCTCTCCCAATGCAGGAAGCCAGACTGCTTGCATTCGATCGAGCGCTGGGGTTGGATTTTCGAGCATATCTGTCGTTTGTGAACGACCGGCCGGGATTGATCCGCGCGCTTGCCCCGACCTACAATTCCATATTCGTGCAGCTTGCCGTGCTGGTCGTTCTTCTGCCCTTGTGCGGTTTCTATCGACGGGCTGCAGAATTCGTTCTCTGCTTCGCACTGACGCTGATCGTCACCACGGTCATTTCAACACTGGTTCCTGCCACAGGCGTTTATCATGCGTTGGGCCTGCTGCCGGCGGATCATCCGAACATCGAGCCTTCCGTTTACTATGACACCCTGCGCGAGCTTCCCCTTGTGCGTGATGGTACCACCAGGGTGCTGGACGCGTTCAGCCTGGGTCCCCTTCTGACATTTCCGAGCTTCCACGCCATCACGGCCGTCCTTTACGCATGGGCGCTATGGCCGATCGGTTGGCTGAGAGTCGCAGGGACCTTGTGGAATGCCGTCGTGTTGGCGGCGACCCCGATTGGTGGTGGACACTTCTTCGTCGACGTCATTGCCGGCGTGGGCATCGCGTTTGCGACGATCTATGCGACGCATCGGCTTGGGAATTATTTCGCACGGGGCCAATCGCAGAAGCAGCAGCCGGTATTGGTCCCCTCGCATGCATCAGCAAACCGGATTTGATTTGATCATCAGCGCAGACACCCGCGTTGCACATCTGGCGGCTGCGCTCGCGAAACCAACCTGGGCTCTGCTTGTCTTCTCAGGCAAAGTGAGGGCCGGGCGTATTTCAGCGTCATCAACCTCTCGGTCGGGAAGAAAGCCCCCGGGGGGACGTTAGTCGGACCGTACGGCCGACTCGTCAATTTCCATGATCGGCCGGCCTGCCTTGACCTGCTGGCCGACGCGGTCACGCGCGATTCAAGTTTTGTTTTTTGATCTTGGGGCAGGCAAATATCCGCCCGCGCGGCCGCTGCCACCGTGCGCGGCGATGAACATGGCGACGGCCGACCGGCAATAGGATTCGATCTCGTTGTCGTCCTCTGCTCTCGCCTGATCGAAACGTGCGATCATCAGGAGATCGGATCCTTTGAAAAGCGCGGCAAACAAGCGGGCGGACCGGAGAGGATCGGGCACATTCAGAAGCGCCTTCGCGTGCAACTGACGCAGCACGGCTTCGATCTGGGCGATGACATGGGCGGGGCCGGCTTCGAAATGGAGCTTGCTCAACGCGTTTTGACTGGTCTTGTCGGCCATGACCATGGCTTCGACACTGCGCACGTCCGGTCTCAACAGCGTGCGAAGCAGTAATGATCCAATCGCCATGAGCTGATCTTCGACCGAACCGTCGCCTCCTTCAGGAAGAGCCTGTGGTGCGAACAACTGACGGCAGCCGGCCGCCATGGCCGCACCGAACAGCGCCTCCTTGTTCTCGTAGTGCCTGTAGATGCTGAGCTTGGATATTTTCGCCCGCTGCGCGACCTTGTCCAATGTCGTCGCTTGAAAACCCAATTCCACAAAGAGTTCGCGCGCAGCGTCGACGATCGTTTGGCCAAGCGCCTCGTTGGCGGGCCGGCCGCGCCGGCCCTGGCTGTTTTCGGTCACGACAATTCCAGTACTTGACAGTGTTCTAATCCCGACATTAAGATACCACGTAGTATCTGAAATGTGCAAGCCAATCGGCAGGTTTCAACCAGTCCTCCAAACGGAGTCTCGACCATGGATGACGTCATCATCATCGGCGGCAGCTTTGCCGGTCTCGCCGGCGCCCTGCAGCTCGGCCGTGCCCGCCGCAAGGTGACCGTTCTCGATACCGGCCTGCCGCGCAACCGCTTCGCTGAGCACTCGCATGGTCTGCTCGGCCACGATCCACAAGCCACCGTTGGACATCCTGGCCGAGGCGCGGCAGCAGCTGGCGCGTTATCCCACGGTCAGGCTGGTCAACGCCCGGGCTGACAGCATCTCTGGCACCATCGACAAATTCTCCGTCCTCACTGGCGATGGCGAAAGCCTTGGGGCGCGCCGCCTCATCCTGAGCTATGGCATCGTTGACCAGATGCCTGACGTTCCGGGTTTTGCCGAAGGCTGGGGCGGGTCTATCGTGCCTCGCCCCTATTGCGACGGCTTTGAAGTCGCCGGCCAGCATTGGGGCCTCGTCTGGTCCGGCCCGCAGTCGCACAATCAGGTCAGGCTGTTCCGCGATTGGACCGACAAGCTGACGCTCTTCGCCGATGGTCACGACATTCCGCCCGATATCCGGGCCGATCTGGCTCGCCGCAACGTCCCTGTCGTCGATGGCCGGATCACCGGGATCGCCCAACGCGGGGCCCGTAACGCCACCGTCAAGCTCGATACCGGCCCCGATGTCGCGGTCGACATCCTGTTCGCGCATCCGCGCAACAAGCCGTCCGCAAGCCTGCATGAATCACTGGGCCTCGCCACGGTGAAGACACCCCTCGGCATCATTCTCAAGGTCGACGAGCGCCGCGAAACCAGCATGCCCGGCATCTACGCCGCCGGCGACCTCGCCAACCCCATCACGCCGCCATCGGTCACCCTGGCATCGTCGCACGGCGCGATGGCGGGTATCTTCGCCCAGCAGTCGATGGTGGTTTGACAGCTCAGATGCAGGATGAGCATGGCCGTCGAACGAGACAGCGCGGGTGTGCGCTTCCCTCCGCCCCTCGTCTATCTGGGCGCGCTGCTGTTGGGGCTGGCGGCGGAGCGGTTCGTCACCCTGCGCTCTTTCGGCATCGACTGGCGGTTGCTGCTCGCGGCGGGCGCGCTGCTGTTCGTTGCCGGCGCGGCGATGATGCTTGCGGCGGCGGGGCTGTTCCGGCGGCTGGGCACCAACGTTCCGCCGTCGCAGCCAACGACCCTCATCGCAACGACCGGTCCTTATCGGTGGACCCGCAATCCCATGTATCTCGGCATGACGCTTGTCTATGCCGGCCTTGCGATCGGCTTCGACGGGCCGATCGCCTTGGCCTTGCTCCCGTTGGTGCTGATCGCGATCCAGACGCAGGTGATCGCCCGCGAGGAGCGCTATCTCGAAGCGAAGTTCGGCGACGACTACCGCCGCTACAAGGCCGAGGTTCGCCGCTGGCTCTGACTATTGCGCCGCCGCCGCCTGCGGGGCCGCCCGTCAGCCAGCTGTCCGAACAGATCGCCGTCGTGACCCGGAGCAGCTGTCAGTATCTGGAAGTATCCATCCGTCTTGCAGAGCCGTCGGCTAACAGGTGGCATCAATGGTCTACAGTCTCATTGTCAAAAAAGAGATCCGCAGGAGCTTCGATCATGTCAACAACCAGCGTTGGGATGATGCTGCAAAGGACCTAACACCAAACGCGTATCACTGGGTTGCCGGAGATCATGCGTTGGGGGGTGAGCGACATGGAAAGCAATCGGTAAAGCAATGGTTCGAGCGCATGGGCCGTGTTTTCCCGAAGCTTCACATAGATATTGAGCAGGTCGAAGTGACGGGTTGGCCATGGAACACCACAGTGTTCGTCAAGTGGCGGGCCAATGCGAGGCTACTCGACGGCCAAAGCTCGTATGTGAACAGGGGTGTCCACGTCTTCAAGCTGCGATGGGGCAAGGTTTATTCGATCGAGGAATACTTCGACTCGCAGGCTGCAGAACGAAGCCTCGCTATCCAGGCTCGTGCCGGTTTGGAAGAAGCTGCGGCTGGACCAATCGTGAGCTAACGCGGATCATTCGTGTGATGCCGCCATCAGAACAAGGATATGTCATGGCGCAGCACAATGCCGATCGGGTCGCAGCCAGGAACGCGGAATACCGCGACAGCCATAGCGGGCGCTCCTCCTCGCCACTGGGCGCGCTCAAATGAGCTACCACGAAAGCCGCGCCCGGCTTCAGCCGGCGGCGGATCTCGGAGGCGATGCGGCGGCGCTCTGCGACGTCGACGAAGTGCAGCGTCAAAAGGCAGCTGGCACCGTCGAACGGTCCCGCCGGCGCATCGTCGATATAGCCCTGGTGAAGATGCGCGCGCGGCGCCAGCGGGCCCAGGGTCTGTTTCGCGAGCCCCAGCATCGCCGCGGACGGGTCCACGCCGTCGAAGCGCCAGCGCGGCTGCGCCTGCGCAAACGTCCTCAGCTCCAGGCCGCCGCCGGCACCGAGGACGAGAATCCGCGCATCGTTACGCGCGCGCTCGGCCAGCAGGATCGCCGCCATCGACAGCATCGCATTGTAGCCGGGCACGAAGCGCGGCGGGCCTTCCGTGTAGCGCGCCACGGCCTGCGGATCGGAGAACATGTCTTGAATGTTGGTCATGGCGTCGTCCTTGCTGATGCGGCGGTCACGCGCCATGGGCGCGCAGGCCCTGATGTTTGCGCGAGCCGAGGCGCTTGCGACAATCCTCGCTCAGCATCGCCAGCGTCACCTCGCCGAGGCGCGACAGCAGCAACGCTTCCGCATCGTGAAAGGCCTGGTCGAGCGCGGCATTGACGGCCTGCTCGACGAGACAGCCCGGCGACTCCGTCCTGTTGCCCATGGCCAGCAGCGCTGGGCTGCCGAGCGCGGCGTAGACGTCGCGCAGCGTCACCTTCGCGAGGTCACACGCAAGCCGCCAGCCGCCGCCATGCCCCTTCTCGGAGCGGACGTAACCGAGCTCGCGCAGGCCCGCCATGATGCGGCGGATCACCACCGGGTTGGTGTCCATCGCCTTCGCCAAGGTCTCGGACGTGAACGGGCCGGGCTGTTGCGCCATGTGCAGCAGCACGTGGAGCACGCCGGACAATCGGGAATCGCGTCTCATGTAACTTCATATGTTGCATATAGGGGCCAAAGTCAACGGCCCGCTGTCGCACGTCAGTGCGGCCTGCCGAGCAACGAGGATGCCGTGCGATTGTCGGGATGAGCGGCACTGCTAGTAGAGCGCCAATTGGACGTCACGCATCTGCGTCCGATCATGCCATCATGCCGCTGCTTTGCCCGACGGGGCAACGCCGCTCTGCCCGACGCGTCAGCGTTGCAGCGCTGCGGCTAAGTCATTGATCCCGTTCATGCCGTCTACTGTGCATGGGGTTGTTTTCGCACTTTGTTTTCGGCGGTCTGAAAAGACCGAGATCGCCACGCTGATTTGTCACGGTGACGGCGCCGCGCGCGAGGGCGACAATCGGCTGGGCGACCATGTGGACTTTTCGTTCCCGACCTCGCGTGGCGCCCGTTTTCATCCATTCATTTTTTTCGGAGGCGCATCATGCAGGTTTACAACGTGGTCAAGTTCAAGGTGAAGCCGGGCGAGGAAGCCGCCTTCCTCGACGCGCACCGGAACGGCAAGGCCAAATGGCCCGGGCTGGAGCACGGCGTCATCATCAAGACCGGCGATCAGACCTTCTGCCTCATCGGCACCTGGGCCAGCCAGGATGCGATGGTCGCGGCCCGCCCTGCGATGATCAAGACCCTCGACAGTTTCAGGTCCGTGCTCGAGGATCAGGGCAATGGACGCGGCGTGACGGATGCGGTCTCGGGCGAGGTCGTGCTCGCGCTGTAGCAGGCGCGTAGCGCCCGCTACTTCATCACCCGCAGACCCTTGGTCGTGAAGCGCTGCGTCTTGCCGCCGGGGCGAACGGGGCGTTTGGTGCCGGCGGCCTTGCCGGTGCCGGGCGGCTGGTGCGCAGGCACGAGCTGGTGCGGCTGCGAGCCGATCAGGTCGCGGCGGCCCATCTCGATCAGGGCCTCGCGCAGCACCGGCCAATTGTCGGGATCGTGATAGCGCAGGAACGCCTTGTGCAGGCGGCGCTGGCGCAGGCCCTTGATCGCCTCCACCTTGTCGCTGCCGCCATGCCGCACGCCGCGCAAGGGATTGACGCCGGTGTGATACATCGCCGTCGCGGTCGCCATCGGCGAGGGCAGGAAGGTCTGCACCTGGTCGGCGCGATAGCGGTTCTTCTTGAGCCAGAGCGCGAGGTTCATCATGTCCTCGTCCGTCGTGCCCGGATGCGCCGCGATGAAATAGGGGATCAGGTAATATTTCTTGCCGGCGCGCTCGGCCGCTTCATCGAACATCCGCTTGAACTTGTTGTAGGCGCCGATGCCCGGCTTCATCATCTTGTCCAGCGGGCCGCGCTCGGTATGTTCGGGCGCGATCTTCAGATAGCCGCCGACGTGATGGGTGACGAGCTCCTTGATGTATTCGGGGCTCTCGACCGCAAGGTCGTAGCGCACGCCGGAGGCGACCATCACCTTCTTGATGCCCTTGGTCTCGCGCACCTTGCGATAGAGCCGGATCAGGTCGTCATGCGAGGTGTTGAGGTTCGGGCAGATCTCGGGGAAGACGCAGGACGGCCGCCGGCATGCCGCCTCGACCTTGGGGTCCTTGCAGGCCATCCGGTACATGTTGGCGGTGGGGCCGCCGATGTCGGAGATCACGCCAGTGAAGCCCGGCGTCTTGTCGCGGATCTTCTCGATCTCGCGCAGGATCGAGCCTTCCGAGCGGTTCTGGATGATGCGGCCCTCGTGCTCGGTGATCGAGCAGAAGGTGCAGCCGCCGAAGCAGCCGCGCATGATCGTCACCGAGAACTTGATCATGTCCCAGGCGGGGATCTTCGCGTCCCCATAGGATGGATGCGGCGCGCGCGCGTAAGGCAAATCGTAGACCGCGTCCATCTCGTCGCTGGTCAGCGGGATCGGCGGCGGGTTGAGCCAGAGATCACGATCACCATGACGCTGCACCAGCGGCCTGGCATTGCCGGGATTGCTCTCACGATGCAGCACGCGCGAGGCGCGGGCGTAAGCTTCCTTGTCCTGCTCGACCTGCTCCAGCGCGGGCAGCCGGATCACGATCGCGCCCTTCTGGCGCGTTGCGCCCTCGTCGGCAGAATCGAGATCGTCGGCGTGCAGCTCGGTGTAACCTTCCGGCACGCGGCGGAACAGTGCGACGCCCCTGATGTCATCGAGCTCGCGCGGAGCCTCGCCGGCGGCAAGGCGCTGTGCCACCTCGACGACGGCGCGCTCGGCATTGCCGTAGAGCAGGAGGTCGGCCTTGGCGTCGGCGAGCACCGAGCGGCGCACCTTGTCGGACCAGTAGTCGTAATGCGCGATCCGGCGCAGCGAGGCCTCGATGCCGCCGAGCACGATCGGCACATCCTTGAACGCCTCGCGGCAGCGCTGGGCGTAGACGATGGTGCAGCGGTCCGGCCGCTTGCCGCCTTCGCCGCCGGCCGTGTAGGCGTCGTCATGGCGCAGGCGCCGGTCCGCGGTGTAGCGGTTCACCATGGAATCCATGTTGCCGCCGGTGACGCCGAAGAATACGCGCGGCTTGCCCAATGCCCTAAACGGCTCGGCCGAGTGCCAATCCGGCTGCGCGATGATGCCGACGCGGAAGCCTTGCGCTTCCAGCAGCCGGCCAATGATGGCCATGCCGAAACTGGGATGATCGACATAGGCGTCCCCGGTCACCAGCACGATGTCGCAGGCGTCCCAGCCGAGCGCGTCCATCTCGGCGCGGCTCATGGGGAGGAACGGCGCCGGCTTGCGCGGCCGGGCCTGGGCCATCAGGGGCTTTTCGGCGGCGATGATCTGGATGTCCATGCGCTTACGCATAGGACTCGAGGCCCGCGAATTCAACCGACGGGCGCGTGAAATCGGCGGTTCCGCCTCATGTCGTCCGCCCGTGTCCGCGTCAAGCACCGTATCCATGCGCGGTGAGCCCGATCGGCTTTGAGCGCTGCAATCGTCGCATGCGGCGATCCGGGTTCTCACCGTAGCGGCCATGGCGTATTCGGTCGCTCCATGGGCAAGGGATCATCAGACGGCGGCAGCGGTGCGGTCGCGAGCGCAGCGCCATCCACCGGCACCTGGCTCGGCGCGATTGCGCTGATCGGCTTCATTGTGGTGGCGACCGCGCAGGCCTCCAATCAGATTCTCGCGCGCGGGCTTGCGGGCTCGGTCCCGTCCTTTGCGCTCGCCTTCTTTCGCTGGAGCATCGTCGCCATCGGGCTCGCGCCGATCGCGCTCAAGGAGATCCGCGAAGGCCAGGTGCCGCTCGGCAACATCTGGCCGATTCTTGCCGCCGGCTTCATGGGCATGTTTCTGTGCGGCGGTCCGGTCTATGCCGCGGGCGTGTCGACGACGGCGATCCACATCGCGCTGATCATGGCGCTCTCGCCGATCACGGTGCTGATGATCTCTGCGGCGCTCAAGATCGAGCATGTCGGCTTGCTGCAATGGCTCGGTACGGCGCTCGCGCTATCGGGTGCGCTGCTGATCATTTCCGGCGGCCATCCGGCCACGTTGTTCGAACTGGAGACGGCGGCCGGCGACGGCCTGGTCGTGATCGCGATGCTGGGCTGGTCCGGCTATACGCTGCTGCAATCGCGCGCCGCACCGAAGGCGTCGCTGCTTGCACGCATCAGCCTGTTCTCGGCCGCCGGCGCCTTGTTCTCGCTGCCGCTCGCGGCCTGGGAAATGTGGGCCATGCCCGCCCAAATCTTCAGCACCAAGGCGCTATCGGCCTATGTCTTCGCCGGGATCGTTCCTGGCCTGCTTGCCTATGCCGGCTTTGCCTGGCTCGGTGCCAAATTCGGTTCGGTGCGGACCTCGCTCGTCCTCTACCTCGGACCGGTTGCAAGCGCCCTGTTGTCTTTCGCGATCCTCGGTGAGCCGCCGGGGCTGATTCATCTCGTCGGCGGGCTGCTGATCCTCGGCGGCGTCTGGGCCAGCCTGCGCCGATAGTTCCATCTGAACGAGTCCTGGTTCAAGCGCAGGAACCATCCGCGGCTGCGAACATTCTGATTAGGGGTCCGTGCGGGCCCGGTTGCGCGCGCCTCCATCATGTCGGCGTTCGCGGCGTCGCCTCTGGCGATGGGGGACCTGTGAGTACAGTCATTGAGAACTTGCTATTGCGGAAGCAGAAGCTTGTGGAACAGCTCGAAAGGGTGCCGTCGGTCGAGGACCGCGACAAGATCGAGCACCAGCTCGAGCAGATCAACACCGCTCTGGATTTCCTGGACAGGCCGGGATCCAAGGACGCTCACTAGGCGCCTTCAGTCCGCTCCCACTTTCAGGGCCTTGGCATAGACCACGCCCGAATTGGTGATATGCATCGTCATCAGCGCCTCGAATGAAGCGTGCTCGCCGCGCGCGAACAGGTCGAGCAGCTTGCGATGCTCGTCGAAGGAGGTGCGGGTGCGCACGTCGATCGGCGAAGTCAGATTGGTGCGCAGCGCGGCGACGCGGCTGGAGGCGAGCTGATAGGATTCGGCGAGATAGCGGTTGCCGCAATGGGTGAACAGCGCCTCGTGGAAGGCGGTATCGGCCCGGCCATAGGCGATGTTGTCCTTTGCGGCAATCGCCGGCTCCATCGCCGCGATCGCGTCGTTCATCGCCGTAATGGCGCCGTCGCGATCATGGCGAAAGGCGAGCTCGGCCGCCCTGGGTTCGAGTGCGATCCGGAAGGTGCAGAGCGCGGTGATGTCTTCCGCACTCGGCGTAAAGACGAAACTGCCGACCTGCGGCCGGATCACCACCAGCCCCTGTGCCTGCAACAGGCCCATCGCCTCGCGCACCGGCGTGCGGCTGACGCCGAAGGAGTTCGCCACCATCTCCTCGGAGATGGCAGCCCCTAACGCGAATTCGCCGTCGATGATGGCCTGACGCAGCCGCTGCATCACCCGCTGGGACAGCGATTTCGGCGTATCGAGCTTGAGCGAGCGCATATGCCCTCAGATCACCTTGCCGGGATTGAGCAGATGATCAGGATCGAGCGCAGCCTTCAGCGTCCGCATCAGCGCGATCTCGGCCTCGCTGCGGGCGTGCCCCAGCCATTGCTTCTTCAGCGTGCCGATGCCGTGCTCGGCGGAAACGCTGCCGCCAAGCTCGCGCACCAGACCATAGATGATCGCATCCATCTCTTCCTTCGGCTGCTGCTCGACCGGAAGTCCTGTGACCCAGGAGACGAGGTGCAGATTGCCGTCGCCGATATGGCCGTAATAGACACTCTCGCAGCCTTTGATGCCGGCGGCGAGCGCGGCCTTGCAGCGCGTGGTGAACTCGTCCATCCGCGCCACCGCAAGGCCGATGTCGTAGGAGATGTGCGGACCCAGCACCTGGCCGAATTCGGCGCAGATGTCGCGCACGCGCCAGAAGCTCTGCGTTTGCGCCAGCGACTGCGCCACGGCGGCATCCGCCAGCAGCCCGCGCTCCATCAGCTCTTCGAGCCAGGCCTGGAAGCGCGGCGCATCGAGGCTTTCGTCGGTGCCCTGCGCTTCGACCAGCACGTAGAGGCCGTGGCCCGCCGCGACCGGCGGCTTCACGCCGGCGCGAGTCGTGATGACGTCCCAGTAGTCCGGCCACATCACCTCGAAGGCCGACAGCAACGGGCCGAGCCCGCTGCGCGCGGCGCCGAGCAGCGCGACCACCGCAGCATAATCCTTGAGCGCGCAGAGCGCGGCCATGGTCGAGCGCGGCTTTGGAAACAGTTTCAGCACCACGCGGGTGATGATGCCGAGCGTGCCTTCCGAGCCGATGAAGAGATGCTTCAGATCGTACCCGGCATTGTTCTTCATCAGCTTGTTAAGGCTGGTGATGATGGTGCCGTCGGGCAGCACCACTTCGAGACCGAGCACCAGCTCGCGCGTCATGCCGTAGCGGATCACGCGGTTGCCGCCGGCATTGGTGGAGAGATTGCCGCCGATCGCACAGGAGCCGCGCGAGCCGAGATCGAGCGGGAAGAAGAAGCCGGCCTCGTCGGCGGCCTTCTGGATCGTCTCCAGCGGCGTGCCCGCCTTCACCGTCATCGTCGCCGAGGCGGGATCGATCTCCTCGATCCCGGTCATGCGCTCCAGCGAGATCGCGACCCAGCCCGCTTCAGGCGAGGCGCCGCGGCACAGCCCGGTCAAGCCGCCCTGCGGCACGAACGGCAGCCGGGCCTCTCGGCAGGTCGCGATCGCATGGGCAACGCCTTGCGCATCGCGCGGACGGATCACCGCCAGCGGCGTCTGCGGCAGGCTCGCGCTCCAATCGTTGCAATTGCGCGCCGGCACTTCGCTGCCGGTCAGCACCGCAGCCGCGCCGAGCCTGTCACGCAGTGCGCCGAGCAGGTGGTCGGCACGCCCAGGGGGAGTTGCCATGTCCATGCGAGACCTCCGCTAAAATCAGTTGCGCCTTATGCGCGCCGCGAGGGTGGAAAGGAATTGCGCCACTCTTGTATGTAAGGTACAAGGTCAAAAGTAAAGTAAAAATAGTGACTCAGGACACAGCCTAAGATCCTTCCGAATCAAAGGCTTGGGTCCCGGCTCGCAGCAAAAAGGGCGATGGGATGACGGAGGCAATTCGCGGCTTATGGGTGGCGTCGGCGACGCCGCTGGCGGCGGACGGCAGCGTGGACGCGGCCAAGCTCGCGGCTCATGCCAAGCAGCTCTTCGGCAAGGGCGTCGACGGTGTCGTGCTGTTCGGCACCACCGGCGAGGGCACCTCGTTCAATGTCACTGAGCGCGTTGCGACCATCGAAGCCCTGCTCAAGGCGGGCGTCGCGCCGGAGCGCATGGGCATCGGCGGCGGCTTCCCCGCCATCACCGACGGCGTCGCGCTGTCGCGCACCGTGCTCGGCCTCGGCCTGCGCCACGTGCTGGTGCTGCCGCCATACTTCGACCGCGGCGTCACGCCCGAGGGCGTTGAGGACGCCTTCGCCGCGATCATCGACGGCGTCGCCGACGATCGCCTGCGCGCCTATCTCTATCACATCCCGCAGGTCTCGGGCGTTGCGATCCCGACCAGTGTCGCCGCCAACTTACGCAAACGCTACGGCAAGATCGTTGCAGGCCTGAAGGACTCCAGCGGCGACTTCAAGCAGTTTCAGGCGTTCCGTGCGGCCGCGCCCGAGCTCGCCATCACCGTCGGCAACGAGGCTGATATCGCCCGTGCGGTCGCCGCCGGCGGCGCCGGCACCATCTGCGGCATGGCCAACATCGTGCCCGAGCTGGTCAAGGGCATGCTCGACGGCGGGGATGTCGAGGCGCGCATGCAGGCCGCGATTGACGTCGTGTTGAAGACGCCGTCCTTCCTCCCGACGCTGAAGGCGATCCTGGCGGCGCAGACGGGCGATGCGGGCTGGCTGCGCGTGCGTCCGCCGCTTCGTGCGTTGTCCGACGGTGCCGCGTTCAAGCGACAGCTCGACGACCTGACGGCGCCCGTCATCGCGTGATTACGCAGCAAATTCGCGCGTTGCGTGCCGCGGAAGCCGCGGCCGCAATTGCTGATTGCGGTCCGATGCGCTGTGTCTTTAGAACGCTTCAATACTAGAGCTATTCAAGCCGACTTACGGTTCTCTTGACGCGCTGCGACTGTTAGACGCGCCAGCTTCAATGCTGCGTCTGACCTGGAAGTGAATCGTGCCTGCTTATCTGGACGGCCAACCTGTCGATGGCCGTCGAACTCGTGGCGGCAAGAGCCGTGCAAGTCTTCTCATTGGCGCGGCCGTGCTGCTCGCTGAATCCTCCTCCAGCACGACGATTGCGCAGGCGCAATCGGCACTGCCGCCGGTGACGGTGGAGGCCCCCGTGCAGCGACCGCGGCCGGCGCGCGCATCCGAACAATCGCCACGCCGCGCGCAAACTGCCACGCGCCAGCGCAGTCGCACTTCCAGTCCGGCGCCCACCGTACCGACGCTCTCGGAGCGCGCTGCGGCGGAAGCCGCCGCGCAACAGGCCGCGAAGCTCGGCTATCGCGCGATGCCGAGCGCGACCACGCTACGCAGCGGCGCTTCGCCGCTGAACACCTCGCAGGCGGTCAACGTCGTGCCAGAGCAGGTGTTGAAGGACCAGTTGCCGCGCAACATCGACGATGCGCTCATCAACGTCTCCGGCATCACCCAGACCAATACACTCGCGGGCAGCCAGGACGCCGTGATCCGCCGCGGCTTCGGCGACAACCGCGACGGCTCGATCATGCGCAACGGCATGCCGCTGGTGCAGGGCCGCAGCTTCAATCCCGCCGTCGAAAGCGTGGAGGTGCTCAAGGGACCGGCCTCGCTGCTCTACGGCATCATGGATCCCGGCGGCATCGTCAACACCATCAGCAAGCGTCCCGAGCTCTACCAGCACGGCTCGGTCACGCTGCTCGGCTCGGCCTACAGCGCCTCGAAAACCGGCGCCGACGGCCTGCTCGACGTCACCGGTCCGATCGGCGACCAGGGCCTCGCCTATCGCTTCATCGGCTACGGCGTCAGTGAGGACTATTGGCGCAATTTCGGCCGGCACCGCGAGATGCTGGTGGCGCCGTCACTGGCCTGGTACGGCCAGGACACCACGGTGCAGCTCAACTACGAGCATCGCGAGTTCATCTATCCATTCGACCGCGGCACCGCATTCAATCCGGTGACCAAGGCGCCGCTCGCCGTGCCCGCCACGCGAAGGCTGGACGAGCCGTTCAACAACACCTGGGGAACCTCCGACCTGATCCAGGCCTCGGTCGAGCACCGTTTCAATCAGGATTGGAAGCTCTACGCCGGTTACAGCTACAACACCGAAACCTTCAGCGCCAACCAGCTCCGCATCACCGGTATCAACTTCACGACCGGCAACGAGACGCGCAGCAATGACGGCACGCAGGGCTCGCTCAGCAATGTCAGCTACGGAACGTCCTACGTCTCCGGCGGCTTCTGGCTGGGCAACATGCGCAACGAGGTGCTGTTCGGCGGCGACGGCCAGTATCGCACCATCTACCGCGACAATCTGATCCGGCAGGCCACGCCGCCCATCAATGTTTACAATCCCATTTACGGTTTGATCGGACCGGGGACAACCGTCTCGAACAGCGACAGCGCCCAAACCGACAAGCTCGGCCAGTGGTCACTGTTCTTCCAGGACACGCTGCATCTGACCGAGCGGTTCGCGCTGGTCGGCGGCGTGCGTTATATGGACTACGATCAGATCGCCGGGCGTGGAAAGCCTTTCATCGTCAACACCAACGTCTCCCAGGACAAGGTGCTGCCGCTCGGAGGTGCGATCCTCAAGCTCACCGACGAGCTTTCGCTCTATGCGAGCTATACCCAGTCGCTGAAGCCGAATTCGACGATTGCTCCGTTGGCAAATAGCGGCGGCTTCGTGCTGGGTTCGAACATCGCTCCGGAAGAAGGCACGCAGTACGAGACCGGTCTCAAGTTCGATAACAAGCGTCTCTCAGGTACGCTTGCGGTCTACGAGGTCGAGAAGCAGAACGTGTTGGTCAGCCAATTTAACCCCGCGCTCGGCCTAAACGTCTATACGACGGCCGGCAAGGCACGCGCGCGCGGGGTCGAGATCGACGTCACCGGGAGGCTCACGGACAGCTGGGCCGTGATCGGAAGCTATGGCTATACCGATGCGCGAGTGACGGCTTCCCAGGATCTGACGCTGCTCGGCAAGAAGCTGCAAAACGTCGCCCTGAACACGGCCTCGCTCTATCTCGTCTACGACTTCGGGACGGCGTTGCCAGGTCAGCTCCGCCTCGGAGGCGGCGCCCGCTATGTCGGCGACCGTCCCGGTGATGCCATCAACACCTTCTTCCTGCCGTCCTACGTGGTCGCCGACATCTTCGCGACCTACGAGACCAGGTACGAGCAATTCCCGGTGATCTATCAATTCAACGTCAAGAACCTGTTCGACAAGGTCTATTATCCCTCCGCCGTCAACAATCTGAACGTCGCCGTCGGCGATGCCCGGCGCGTGTCGCTCTCGGCGACGGTGAAGTTCTAGCGATGTCGATGCGGCACATAGCCATCGCGATCCTGATCGCCCTGGCGGCTGCCTGCACGACGGCCCCAAGCCGCGCCGAAGAGATGACGCTCTACTCGACCAGGGAGGCCGCTCTGGTCGCGCCGGTTGCTGGGGCTTTTACGGAAGCCAGCGGCATCGGCGTGAAAATCGTCTTCATCGAGGACAGTCTCATCAGGCGTCTCGTATCGGAAGGCGAGGCATCGCCCGCCGATGTCCTGTTGACCATCGGGCTCGACAAGACCACCCAGCTTGCCGCGCATGGCCTGACCCAGGTCTTCACTTCGACGCATATCGAACGGGCCGTGCCGGCAAACCTGCGCGGCAACGGCGCGCAATGGGTTGCGCTTGCGATCCGCCCCCGCGTCGCATTCGTGCGCAAGGACAGCGCGCTTGCTCAGATCGACTATGAAGATCTGGTCGATCCCCGATGGCGCGGCAAGCTGTGCATGCGCTCGGCGCTGCATCAGAACAATGTCGCGCTGGTTGCGGCCTATCACGTCCATCACGGTGATGCCGCGACCGAGGTCTGGCTCGCCGGGCTGAAGGCTAACCTCGCCCACAGGCCTGAGGGCAAGGACAATGACGTAATCCGCGAGATCGCGGAGGGCAGATGCGAGATCGGCATCGGCAACACCGTTGCGCTGGCGCAATTGCGCGACGGACGGGAGGGGCCTGACTGGCGCGCCTGGGCCGAGGCGGTCAGGGCTGTTCCGACCGCCTTCAAAGGTGGCGGCGCGCATGTGAACCTCGCCGGCGCAGCCCTCGCGAAGCATGCGCCACATCCGGAGGCTGCGCAGAAATTCGTCGAGTTCCTCGTCACGCCGGCGGCGCAGCGGATTTTCGCTGCCGCTGAGCTCGAATACCCTGTGCTGGCCTCGGCAAGGCAGGCCCCGATCGTCGCCGATATGGGCGCGTTCACAGCAGATGCACTGCCGATCGATGAGATCGCCGCGCATCAGCAGGCCGCGATCGTCCTGATCAAGAAGGTCGGCTTCGATGAGTAGAGCGGGCCACACAATCAAGGCGGCCCTGCTTCAGGTCCATTCCATCGCCGGCCTCGTGCTCGCGCTGCTGCTCGCCCTGATCGCGCTGACCGGTGCGGTCATGAGCTTCGAGGATGAAATCCTCGATCATCTCAACGCCGATATCATGCACGTCGCGCCACGCCCAGCGTCGGCGCTGATGCCGGACGAACTGGTCGCGCGGCTCAAGGCGGCGCAGGACGCCGGCAAAGTCTCCGCCGTCGCGCTGTCGAGCGACCCGTCGGCAGCGGTGCGGGTTCGCTTCGGCCGCGACGAGCAGGGCGCAAGGCCGTCCTCGCTCTACGTCGACCCCTATGACGCGCGCGTGCTGGGCTCCCCGCGCGGCGAGGAATTCTTCGCGACCGTGCGCAGGCTGCATCGCTGGCTGCTCATCCCCGGCGATGCCAAGGGCTGGGGGCGCCAGGTCACTGGCGTCGCCGCGCTCGGCCTGATCGTGATGCTGATCTCCGGCCTCGTGCTGCGCTGGCCGCGCCGCGCCGGCAGCGTGAAGATGTGGCTCAAACCCAATCTCGGTCTCAGTGGGCGCGGTCTGCATCGCTCGCTGCACGCCGTCATCGGCACCTGGGTGTTTCCGGTCTATCTGTTAATGACGCTCACCGGGCTCTGGTACTCGTTCGACTGGTACAAGGATGGCGTGGTCTGGCTGCTGTCGCGGCCGCATGTCGCCGCGGCCAAGATGCAGCCCAAGATGTCTGCAAAGCCGCCGCGTGAGGCCGGCCGTATCGAGGCGCAAGCGATCGGTTTCGACCAGGCGTGGACGACGTTCCGGCGCGAGGAGGGCGGCCACTTCTCGAAGGCGTTGCTGACGCTGCCGGCCGGCGCCGGCACAGCGATCCGGATCCGATCGTGGTCGAAGGAGACGACGCTCGACACCTCGCGCGACGAATTCCGCATCGATGCCGTCTCGGGACAATTGGTTTCCGCGGAGCGGTACGCCGACAAGTCTTTTGGCGAGAAGATCATCGCTAACATGCTCGACATCCACCGCGGTGCCATCCTGGGCTGGCCCGGCAAGCTCGCCTTCATGATCGCGGCGGCGCTGATGCCGTTGTTCTCGGTCACCGGCGTCCTGCTCTATCTGTCGCGCCGCAGGCTGCGGCGCCCGGCGCAGCCGCCGCTCGGCCGGCTCGTTCCGGGCGAGTGAGCGGACACGAAGGCTAGCCAAGCGCGCGACAATCGTTCAAAAGCCCATGGCCTGTTCTCGTCAAGGTCCGCGCCATGAAGCTTTCCACCGTCACTCCCGCCGAGATCCGCCGCGCGCTGCTGCTGCGCGAAGAGATCGCGCTGCTCGATCTCAGATATGAGGCGGCGTTCGCGACCGGACATCCGCTGTTCGCCGCCAACATGGCGGCCGGCCGGATCGCCGTCGAGGCCGAGATCAGGCTGCCGCGCGAGGACGTTCCGATCGTACTTTACGATGACGGCGAAGGCCTCGTCGCTGTGGGTGCGGAGCGGCTTGCGGCGCTGGGTTACACCAATATCAGCGCGCTGGACGGTGGACTGAAGTCCTGGCGCGCGGCGGGCTATCAGGTCTTCGAGGACGTCAATTCCTATTCCAAGGCATTCGGCGAACTGGTCGAGTCGCGCCGTCACACGCCCTCGTTCAGTGCCGACGAAGTGGCAAAGCTGATCGCTGACAAGGCCAACATTGCCATCCTCGACGTCCGCCGCTTCGACGAATACGCGACCATGAACATTCCGGGCTCGGTCAGCGTGCCCGGCGCCGAGTTGGTCTTGCGGGCCGGGCAGGCTGCGCCCGATCCTGAAACCACCATCATCGTCAATTGCGCCGGCCGCACGCGCTCGATCATCGGCACCCAGTCGCTGATCAATGCCGGTGTGCCCAACAAGGTGCGCGCGCTGCGCAACGGCACGATCGGCTGGACGCTGGCGAGACACACGCTTGACCACGGTGCCGACAGGCGCGGCGCGATCGGACCGTTCGAGGGCGGTCCGGCCAATGCCCGCGACGTCGCCTATCGTGCCGGCGTTCGTCATATCGGTGCGAGCGAGATGGCGGCGCTGCTCGCGCAAACTGATCACACGCTCTATCGCTTCGACGTGCGCGACGCCGAGGAATATGCCGCCGGCCATCTGCCGGGCTTTCGTCATTATCCCGGCGGCCAGCTCGTTCAGGAGACCGACATGGCGGCGCCGGTCCGCGGCGCGCGAATTTTGCTGACCGACGACAAGGGCGTCCGTGCCGACATGACGGCATCATGGCTCGCCCAGATGGGCTGGGAGGTCTATGTGCTCGAAGGCGGCTATGACGGCGCGCTCGAGATCGCCCCGCCGCTGGTGCTGCCGAAGCCCGACCCGGCGCATCGTTACCGCCGGCCCTATGAAGGTACCGACGTCGCCGAAGCCGCGATGCAAGCCTATCTCGACTGGGAGTACGGCTTGGTCGAACAGCTCCGGCTCGACGCGACGCACGGATTCTACGTGATTTGATTCTGTCGTCCGTCAACTCCGCGCAAAGGCGATGCCGTTTGGTAGGCCGTCCCTGCCGCCCGCCATCTTCTCCCCGTATCCACGCCCTATTGTGCCGCGCACCGTCCGCGGTCTAAGAGCTGCGGCAAAGCTGTGACTGACGGAGACACCATGCCAGCCCCAGGCCAAAGCCCCGAGCGGACTGCGAAGGCGCTGCTGCTCGAAGGCGTCAATGATAGCGCTGTCGAGCTGTTCAAGAGCGCGGGCTTTACCAATGTCGAACGCCTGACCAAGGCGCTGGACGGAGAGCATCTGCGCAAAGCGCTCAAGGGCGTGTCGCTGCTCGGCATCCGTTCGCGCACCCAGATCACCGATGACGTGCTCGGCGCCGCCGACCAGCTGCTCGCGGTCGGCTGCTTCAGCGTCGGCACCAACCAGGTCGATCTCCTGGCGGCGCGCAAGCGCGGCATTCCTGTGTTCAACGCACCGTTCTCCAACACGCGCAGCGTCGCCGAGCTCGTGATCGGCGAGATCGTGATGCTGCTGCGGCGGATCTTTCCGCGCTCGGTATCGGCGCATGGGGGCGGCTGGGACAAGTCGGCGACCGGCAGCCGCGAGGTGCGCGGCCGCACGCTCGGCATCGTCGGCTACGGCAATATCGGCTCGCAGCTGTCCACGCTCGCCGAAGCCATGGGCATGCGCGTGATCTATTTCGACCGCACCGACAAGCTTCGCCACGGCAACACCGAGCCGGTCGAGCGACTGGAAGATCTGCTGGCGCAGAGCGACGTCGTCAGCCTGCACGTGCCCGAGACGCCGGAAACCGCCGGGATGATCGGCGAGAAGGAGCTACGGGCGATGAAGCCGGGCTCGTTCCTGATCAACAACAGCCGCGGCACCGTGGTCGATCTCGATGCGCTCGCGCGCGCGTTGCGTGAGGGTCATCTCGCCGGCGCCGCCGTCGACGTGTTTCCGGTCGAGCCGTCCTCGAATTCGGATCGTTTCAACAGCCCGGTGCAGGGCGTGGAGAACGTCATCCTCACGCCGCATATCGGCGGCTCGACCGAGGAGGCGCAGGAGCGCATCGGCGGGGAGGTCGCACGCAAGCTGGTCGACTATTTCATCACGGGATCGACCATGGGCGCGGTGAACTTCCCCGAGGTGCAGCTGCATCTTCGCCCCTCCGGCGCGCGCTTCAGCCATGTCCATCGCAACGTGCCGGGCATGCTGCGGCGCCTGAACGAGGTCTTCCTGCAGCGCGACATCAACATCGCCGCGCAATATCTCGAGACCGCCGGCGACCTCGGCTATGTCGTGCTCGATGCCGATCTCGCCGGCCAGGATTCGGCGGCGCTGCTCGATCAGATCCGCAGCCTCGAAGGCACGGTCGGAGCGCGGCTGGTGTTCGAGCACTAGAGCGTCATTGACGGCCGGCCGGCGGTCGACTTCAATGCGGCCTCCTGATCGAACCAGAAGAGAACCGGGGGGAAACAATGGCGCAACTGCGTGCGAAGCTCTGTGCATTGCCCGTCGGCGCGGCGACCTTGCTGGCTGCAAACTGCGCCTCGGCGGCGACGCTGGCTGAAGACGCCGAGGCCGTCTGCAAGGGTCTCGTTGGCGGCGCTGACGCCGTGAAGATCGATGCCGCGACTTTGCAGTCGCCATCGCCTCTCGCCGTCGCCGAGCGCGGACCGACCCCGTCGGGGCGCGTCACGCCGGCCAATCCCGTCTTCTGCAAGGTGCTCGGACACATCGACCCCGCCGATCCCAAGGCGCCGCCGATCAAATTCCAGGTCAATCTTCCCGTCGAGTGGAACGGCCGCTCGCTGCAATATGGCGGCGGCGGCTTCAACGGCGTGCTGATCACCGGCTTGGCGCTGCCGCCGGCCTATCCCTTCGACAAGCCGTCGCCGCTCGCGCGCGGCTTCGTCACCTACGGCACCGATTCCGGCCACGAGACCAAGCAGGGCGAGCCGCCGCAGGTTTTCGCGCTCAACGACGAAGCGTTCGAGAACTTTGCTCATCGTTCCTACAAGAAGGTGCGCGATGCCGCCGTCGCGCTGATGCAGCGTGCTTACGGCAAGATGCCTGAAAAGATGTATTTCATGGGCTCGTCCGAGGGCGGCCGCGAGGGCCTCACCATGGCGCAGCGCTATCCCGACGATTTCGACGGCATCTTCGCCCGCGTGCCCGTGATCAATTGGGTCGGCCTGCAGCATGCCGGCACGCGCGGGGGCCTTGCGACCATGGGCGAGGGCTGGATCAATCCGGCGCAGGTCAAGCTCGTGGGCGATGCGGTGCGTTCGGCTTGCGACAAGGCCGACGGCTCCGACGATGCGCTGGTGCAGGATCCCGTTTCCTGCAAGGCGGCGTTCAAGATCGAGACGCTGCGCTGCGCGGCGGGCCAGAGCGGCGATCAGTGCCTCACCGAGGCGCAGATCAAGGCCGTCAACACGCTGCATGGGACCTACAAATTCCCGTTCCCGCTCGCCAATGGTCTCGACGATTATCCGGGTTGGGGCATCTCCGGCGAGGACATCCCGGCCGTTGGCCCGACCGGCGGCTGGGTCGCCTGGTGGCTCGGCACCGCGCCGCCCGCGCAGCCGCCTGCGCCCAACAACGGCATCGCCTGGATCTACGGCGCCGGCGGCATTCAATATGTGTTCGCACGCGATCCCAAGCTCGACGTCACCACCTACAAGGTGGAGGACCACAAGGCGCGGCTGCTCGAGGTCTCCAGGCTGATGGATTCGACCGATCCCGATCTCAGCCGTTTTCGCGCGCGCGGTGGCCGGCTTATCATGCTCGAGCACATGGCCGATTACGCGCAGAGCCCCTATGCCGGCATCCGCTATTTCGAGAGCGTCGAGCGCAAGCTCGGCAAGGCCGAGACCGCGGAGTTCGCCCGCCTCTATACCGCGCCCGGCGTCGACCATGTCGGCTCCGGCGCGCCGGCCAATGTCGACATGCTGAGTGTGCTGGTCGACTGGGTCGAGAAGGGCAAGGCGCCCGGCGATCTCGAGGTCACCGAGCAGAAGGTAGAGGCGCCGTCATTTGCAGTGACGCGTGCGCTGCCGCTGTGCCGCTGGCCGTCCTGGCCGCACTACAAGAGTGGTTCGGTGACGGAGGCTTCGAGCTTTACCTGCGCGCCCTGAGAGGCGACGAGGCGAATGGATGACGGCGAACGTTACCCCGCTGCCATCGCCTGCGCCCCGCCGAGCAGGCGCGCATTCAGCCGGCCGCCGGAGAACAGCATGTCGTCGAGGGCTTCGTCGATGTCGGCCGAGACGGTCGAGTTGCCGCCGTCGCGCGCCAGGCTGGCTTGCGCCAGCCGCCGCATCAATTCCTTGATGAAGGCGCAGCTTGTCCCCTCGCTGCGGCGGGCAGCTTCGATGACGATCGCGTCGTCGAGCGGCAATTCCTTGCCATAGAGGCGCACCAGCTTGCTGCGGCCACTCTCGTCCGGGAGCGGCACTTCGATGGCCTGGTCGATGCGGCCGGGGCGACCGGCCAGGGCAGCTTCCAGGTCCTGCGGCCTATTGGTGGTGAGAACGAAAAGGATGTCGGCATCCTGCTTCAGTCCGTCCATCTCGTTGAGCAGCCTGTTGAGCAGGGGTTCTTCGCATGGCCCCATGTTGCGGCGGTCGCGCGCGATCAGGTCGACGTCCTCGATCACCACCATCGCAGGCTGCAGCAGCCGCGCCAGGCCCATATAGGCGCTGAGCAGGCCGATCTGCTCGGCCGTGATAATCAGGGTCGTATGTCCAGGCAGATGTGTTGCGAGATAGCGGATCGTATGGGTCTTACCTGTGCCGGGCGGTCCATAAAGCAGGATGCCCTTGCGCGTTGATTGCCCGAGCCGCCGCAATTGATCGCGCGTGTTGACGAAATTCAGCACGTTGCGATCGAGCAGCTGCAGAGTCCGCTCCGGCAGGATTACCTCGTCGCGCCCGACGGTCGGCAGCCGATGCACATTGATGCCGCGGGATTCGCCGCGGTAGTTGGAAGACTCCTCGAGCGACAGGATCTTGCCGCGATAGGTGCGCGCGGACTGCACGGCGTCTTCGAGCGCGCCGAAGCAGCGCTGCACCACGGCCGCCCCCGCGCTTCCCGCGGACACCATGATTTCGATCCGTATGCCGGGCTCGCGACGGGATTCCCGATTGGCGCAGAGCAGTACCGCATGGCGCAAACCGTCTTGCTCGCAGAGCCACAAACCATTGTCGAGGCACCGGGACGGATTGCCCTCGCCGATATCGACGTCGGAATATTGCAGCGGCGCGATCGGCACGGCGCTTCGATCGTCGCGGAGCAGGCGCGCAAACGACAGCGCGTCATAGCTTTCCTCGGCAAGTCCGAGCAAGTCGATGTGCGCTCCCAGCAGCTTGTCGAGCGCGGCCTGGACGTCCACCCGCATATGGCCGGGAAACTGCCGGGTGGTGGTCACGAGCTTACTGAGCGGGAAGCCTTCGAAGTACGCGTCCAGAACTCCGAAGGCATAGGCATGCTCACCCTCCGTTTCGTGCTCCTGGTCCTGCTCTTCCGCTTGCGCCAATCTCTCCACCAGGGTGTGCCTCTTTGTCTGCAACTAAAACGGGTACAGAACAAATAAGGAACACACGCGTGCGATGACGTCAAGCCCTTTGACAAGGAAACCGGCAGCAGCTATCTATTTCGCATGCGAAATAATAACGCCGGCGCGCGGCATCATCGGCTGATCTACCTGCTGAGCGTCGCACACCGCCGGCTGCAGCGCTGGATGGCGACGCGGCCCGAGAGCGAGGTGACGCCGGCGCAGGCCGGTCTGTTGTTCATCCTCGGCCGGCAAGACGGTGTATTGATGGGCGAGGCGGGCGCGGCTCTGGATCTTGGGCCGGCCGGCATTTCCGGCCTGGTCGATCGCACCGAGTTGGCGAAACTGATAGAGCGGCGGGCCGACCGTGAGGACGGACGCGCCTGGCGGATCTGGCTGACGCCGAAGGGACGCACCGCGCTGGCTCAGGCGAAGGCCGGCGCGGCGGAGGTCAATGCGGCGCTGACGGAAGGATTCACGGCCGCCGAGATCGACATCGTCGCGCGCTGGCTGACGAGCATTCAGGACAAGTTTCCAAGAGGAGCAGAGCAATGACCGACCACGTCCGGATCGAGAACAACGGTGGAATTCTCACCCTCACGCTGGCGCGCCCCGACAAGAAGAACGCGCTGACGGATGCGATGTACGGCAAGCTCGCCGACGCCATCGAATCCGCCGAGTTCGATCCATCGGCCCGCGTGATCCTGATCCGCGGCGAGGGCGACATGTTCACCGCGGGCAACGACGTTGGTGAATTCGCGGCCGTCGCAGCCGGAAAATCGGAAGGCAGCCGCAACGTCGTGCGCTTCATCCAGTCGCTGGCGCGTTGCACCCGGCCGCTGGTTGCGGCGGTGCAGGGCCGCGCGGTCGGCGTCGGCACCACCATGCTGCTGCATTGCGATCTCGTCGTGCTCGCGGATAACGCGCAACTGTCGACGCCCTTCGTCAGCCTCGCGCTGGTGCCGGAAGCGGCGTCCAGCCTGTTGATGCCGGCGCGCATCGGCTATGCCCGCGCCTATGAGATGTTCGCGCTCGGCGAGACCGTTGCCGCCAAATCGGCGCTGGAGTGGGGCATCGCCAACCGCGTGGTGCCGCTCGACAGGCTCGACGGCGAGGCGCTGGCACTCGCGCAGCGCCTCGCCCGCCAGCCGGCCGGCGCGCTCACGGCCACCAAGAAGCTGATGCGAAACGGTGAGGCACTTGTCGCGCAGATGCAGGCCGAAGGCGAGCAGTTCGCGCAGCGCCTGCGCACCGCGGAAGCACGCGAGGCTTTCACCGCCTTTGCCGAGCGCCGGCCGCCGGATTTCACCAGGGTTGCGTGAGGGAACACAGCCCTGCGGGAGGGGCGCAGCGGCGCAACCGCAGGTATTTGATTAAAGTCTTAACCAAACCTTGGCATGTCGCGGTGCAGGGTGGCCTCCTCGTGACGAGTAGGCCGCCCCACCCATGGCATTGTTTAAGAAATCGGTAAGCACGCTTCTCCTCGTCCTGATGGCCCTGCTGGCGGTCGGTGCGCTGACCAGCACGGCGATCCAGATGTTCGGGGCGTTCGGCCGCTACAGCGACAGCCTGGAGACCGAGCGGCTGGCGAACGCCGACAAGGCGATCTTCCAGGGCGTGCTGTCCTTGCGCAACAATCGCGGCGATGCCCAGAGCGCGCTGCTCGGCGAGGACGATCCGCGCGCCAAGCTCGGCACCGCCGAGAAGTCGGAGCAGGCCGGCTTCGACGCCATCATGGCCGCGCTCGCCACCGTCGAATTTGCCCGCCGCGACGAGCTCGCAAGCACGCTGAAGCAGCGCTGGAGCGAGGCCGCGCCGAAGTTCCAGCTGTTCTACGACGAGGCCAAGCTGCCGCGCGCCGAGCGCAAGGTCGAGCGCACCGCACCCTGGTACGATGCGGTCACCAAGGTGATCGAGACCGCCAATCTCGCGTCCACCGCGGTGTCGAACCGTGCCTGGATGAACGATCCCTACATCGCCCGCATGATTCAGGCGCGCCGCCTCGCCTGGCAGGTGCGTGATCGCTACGGCATCCAGTGCTCGACATTGCGCTCGAACGTCAACAGCTCGAAGCCGCTCGACGACGCACAAAAGCAGACCGTCGCCGGCTGGAACGGTATCGTCACCGCCGGCTGGACCGGCATGGAGGAGCTGCTGGCCGCGCCCGACGTGACGCCTGACCTCGTCAACACGGCCAAGGAGGCACGCGCCAAGACTGACGGCGTCGTCAAGCAGATTGGTGATATCACCAAAAATCTCGACGGCAGCGGCCGGCCGGCGATGCCGGCCTCGGAATGGAACGCGCTGTGCCAATCGCCGTTTGCGTCCATCGTCGCGGTCGCACACAAGGCGCTCGACCTGTCGATCGCGCGCGCGGAGACGGTTCAGGAGAAAGCCCTCACCAATCTCATCGTGCAATCGTTCGCGTTCGTGCTGGCGCTGGCCGTGACCCTGGCCGGTGTCTACGTGGTGCGCAACCGCCTCATGCGCCCGGTGCGCGCCATCCTCGATGCCATCGCCCGCATCAGCGCACGCGACTATGCGACGCCGGTGCCGCAATCCCGTCATCCCGACGAGTTCGGCACCATGGCTGCCGCGCTGGAAAGCCTGCGCGAGAGCGCGGCGACCGCGGAACGCCTGGGCCAGGAACGCGAATCGCAGCAGGCGCTGCAGCTCGCCCGCTCCGGCACGGTCGATGCGGCCTGCCGCAGCTTCGACGATACGGTGCAGGCCGTCATCCACAGCGTTGCGGCGTCCACGCGGGAGCTCGATGCCACCGCAACCAACGTGCGCTCGCTGGTCGCGGAATCCAGCAGCCAGACTGCGGCGGTCTCCTCGGCGGCCGAGCAGGCCACCAACAATCTCGAGACCATCGCCGCCGCGACGGAGGAGCTCTCCGCATCCGTCGGCGAGATCTCCGCGCAGGTGCAGTCGAGCGCGCGCGAGGCCCGCGAGGCCGTCGCGCAGGCCGAGCAGACCAACGCGACCGTCGAGATTCTCGACCAGACCGCAAGCCGCATCGGCGAGGTCGTCAAGATGATCAATGCCATCGCCGCCCAGACCAATCTCCTGGCTCTGAATGCCACGATCGAGGCGGCGCGCGCGGGCGAAGCCGGCCGCGGCTTCGCCGTGGTCGCCGGCGAGGTCAAGAGTCTCGCGGCGCAGACCGCGACCGCGACGGAGGAGATCTCGCGCCAGGTCGCGGAGATCCAGGGCGCCACCGGCCAGGCCGTGGCGGCCATCCGCTCGATCGGCGGTGCCATCAGCGGCATCGACGAGAAGATGACCGCGATTGCCGCCGCGGTCGAAGAGCAGCGCGCGGCCACCACCGAGATCTCGCGCAACTTCCAGCAGGCGGCCCAGGGCACCCGCGAGGTCACCGACACCATCGGCAGCGTCGCCAGCCTCAACCAGGAAACCGGCAACGCCGGCACGGTGCTGTCGGACTCCGTCAGGAAGATGTCGGCCGACGCCGATCGTCTCCGCGTCGCGTCGAGGGCTTCCTGGGCGCGGTGAAGACCGCGTAGCCTCGATTGCACCTCCGTCCAGATGTAATGTGATCGGCATTGCCGCCGGTCGGCGTGGCGAGTACATCTGTCCGCAGCGCGCGTGAGCGCTTGCTGTAGACGTAACATGGGATGGAGAGTTCGATGCCGGTCACGCCACAACACAAGGCCCAGCGCCCCTATCGCGGTGTGTTCCCGGTCGCGCCCACCATCTTCGACGAGCGCGGCGAGCTCGACCTCGAGGGCCAGCGCCGCTGCATCGATTTCATGATCGACGCCGGCTCGCACGGCCTCTGCATCCTCGCCAATTTCTCCGAGCAGTTCGTCCTCACCGACGCCGAGCGCGAGACCGTGATGCATGCGGTGCTGGAACACGTCGCCGGCCGGGTTCCCGTGATCGTCACCACCACGCATTTCAGCTCGTCCGTCTGCGCCGCGCGCAGCAAGCAGGCCGAGGCGGCGGGCGCCGCCATGGTGATGGTGATGCCGCCCTATCACGGCGCGACCTTCCGCGTGCCCGAGAAGGGCATCATCGAGTTCTTCAAGGTGCTCTCCGGCGCGATCGACATCCCCATCATGATCCAGGACGCGCCGGTCGCCGGCACGCCGCTCTCGGTCGAGCTGCTGGCGCGGTTGTCGCGCGATTTCTCCAACATCCGCTATTTCAAGATCGAGGTGCCCGGCGCGGCTTCGAAGCTGCGCAGCCTGATCGAGGCGGGGGGCAAGGACATCGAGGGGCCCTGGGACGGCGAGGAGGCGATTACGCTCTTGGCCGATCTTGATGCCGGTGCCACCGGCGCGATGACCGGCGGCGGCTATCCCGACGGCATCCGCCAGATCATCGATCCCTATTTCGCCGGCAAGCGCGAGGAGGCCAAAGCCGCCTATGAGCGCTGGCTGCCGCTGATCAATTACGAGAACCGTCAATGCGGCCTGATCGCCTGCAAGGTCATGATGCAGGCCGGCGGCGTGATCAGATCGGACGCAGTGCGCCACCCACTGCAGCCGCTGCATCCGGCGACGCGCGCGGGCCTGTTGGAGCTCGCCAAGGAGCGCGACGCCCTGGCGCTGCGGTGGGGGAAGTAGGCGAAGCGACGAAGCAATCCAGACTGTCTAGGAGGAGAAGACCTGGATTGCTTCGCTTCGCTCGCAATGACGGAACTAGTTGAGCCGATCTCCCTCCACAACGTCGTCCCGGCAAGCGAGGCGGCGACGGCGCCAATTTGGGCTGAAGCGCCGAGTCGGCGCGATTCAGCCAGTTTCCCCCGGCCCGGCGATCAAGTATCGTAAGCTCGCCAACCAAGCCGCGGAGCAGTCTCAAGACATCGCCCAACACCTCTTCATTATGCCGTTATCCCGAGCCAGGTTGGCGCGAACCGACAGAACAGGGAGGCAGTGCCATGACGATGAGGCCGGATCCCACGTTCCACGCATCGCCCAGGCTTGCGATGGAAGCACCTGCGGAGAACTTTGCCTACACTTTGCTGCTCAGCCCGGATTTCTCGAAGCCCGATGCTCTCGCGGTCATCGACGTCAAGCCGGGATCGCCGACCTACAGCCAGATCGTCCACACCGTGACGATGCCCAACAAGGGCGACGAATTTCATCACTTCGGCTGGAATGCCTGCTCCTCCGCTCTGTCGCCGCTCACCGGCCACGCCTTCATCGAGCGGCGCTATCTCATCATCCCCGGGCTGCGCTCGTCGCGGATCTACATCATCGACACCAAGCCCGATCCGACCCAAGCCAAGATTCACAAGATCATCGAGCCCGATGAAGTCTTCAAGAAGACCGGCTACTCGCGGCCGCACACGATCCATTGCGGGCCGGACGGCATTTACGTCAGCACGCTGGGCGGCGGCGGCAAGGACGGCACCAGCGGACCTCCAGGCGTTTTCATCATGGATTGCGAGACGTTTGAAGTTCTTGGACGATGGGAGATCGACCGCGGTCCGCAGACGCTGCATTATGACTTCTGGTGGAACCTGCCGCGCGACTACATGGTGACGAGCGAGTGGGCGTTGCCGCCGCAGTTCGAGAACGGGATCGTCCCTGAGGATCTGCTCGCGAACAAATATGGCCACCGTCTCCACTTCTGGGATCTTCGCGCCCGTCGCAACGTCCAGACCATCGACCTCGGCGCAAATCATCAAATGGCGCTGGAAGTACGACCGGCGCATGATCCGGTTCGCGAATACGGCTTCGTTGGTGTCGTGGTCGACACCACCAACCTCGAGGCGTCGATCTGGACGTGGTGGCGCGAAGGCGGAAAATTCCATGCCGAGAAGACGGCGACGATCCCGCCCGAGCCCGCGCCAAAGGAGAAGCTCCCGCCGCTGCTGCAGGGTTTTGGCGCGGTGCCGCCGCTGGTGACCGACATCGACCTGTCGATGGATGACCGGTTCCTCTATGTCTCGTGCTGGGGCACGGGTGAAATGCGCCAGTATGACGTCAGCGATCCCAGAAAGCCGAGGCTTGCGGGCTCGGTCCATATCGGCGGCATCGCGCGCCGCACGGCGCATCCAAACGGCAAGGCCTTTGCGGCCGGTCCGCAGATGGTCGAGATCAGCCGCGACGGCCGGCGCGTTTACTGGACCAATTCGCTCTATTCCACCTGGGATGACCAGTTCTATCCCGACGGGGTTCCGGGCGTTGAGGTCATGGCCAATGCGGGTCGCGACGGCGGTCTCGAACTCGCCAAGGATTATTTCGTAAGTTTCCCCGACGGATATCGTGCGCACCAGATCAGGCTCGAGGGCGGCGATTGTTCGACGGACTCTTTTTGCTACCCGTCGGTCTAGATTGGGGGCAGGCGAGCCCGGCGATTGGCTGGCTCTGGCTGGCGCTTGTTGCGAGCGGTCTCTACCACGGGATCAATCCGGGGATGGGATGGCCGCTCGCCGTTTCGGCCGGGCTCATGGACAAGAGTCCACGCGCGCTCTTCCGCGCGTTGTGGGCCCTGTCGGCCGGCCATCTCCTGGCAACGCTTCTCGTGCTGCTGCCATTCGCGTTCCTGCTCGTGCTGGCCGAGTGGCAGCGTTCGCTCCAGATCAGTGCAAGCCTTCTCGTCATCGGCTTCGGCGTCTATCGGTTGGTCGCGCGGCGCCATCCGCGCGCGCTGGCACGAATTCCGCCGACGCAATTGGCGCTCTGGTCATTTGCCGTTGCCATTGCACATGGCGCCGCCTTGATGCTCGTGCCGATCTATCTCGGACTCTGCCAGGCCTTCGAGCTCGATGCCGGCCATCAGGCCGCGGGCGCGCTGATGAAGGCAAGCTTGGGGATGGTGGTGCTGGTGTCCCTGGTGCACGTGATCGCCATGGTCGGCGCCGGCGGATGTCTGGCGTGGCAGGTCTACCGACATCTGGGATTGAAGTTCGTCTCGCGAAGCTGGTTCAATCTGGATGCTGTCTGGGCGACCAGCCTCATTATGGTCGGCGCGGTCGCGCTCGCCTTCAATGCTGCGAGCTGACAGGGAAGCCTACCGCGTCAATGCCCACTCGCCGATGATGCGGAAGCGCGCCTTGGCATCGTCCTGCCTGAACAGCGCGATGCGGTCGATCGTCAGCGCATCAAGCTTCAGCGCCGCAAACCGCTTCCGCAGCATCTCCAGAACCGGCCCGCGTCGCTCGGCATCCAGCCGCCCCGTCAGCGTCATGTGGAAGCGGAATTCCTCCATCACGTAAGGGTAGCCCCAGCGGTCGAGATGGTCGTGTTGCCGCTCGCTCAGCTTCTCAGGTCTCCGCCGCGCGCGATCCTCTGCCGTGAGCGGGGCGCGGAAGGAATCGAAAGCGCGGACACAATCGGCGGCGAGCTGTTGCAGCGTATTGGTCGGCTCGGCCGGAATGACGGCAATGAAGCCGCTGATGGAATCGACGATCGGCCGGATCGTCGGGATAGGCCGCGGCGTCCCGGCGAAGGCCGCGCAAGCCACCGCGAGCCCGGCCTCCGTCTGGCCTGGCGCGAGCGCCATCGGTGCCTTCAACGTGGCGTGGAAGCCGTATTTACGGGGATCGGCGGTGATGTCGCGCCAATCCGGCGCGATATCCAGTGCCTGACGCGGAAACGGCAGCTCGTCGCCGGCGTAGGCATCATAGCCGAGCAGCTCGGCGCCGTAGCGGGAGAGGGCGCTGTCAGAGCCGGCGGCAAAATAGATCGCGTAGCGGGGAAAGCCTGTCATCGCCTCAGCATAACCAATTCAAGCCGCGACGACAGCCTCGCGTGGCGCCGCCATTGCTGCGAGCAGCCGCGTCGCATCGGTGAGGTGCACGAGCTTGCCGCCCGAGATCACCGCGATGAGCCGTGGCCGCAGCGCCACGCTGTCGTCGACCAGCAGGATGTCGGCGCGGCGTCCCTCGGCGAGCACACCGCGATCGGTCAGGCCGGTGGCACGCGCGGGGCCGGCGGAGACCAGGTCCCAGGCTTCCGTCAACGCCAGCACGCCGTCGGCGGCGAGGCGGAATGCGGCGAGCAGCTGTGCAGGATAGTAATAGTCCGACGCCAGCACCGAGCAGAGGCCCTTGGCGATCATGTCCGACGCCTTGGTCCAGCCGGTGTGGCTGCCGCCGCGCACGACGTTCGGCGCGCCGTAGACGATGGCATCGCCGTGGCTTGCGGCTGCACGCGCCGTCTCCTCATTGATCGGAAACTCGGCGATCAATGCACCGAGCTCGCGAAACTCCTGACGCATCGCCGGCGTCGCATCGTCGTGCGAGAGCATCCGCACCCCTGAGGCGCGAGCCGTCGCGGCCAGTCGCGCCACCGAGGCCGGCACGTCGTCAGCGCGCGAGACCACGCGTTCGACCAGCCGGTCGAAATCCTCGCTCGAAAGGCCGGTCCGCTCCACCATGCGGTTGCGCTTGCGGGGCTTGGCCATGTCGGCGACGGTGCCGTCCATGTGGTCGTTGAAGGCGAACAGGTCGACGCGGCCTTCGGCGAGCCACTGGCTGATCTCGGGCTCCGCATCGAGATTGTAGGTCTCGTGGCGCAGGTGGAAGCGGGTGTCGGCGGCGAATTGCGGGCGCTGCCGCTCGATCGCTTCCATCAGGCCGCGCGCATTGTCGGCGCTGCGCAGGCCCGGCTCCCACGAGCAGGTCGTGGCGTGAAACACGGTGGTGATGCCGTTGCTGATCGCCTGACGGTCACTGTCGGCGAGCGCGACGTCGATCGGAAAGTCGACGCCGGCGCGTGGCATCATCTGGCGCTCGAAGGCGTCGCCATGCAGATCGACGATGCCGGGGAGCACGAGCAGGTTGCGCGCATCGATCGCCAGCCGCGAACGGCCGCGTGAGCCATCGATCTCTGCAATGTCCGTTCCGGACACGAGGAGTGAGGTTTCGACGAGCTCGGTGCCGATCAGAGCCCGGCCGCCTTCGAGGAATATCTCTGTCACGCGACCGCGCTTCGTTTGCTGGGAGAACCGGGGAAGGAGCTCGCCTGTGCTTCGTATGTCGCAAGGAAATCTTCAATCCCGAGCTTGCGGAAATCGGGCAGCGCTTTGCGCAATTTGTCGTGATCCCAGTCCCACCAAGCCAGCTTCGCGAGCCGTCCGGAAATCTCCTCCGAGAACCGCCGCCGCAGAATGCGGGCCGGATTGCCGGCGACGATGCTGTAGGCCGGCACGTCCTTGGTGACGATGGCGCCGGCCGCGATCACCGCGCCGGTGCCGATGTTGCGGCCTGGCAGCACGATCGCGCCGTGACCGATCCAGACGTCATGGCCGATATGGACGTGATGCCGGCGCCGCCAGGCGAAGAATTCGGCGTCGTCGCTCTCGCCCTCGAAATAGGCGCTGGATCGGTAGGTGAAGTGCGCCTGTGTCGCGCGGTGCATCGGATGATTGCCGGGGTTGATGCGTGTCATCGCCGCGATCGAGCAGAATTTTCCGATGGTGGTGTAGGTGATCTGCGCATCGTTGACGACATAGGAGTAATCACCCATCGCCACTTCATGCAGGATCGTGCGCGCGCCGACCTCGGTATAGGCACCGAGCCTCGTCTCGTGCAGTGTGGCCGAAGGGTCGACGGTCGGCTGAACCGAAAGAGCTTTGACGGCCATGTCGTATCCGAAGCGGGAGAGCGGGCGTTTCTCTTCGAGTGGCTTGATGACGATGTCATGACAAGGCGATGACAGTGGACGAGCTGTGCAGGATCGCCGCACCGCAATGCGGATGTCACACAAGTGTCAAGCGCCGGCGTTAGCGGTGGGTCCCAGCTACTCTGGAGCCCTGCATGCTGGTGGTTGAAGGTCTGACGTGCCGCTTCGGCGCAAAAGCCGCGGTGGACGACGCTTCGTTTCAAATCTCTCCTGGCGCTTTCGTCGGCGTGATAGGACGTTCCGGTGCCGGCAAATCGACGCTGCTCCGGGCCGTCAACCGTCTGGTGACGCCGACGCAGGGCAAGATCCTGTTCGACGGCCTCGACGTCACCGCGCTGCGCGGCAAGGAGCTGCGCCAGTGGCGGGCGCGTTCGGCGATGATCTTCCAGCAGTTCAACCTGGTCGGCCGGCTCGATGTGCTGACCAATGTCCTGATGGGGCGCCTCGCCACGATGCCGGCCTGGCGCTCGCTCTCGCAAATCTGGCCGGAGCAGGACAAGGCGCTGGCGATGTCCGCGCTGGAGCAGTTCGACATCGCGACGCTCGCCGCGCAGCGCGCCGACCAGCTCTCCGGCGGCCAGCAACAGCGCGTCGCGATCGCCCGTGCCCTGGTGCAGCAGCCCGACATCATCCTCGCCGACGAGCCGATCGCCTCGCTCGATCCGCGCAACACCAAGATCGTGATGGATGCGCTGCTGCGCATCAACAAGCATTTCGGCATCACGGTGCTCTGTAACCTGCATTCGCTCGATCTCGCGCGCAGCTATTGCGATCGCCTGATCGGCATGGCCGCGGGCCGCGTGGTGTTCGACGGCGCACCGGCCGCCCTGACTGACCGCGTCGCGCGCGAGCTCTACGATCTCGAAGCCGCCGACGTCATGGGCGGCGCGCCTGTCCCGGCGCCTGAGGGTGTTCCGGCACTTGGAACGGCTGCGGCTGCCTGAGCCGCGCCTGTTGTGTTGCAAGTCTTTTGCGTCAACCGACCCCAAACGATGATGAAGAGGGTATCATGATCACTCGCAGATT